>NZ_JBEYVB010000009.1:0-220537 GCF_040643815.1 Micromonospora sp. NPDC047074
ACGCGAGACCGGCGATACCGAGAACGCTGTTACGGATGAACGTGTTCATGGGGGACGCTCCATTCGGGGGTTGGCACCCACACACCGAAAGGGGGATCGGCTTGTGCGGGTGCAAGCACCGTCCGGCGCTCGATGAACAAAGTTCAAGAACAGCCGCGTGGGGCGAAGGGGGATGCCCTGCACGTCGGCCGGGACCATGTGTAACGACCGGCGACCCGCCATCATTCCGGGGCCCGGGCCGGCCACCCGAAGGGGCGTGCCCGTGCTCGGTCGTACGCATGGTGTAACGACCCCGGGGCGGCCACGATTCCGCCCCCACGATGCCCCCGGTCACACCCCGAAACCCGACACCCAGTGCCAACGGCGACCAGTTCGGCCGGCCCGGCACCGGACAGCGGCGACAAACCAGACACCGCGCGCGCACGGCACACGAAAACCGAAACCAGATCTTGGTCGGAAACGGCCCCTGGAGGGGCGAATTCTTGCCAAGATCTCGGGCGGCGCGCCTCGGGCCCCGGGCGCGCCCTCGGCTCAGCGCGCCCCGTCGCGGTCCCAGCCGGCGGGTGGCCCGTCCGAGTGGGCGCTGCGGTAGATCGTGCCTCGCCCGGTCGGGTCCGGCGCGTACGGCAGGGGGGCCTGCTCGGCGGGCGGGGCCGGCTCGGCGTCCGGCGCCGCCGTGCCGCGCCGCGCCCGGATGATCCGGGAGATGACGAACCAGCCGGCAGCCGCCACGGAGGCGACGATGACCACCTTCTGCAGCACGCCGGCATAGCCCTCGACCAGGTGCCAGTTGTCGCCGAGCAGGTAACCGGCCATCACGAAGGTGGTGTTCCAGATCAGGCTGCCGAGCGTCGTGTAGACCGCGAAGGTCCACACCGGCATCCGCTCCACGCCGGCCGGGATGGAGATCAGGCTGCGGAAGATCGGGATCATCCGACCGAAGAAGACGGCCTTGACCCCGTGCCGCAGGAACCATTCCTCGGTGCGGTCCACGTCGCTGAGCTTGACCAGCGGCAGCCGCTGCGCGATCGCCCGGATCCGCTCCCGGCCGAGCGCGGCGCCGATCCAGTACAGGGCCAGGGCGCCGAGCAGGGAACCGAGGGTGGTCCAGAAGATCGCGCTGACCACGCTCATCCGGCCCTGGCCCGCGACGAAACCGGCCAGCGGCAGGATCACCTCGCTGGGAATCGGCGGGAAGAGGTTCTCCAGGGCCACGGCCAGACCCGCGCCGGGGCCGCCGAGCCGCTCGACCAGGCCGATGACGAAGCCGACCAGCCCGTCCTCGGGCGGCGCGGCCTTTTCAGGGGCAGAGCCGGAGGCGAGCAGGGCGTGCGCGGTACGAATCATGGCCCCCACGCTACGAACCGATCCTGAGAGTCTGCCACGGGGCTGGCCCTCGCGTCCCGCCGGAGTTCCGCACCGGGCGAGACACGGAAAGCCGCCACAGCCGCCAATGGCTAGCTGTCGAACCACATGAGCAGCCGTACGTTGTCGTCCCCGTGCTGCTCGGCGAGATCTCGCATGGTGTCCAGCAGCGCCCGCAACTGCGGGTCGGCACGCAACACGTCACCGTGGGAGAGGCGCTCCACCCGCCATATCCGATCGCCGGCACGCCATTCCGTTCCCTCCGGGTAGGCGCTGCCCCTGGGATCGGCGTGCTCGCCGGCCACCGCGCGCCAGGCACCCCCGTGATGGCCGGCCTTGCCGACGAGTCGCGGTCCGTCGCTGGTCAGCTTGTACTCGTGAATCCGGTCGTCGACGCGGGGCGCCCGCGCGCTCCAGTCGATCTGGGCCAGCTCCGTCCACGACACCCACGTGTGATCGTGTTCGCTGTCCCCGTCCAGAAGGCCGAGCAGCTCCGGGCTGGCGTCTGCCGGTAGGCCACGGCCGGGCGCGACGGGTGCGAACCCGGCGTAGTTCCGCACCCCGCACAGCAGCCCGAAGGCGTCGTAGTCGCGAGGTAGGGCGTCCAGGCTGACCTCGGTCAGTAGCCACGGCGAACCACGACCGTGCGGGCGGATCTCCACCCCACCAGCGATATCAGTACCCACGTCCAGCTCGCTTCCCAGGGTGACTCATGCCGGGCCGCCCGAAGCGTCAGGCAGCGTGAACCAACGGCCTTCAACCACCTCGCGTAGGTGGCCTTCACCAGCGAGGTGGGTGCAGGCCGCCACGATGTCCTCATGGCTGTATCCGTCCTTGGCGGCTTCGTCGAGGAACCAGCGGATTCGGCAGGCGTCGAATGCCTCGACCTCGCGCCCGAGTACGGGATCGGTAACCAGGTCGACGTCGACCTCCCTGCCGTCGGAGCTGACCATCCGACACCCCGCGCCGTGGACGGTGTACTCGATCCCGCTGCTGGTGATGCCCTGCCGTGGTAGCTGCCGGCGCGAGCGGACCGCCGCCAGAAGATCCGCGATGTCTGCGACGGGAAACAGGTCGGCGAGTAGTCGACCACGCATCTCGTGCAGGGCCGCGGCGAATCGCCGAACGGCGTCGACCGCCGAAGCCTCCCGTGCCATGCCCGCCAGTATGAGGACCCTGCCTCCGCGCATCGGCGTGACCCCGCGTCTGGCCGGCCGGCGGACGAGCTGGTCGATCTTGCCGCTTCGGTACGCTGTTCCACAGTCGACGCCCCTGCTCACGCTCGCAGCTAGCGAGCGCCACCTCGACCGACTGTGACTCGACGTCGCGCCCGGTCAGCGGCAGATCCGGATGTGGGGCCTCCGGCTGGGGGGACCGGCGTTGCTTCCAGAGCCGAAACGTTCGCGGGGCGGCATTGCGCCTACCGACGCGACCAGTCAAACAGCCGCTGGACGGTGTCGCGTACCGACCGGTCTTCCTCCACGGGTAGACGGTCGGCGAGAACAGGCCGCAGCTTGGGCTCAGCCGTTTGCCCTGCCGGGTGTTGGTGGTCATGAGGATCGCCGCGAGGCGTCGGACGTCGGGTACTGGATCTGCCAGCGCTACGGGCAGGAGATCACGGCCCTGCTCGCCCCGTGCCCGCAGAGCACGCAGGATCGCTTTTCGTACGACCGGGTGTGGTTCCGTCGGCAGCGCCTGCGCAGGCCGAGACGTCCGTGCGCTGTCGCCATGGCGCGCCCCCTGAGTGGGGCATCGGTGCCGACAGCCCGAGGCTAGGGTGGCCCGGTGACCACCCGCACCATGATCACCGGCACGGCGGCCCGGACCGGAGCCCCAGCGCCCCCGATCCGGATCACGACGGCCTCCCCGCAGCCGGCGGCACGGTGACCGGCCGGCTGGCGGAACTGTGGCGTTACCCGGTGAAGTCGATGCTGGGCGAGCGGCTGCCCGCCGCCGACGTCGGGCCGGCGGGAGTGGCGGGCGACCGTCGGCTGGCCCTGCGGCACCAGGAGACCGGGCGGGTGGCCAGCGCGAAGCACCCCCGGCTCTGGCGCGGCCTGCTCGCGTTCCACGCCGCCGGGGCCGCACCCGACCCGGTGCGGATCACCCTGCCCGACGGGCGGGCCGTGTCCAGCGTGGACCCCGACGTCGACGACGTGCTGTCGCGGGTGCTCGGCCTCCCGGTGACGCTGATCGACCGGCCGCCCGTCGGGGCCGTCCTGGACCGCGCCGACCCCGACGCGGTGCTCGCCGCCGGTCTCGCCGCCGAGGTGCCGGTGGCCGCCACCCCGCTCGCGTCGGCGGCACCGGGCACCTTCTTCGACTTCGCCCCGGTGCACCTGGTCACCACGGCCACCCTGGCCCGGCTGGCCGCCGAGCTGCCCGGTTCCCCGGTCGACGCGGTCCGCTACCGGCCCAACCTCGTCCTCGACGTGGACGCGGACGGCTTCGCCGAGAACGGGTGGGTCGGCCGGGAGCTGCGGATCGGCCCGGAGCTGGTGCTGCGGGTGTCGGCTCCCACCCCGCGGTGCGCGGTGCCGACCCTGGCGCACGGGTCGCTGCCCCGGCTGGCCGGGGCGCTGCGTGTCCCGGCCAGCCTCAACCGGGTCGCGCCGCTGCCGCAACTCGGCCCGCAGCCCTGCGTGGGCGCCTACGCCCAGGTGCTGCGGGGCGGCCGGGTGGCGCTGGGGGCCCCGGTCGAGGTCGGCTGAGCCGGCTCAGTCGTCCTCGTCGTCGTCGCGCGGCCTCGTGTCGGCCAGATCGAGCAGGTCGTCGAGCCGGGTCGCCGTGTCGGGTGAGATCTGCCCCTCCTCGGCGGCCTCGGCGATCCGCTTCCGGAGCTGCTCGACCCGCTTGGCCCGGTCCTTCTCCCTGCTCCGGCTGAGGTCCAGGAGCTTGTCCCGCAGCCCCTCGACCGTCTTGCGGTCGATCTCGCCCCGGGCCTGCGCCCAGGCCAGAATCGCGGCGAACTCGGCGGCGATCCGTTGCAGGCCGACCGGCTCCGCGCGGGTAGCCGTCGGTGACGGGCTGGCGGTGGCGGCCGGTGGCGGCTTCGGCTTGGTGGTGGCCGGCGCCGCGGTGGGCGGGGCCGCCGCCGGCGGGGGGCTCTCGCCGTCGAGGACGAGCACCCCGACGAGCCCGACGAGCAGTACGACACCGACCGCGACCAGCGCGGTCAGCGGCCGGTTCCGCGGCTCCGGAGCACCGGCGACGGATCCGGCGGCGGGGTACGCGAACCCCGCGCGGCTGGTGACCTCGGGCCGGCGGGCCGGCTGTGGCAGCGCCCGGTCGACCAGGGTCGGCGGGTGCGCCGGCGGGGTCGCCACATTGGCGGGCAGGGTCGGCAGGACGGCTGTCGGCGGGTCGGCCGGCGCGCCGGGGCGGAAGCGGGCAGCCAGGTGGGCCGCGCTGGGCCGGCTCGCCGGATCGGCCGCGAGGCAGGCGAGGGTCAGCTCGGCAATGTCGGCCGGCAGCCCGGGGACCCGCAGGGGTGGCACGGGCCGGTGCCCGGCGTGCACCTCCAGCGCGTCCTCCCAGGTCTGCACGGGCAGTGGGGCGCGGCCGGTGAGGGTGCGGTAGAGGAGTGCCCCGAGGGCGTACACGTCGCTGGCCGGATCCGGCGGCCCCGGTCGCATCCGTTCGGGGGCGAAGTAGGCGGGCGTACCCATCAGCAGCTCGCCGGTCTGCCCGGCGAGCGGGTGGTGCGGCCCGGCGAGCGCGGCGATGCCGAAGTCGAGCACCTTCGCGCCGGTCTCGGTGAGCATGACGTTGCCGGGTTTGATGTCGCGGTGCACCACGCCGATGCGGTGGGCGGCGGTGAGTGCGGCGGCGATCTGACCGGCCATCCGCACCGCCTCCGGCCAGGGCAGCGGGCCGGTGGCGAGCCGGTCGGCGAGGTTGTGCCCCCGCACCAGCTCCATCACCAGGTACGGCACGACCACGCCGCCGTCCAGGGTCGCCTCGCCGTAGTCGTACACCTGGGTGACGTGCGGGTGGGTGAGCCGCGCGGCGGCGCGGGCCTCTCGTTGGAGGGTGGCCCGCAGCTGCGGGTCGGTGGCGAACTCCCGGGTGAGGGCCTTGACCGCGACGGGGCGGTGCAGCACCTCGTCGTCGGCGTGCCACACCTCGGACATCCCGCCGAGGCCGATGCGCTCGCGCAGGACGTAACGGTCGTGCAGCCGCAGGGTCGGCGTGAACGGCGACATAGCCGTTCAGTCTGCCCTGCCGGTGGGGGCGACCACCAGCGCGGTGCCCGGTCGGCGCGGTTCGTGGCCGCGCCGACCGGGTCGCGACGGCGGTCAGCAGCAGGGTCGCACGGGTGCCGGTGGCGGCTGGATCCGGTCGGCGAGCCGGCGCAGGGCTCCGGCGGCGGCCAGCCGGGTGGGGGCGAGCCGCGGCGCCCGGGACCGTTCCGCGCGGACCGGGGCGTCCGGCCGGGCGGAGTTGACGTGCCGGGTCACCGCGTCGACGGCGAGGACGAAACCGGTGGGCTGTTCCATGGTCAGCTCCCTCGGACAGGTCCGGTCGAGGCCCGGACGACGAGTGTGGTGGGTAGCAGTACGTGACCGTCCGCCGGGTCGGGGGGCGGGTCGAGCAGGAGCCGGGCGGCGATGCGCCCCTTCTCCTCGGCGGGTTGCCGCACGGTGGTGAGGCCCGCCGCGGCGGCGTCGGCGATGTCGTCGAACCCGGTGACGGAGACCGGTGGGCCGCCGGCCTCGGCGAGGGCGTCGAGGACGCCGAGGGCGAGCACGTCCGAGGTGGCCAGCACCGCCGTGGGCGGCTCCGGCGCGGCGAGCGCGTCGGCGACGGCGGTGGCGCCGGCCCACCGGCTGTTGCCGGCGGCGGCGAGCAGGGTCAGGTCGGACCAGGCGACGCCGACCTCGGCGAGGGCGTCGGCGAACCCGGCGAACCGCGCCCGGGTGGTGGGATGGGCGACGTCGGCCACGTCGGCGAGGTGGAGCCGGCCGGGGGCCGCGCCGGGCCGGACGGCGTCGCCGAGCAGCGCGACCCGCCGGTGCCCGAGGCCGGCTACGTGCGCGGCGGCGGCGTGGGCGGCGGCGCGCTCGTCGATGCCGACGTAGCGGTCCGCTGGCCCCGCGTCCGGGCGGGGCACGGTGGTGACGACCGGCAGGCCGCGCTCGCGGAGCACGTCGACCACCCAGCCCTCGTCGCCGACGCAGTAGACGCAGAAGCCGTCGACCGCGGCGTCCTCCACCGCCCGTCGCGCGGCCGCCTGGTCGGGGGGAAGCGGCACGAGAAGCAGGCTGGTGCCGTGCCGTTCGGCCGACTCGGCGACGCCGGCCAGGAAGCGGACGGCGAAGGGATCGGTGAAGGCGTACGACAGCCGCGACTCGAAGAGCACGCCGACGGCGCCGACGTAGCCGCGCCGCAGCGATCGGGCGGTGGGGTTGGGGCCGGGATAGCCGAGCTGTCGCGCGGCGTCCAGGATGCGCTGGCGCAGGGCGGCGGAGAGCTGGTCGGGCCGGCTGTAGGCGTTGGAGACGGTGCTGCGGGACACCCCGACGGCGTCCGCGACGGCTTGCAGGGTCGGCTTCACCACGCCTCCTCTGTATCGATTCAGACTGGATCGATACAGAGACTAGGCGGGCGGGCTGGCCGCCGTCAATGCCGTGGCCCCGGAAACACGCCACCCCGCCCGGTCGGCCGGACGGGGTGGTCGTCGGAGATGGGCGGTCAGCGCTTGCGGGCCACCGCCCCGTACATGCTGACCTCGGCCGCCGTCGGGCGGGGCTGCGGGGCGTCCTCGGCGCGCCACTCGGCGACCGAGGTGACGCCGGGCTCCACCAGCTCCAGCCCGTCGAAGAACCGGGTGAACTCCGCCTGGGTGCGCAGGTTGATCAGGCCGTGCGGGCTGCCGGCCCGGGCGGCCGCCTTCGCCTCCTGGGCGATCTGCGGCGGCAGGTGGTCGTGGGTGGCGTGCGAGGCCGCGAGGTAGCTGCCCGGCGGCAGCACGTCGAGCAGCCGGGTGACCACGGCGTACGGGTCGTCGTCGTCGGCCACGAAGTGCAGGATCGCCACCAGCATCAGACCGACCGGCCGGGAGAAGTCGATGGTGCGCAGCAGATCGGGGTGGCGCAGGATCTTCTCCGGATCGCGCAGGTCGGCGTCGATGTAGGCGGTGGCGCCCTCGGGCGAGCTGGTCAGCAGCGCCCGGGCGTGCGCGAGCACGATCGGGTCGTTGTCGACGTAGACCACCCGCGACTCGGGAGCGATCGACTGGGCCACCTCGTGGGTGTTGTCGGCGGTCGGAATGCCCGTGCCGATGTCGAGGAACTGGCGGATGCCCTCTTCCCGGGCGAGGTGACGCACGGCCCGCTGGAGGAAGCGGCGGTTCTCCAGGGCGGCGGTGCGGATGGTCGGGAAGGACGCGGCCACCGCGTCGCCGGAGTCCCGGTCGGCCTGGAAGTTGTCCTTGCCGCCGAGCCAGTAGTTGTAGCGACGGGCGGGATGGGCCACCGAGGTGTCGATGCGGTCACGCGGGTGCGTGGGGTCGGTCGTCGCCCCCGGGGCATCGGTGGTCAAGGCAGCCTCCACGACTCTGTGCCATCCACGATCGGTGGCGTCCGTCCACTGTCGCCGGTCGGCGCTCATGGTAGCCCCATCGCCGGGCGGGCGAGAGCCCGCCGGTCAGCCCGGGTAGAGCTCGTCCAGGATCCCGCCGAGGATCTCCGGCGTCCGTTCCGGCGGCTCGGCCTCCACGCAGAGCCGCTCCATCGCCACCGCGTAGTAGTCGAGGTCGTCGCGCTTGTCGAGGTAGAGCGCGCTGGTGAGCTGTTCGATGTAGACGATGTCGGGCAGCTCCTGGTCGCCGAAGCGCAGGATGGTGAAGGCCCCGCCCGCGGCGGCGTGCCCACCGGCGGCGAACGGGATCACCTGGAGCCGGATGTTCGGCGACTTGGTCGCCTCGATCAACGCCGCCACCTGGCCGCGCATCACCTCCGGGCCGCCGATCGGCCGGCGCAGCGCCGCCTCGTCCACCACCGCCCAGAGCTGCGGCGGGCGGTCCCGGTAGAGCAGCCGCTGGCGCTGCATCCGCAGCGCGACCCGACGGTCGATCTCGCCGGGCGCGGCCCGCCCGTGCCCGAGCAGCACCACCGCCCGGGCGTACTCCCGGGTCTGGAGCAGGCCGGGGACGAACTGGACCTCGTAGCTGCGGATGAGCACGGCCGCGGCCTCCAGGCCGAGGTACGACTGGAACCAGCTCGGCAACACGTCGCCGTAGCGGTGCCACCAGCCGGGGCTGTTCGCGTCGCGGGCGAGCTTGAGCAGCGCCTCCCGCTCCTCGGTCGCGGCGACGCCGTAGAGGGTGAGCAGGTCCGCGACGTCGCGCTCCTTGAAGCCGACCCGGCCCAGCTCCATCCGGCTGATCTTCGACTCGGAGGCGCGGATCTCCCATCCGGCGCCCTCCCGGGTCACGCCGCTGGACTCACGCAGCCGGCGCAACTGGGCACCGAGCAGCATCCGCAGCACGGTCGGGCCCGTCGCCGTTCCGCCCTCGGCGGGAACCATCGTCACTGCCGACCTCCGCATGCCGGTTCGTGCCGACCGGGTGCCCCGCGCGGCCGACGTGTAAGCATGCCATGAACCGTGAGTGAGGTGAACTCCTTCGAAACGGTGATCAGGATCCCGCCGACGGGACGAGGGTCAGGCGATCAGGTTGTCGAAGTCGCCGTCGCGGGCGCCGAGCACGAAGGCGGCTATCTCGTCCACCGTGTAGATCAGCGCCGGCCCCTCGGGATGCCGGGAGTTGCGCAGGGCGATGCCGGCGCCGCCAGGCAGTTCGGCCAGCTCGACGCAGTTGCCGCTGGGGTTGCTCCGGCGACTCTTCTGCCAGGCGAGCGGGGGCAGCTGGGTGGTGGGAACGCCGTTCGGAGGCTGCTGCATGGGCGTCTTTCTCTCGCGAGCCCCCGCCGATGCTGGACGGCGGTGCTGGCGGGGAGCGCACGGCATCGACGAAGGGCTTCCTGCACGTGCATCTGCTATTGCATCTGCATCGGACAGCGAGCATGATAACGCACGTGGACGGTACCCATCTGTTCACTCTGAGTTACTCAGATATGGGCTGCCACCAGGGAAGACAGTGCCCGGCACGGGGTGCGACGCACCGCGCGCGGGGCGGCGGGACATCGTGCTGAGGGGAGGTCTCGTGCCGGATCCGTTGACCATCGCGTCCGGCATCTGTGCCGCCGGGGCACTCGTCACCTCCTGGCAACTCCGGCGCCGCGCGGTCCAGGCCGAGGTGGAGATCAGACACCTCCAGGCCGAGCTCGCGGCCGAGCGACACGCCGCCAGCCACGACCCCCTGACCGGCCTGCCCAACCGCCGCGCGTTCTACCGGCTCGCCGCCACCCTGCTCACCGACGCGGCCGGGCAACCCCTGATCGCCGTGGTGCTCGACCTCGACGACTTCAAGCAGATCAACGACCGCTACGGGCATGCCGCCGGTGACCAGGTGCTGGTCAGCGTCGCCCAGCGGCTCGCCGCCTTCGCCGGGGACAACCTCGTCGCGCGGCTCGGCGGCGACGAGTTCGCCGGGCTGCTCGCCAGCCCGACGGTCGACCGGCGGTGGATCGAGCACGCCACCCGGCGGCTGTGCGAGAGCCTCGCGGCGCCGATCCCGCTGGACGGGCTCAGCGTCCAGGTCACCGCCTCCGTCGGGCTCTCCCCCGTCACCGGGCCGGGGCAGCTCACCGAGGCGCTCGGTCGGGCCGACGCCGCGATGTACCAGGCCAAGAGCCTCGGCGTGGCCCGCGCGCCCCGGCAACTGGTCGACACCGCCCACCTCGCGGAGTGCTGACCCACCTGCCGAAGCGCTGACCGGGCCGGATGAGTCGCCGGCGGCATCCGCCAGCGCCAGTCGACGTCCCGAACGGAAACGAGGCGTTTCGACGTGTCTCGCGCCGGTTGCCGGGTATCCCGGCGGGGTCAGTGCGGCAACCGGCCGAGAGGAACCACCGTGGCGGACATCCGGGCTCTGGTCCTGAACTGCACCCTGAAGCGCTCCCCGGCCCCGTCGAGCACCGAGGTGCTCGGGCGCGAGGTGCTCGACGCCCTCGCTGACCAGGGCGTAACGGGCGACCTGGTCCGGATCGTCGACCACGACGTGCGGTTCGGCGTCTCCACCGACGAGGGCGACGGTGACGGCTGGCCGGCGATCCGGGCCCGGCTGATGGCCGCGCAGATCCTCGTCATCGCCACGCCGATCTGGCTCGGCCAGCCGTCCGCCGTGTGCAAGATGGTCCTCGAACGGCTCGACGCCGAACTCTCCGAGACCGATGCCGAGGGCCGGCTGCTCACCTACGGCAAGGTGGGCGGGGTCGCGGTCGTCGGCAACGAGGACGGTGCGCACCACACCATCGGCCAGGTGCAGCAGGCCCTCAACGAGGTGGGGTTCACCTGCCCCGCGGCCGGCGCCACCTACTGGGTCGGCGAGGCGCTGCACACGGTGGACTACATCGACGTACGGCCCAAGCCGGACACCACGGGCCGCACCACGAAGGCACTGGCGCTCAACAGCGCGCACCTGGCCCGGCTGCTGGCCGAGCAGCCGTACCCGCCGCCTGAGGCCCACGACGCCGCGGTCGGCCCGAGCCGCGAGCCGGCCTGACGGTCAGCGCCAGCCGTATCCGGCGCGCAGGGCCCGCCCGACCCGGTCGAAGCGGGCCCGGTCGAGCACCGCGCCCTCGCGGCGGATGCTGTCCTCCCGCATGGTCAGCACGCGGTCCAGCCGCACCCAGCTCGGCCGGTCGTCCCGGTCCCACTCCCCCGGGCCGAGCGCGAGCCAGTGCCGCTGGCCGTCGCGCTCGCTCTGGCTGGACAGCATCAGCCCGAACAGGGTCCGGCTGTGTCGGCCCACCACCAGCACCGGGCGGTCCTTGCCCTGGCGCGGGTCGTCCTCGTACGACACCCAGGTCCAGACGATCTCGCCCGGATCGGCCTGCCCGTCGAGCTCCGGGGCGTACGTCAACTGCCGGCGCTGCAACGCGGCGACCTGGCGGCGCCGGGCGACCTGCGCCGGGCCCGGCCGGGTTCGGCGGGGCGACGGGATGACGCCGCCGATGCGGGCCGCCACGTTCCTGAGAAGACCTGCCACGACGGGCAGCCTATCCCCACCGGGCCGTCGGCTCCGACGGGGACAATCCGGTGGACCGGGCCCGGCCGGTCCACCATGATCGGCACCATGCCGGTACCCGTCCACCAGGTCCGCGCCCGCTTCACCGCCGACACCGTGACCGTCTACCAGGCCTACCCGCCGGAGATCGCCCGCCCCGCGCTGGCCGCCGGGCGCTTCGTGCCGCCGTTCAAGCGGGAACGGATGACCTGGATCAAGCCGTCGTTCCGCTGGATGATGTACCGCTGCGGGTGGGGCGGGAAGCCCGGGCAGGAGCGGGTGCTGGCCGTGGAGATCACCCGTGCCGGCTTCGAGTGGGCGCTGGCCCACTCGTGCCTGAGCGGCTTCGACCGCGACCACCACCCGGACCGGGAGACCTGGTCGCGACAGCTTCGGGCCAGCCCGGTGCGGGTGCAGTGGGACCCGGAACGATCGCTGCGGCTGGCGCCGCTGCCGCACCGGTCTCTCCAGGTCGGGCTCGCCGGCGAGGCGGTGCGCCGGTACGTCGACGAGTGGCTGGTCGGCCTCACCGACGTGACGCCGACCGCCCACGCGGTGCGCGCGGCGCTGGACGCGGGCGACGACCGGGCCGCCGAGGCCCTGCTGCCACCGGAGCGCCCGTACCCGCTGCCGCCCGAGGTTGCCGCCGTGGTCGGCGCGACGGTCCCGTGACGGGACACGCCCCGGGCTGGCGGCCCGGGGCGACGTCGTCTCGGCGCGGCGCAAGATCGCGTTCATTCCTGGAGGTAGTTGCCTTCCAGGCGTTCCGATGCCCCTACTTCCAGGATCGAGCACGATCTTGGAGCGGCGATCGCCCGTCGGCGCGCAGACCCCTCTGTGCAAGGGCAGCTCCGTAGAGTGGCGGCATGTGGTTCTCTCCGGCACTGGAAGCCGAGGCCACCGAGAAACTGGAAGCCTCCGGAGTCGTGGCGTCTGCCGAGATGCTCTCCGCTGAGGAGGTCGGTGACGACGACATCGTGTACCGGCTGGATCTGCGCATCGTTCCGCCGGGAGGCGAGGCGTTCGAGGTCGCGCACCGATGCCGGAAACACGTCTGCGCGCAGGCCGCGAAACAGGCCCCGCCGGTCTACCTGACCGCTCTGGTCGACCCCGGCGAGCGCACCTGGGCCATCGTGCACCGCTGAGAATCGGCGAGGCCGCGCCGCGTCGGTGCACCGAACGGCCGTCGGCACGGCGGAAAGTCGCTTGCCGGGTACGGCCGGTTCCGCGATCGTGTCGTCCATGACGTTCTGACGGACAGCCTCCCCGTTGCTCTCGGCCGCCGCACCGACCGGTGCCGGGCCGCCATCCGTCCATCCCCGTTTCAGTGAGAAGCGAGCGTCCTTGTCTGCACAGCACTCCCGGCCGAGGTCCGCCCCGGCCACCGTCTCCGTGTTCGCCTCCCCCACGAGCTGGATCGAGTCCGACGCCCTCACGCAGTGCCGGCAGGTGGCCGCCCTCGACGGCATGATCCACGTCGCCGCCATGCCGGACCTGCACCCGGGCAAGGGCGCCCCCGTCGGCGCCGCCATGGCCTCGACGGTGTTGTACCCGTTCCTGGTGGGCTCCGACATCGGCTGCGGCATCGCCGTGTTCCCCGTCAGGCTCAAACGTGCGGTGCCGGAACGGCTCGCCGCCCGGTTCCCCGACCTCGACCGCCCGCTGGACCCGGAGCGGGACGCCGACGACCCGGCCTGGGGTGTCGTCGCGGGCGAGATCCCCGCCGGTCACGTCGAAGGGCTCGGTACGGTCGGTCGGGGCAACCACTTCGTCGAGCTGGCGCGGGTCGAGACCGTCTTCGAGCCGGGCCACGCGAACCGACTCGGGCTCGACTCCGGCGACCTCGTACTCATCGTCCACAGCGGTTCCCGGGGTCTGGGCGAGCAGATCCTGCGGGCGCACACGGAGGCGCACGGCTCGGGCCCCGCCCCGGACGCCGCCGCCTACCTGACGGCGCACGACGACGCGGTGCGGTGGGGCTCGCTCAACCGGCGGCTGCTGGCCGCCCGGGTCGCCCACGCCCTGGGCACCGAGCCCACCGAGCCCGTCGTCGACCAGTGCCACAACCTGGTGGAGATCCGCGACGGGGTCTACCTGCACCGCAAGGGCGCGGCCCCGGGCGACGGCCGCGACGTGCTCGTCGCCGGCACCCGGGGCACCCGTTCCTACCTCGTGGCCGGCCACGCCGGTCCGGACGCCAACCACTCCGTCGCCCACGGTGCGGGTCGCAAGATGTCGCGCGCCGACGCCCTGCGCCGGAGCCGGGCCAAGCACACCGTCGAGGAGCTGCGCCGCACGCCGGTGGGGTCGCTGGTGGTGTGTGGTGACCGCCAGTTGCTCTTCGAGGAGGCGCCCACGGCCTACAAGCGCATCGAGCAGGTGATCGGCGACCTCGTCGACCACGGCCTGGCCACCCCCGTGGCGACCACGGTCCCCCTGGTCACCTACAAGACGCCCGACGTCGGGTCCGCCGCCCGGCCGGGCGGCCGGGACGACCGCCGCGGGCGGGGCCGGCGGTGAGCGTGCACCTGCTGCTGTCCGCCGGGCGCGGCCCGCAGGAGTGCGCCTGGGCGCTGTCCCGCCTGGTGTGCCGCCTGGAGGCCGACGCCACCCGGCGCGGCCTGACGGTCCGGCGGGTCCAGACCGTGGCCGGCGACCGGCCCGACACCTACCGGTCGGTCGTGGTCCACGTCCACGGTGACGGCGCCGAGGCGTTCGCCGCCACGTGGACCGGGACGCTGTGCTGGCAGGCCCCCAGCCCGTACCGGGCGGGCACCGGCCGGAAGAACTGGTACGTCATCGCCCGGCCGTGTCAGCTCGACAGCCCGGCGACGACGTTCGCGGAGGCGGATGTCGACGTCGTCGCCTGCCGTACCGGCGGCCCCGGCGGCCAGCACCGCAACAAGGCCAGCACGGCGGTCCGGGCCACCCACCGGCCCTCGGGCCTGGTCGTCGTGGTCGACACCGAGCGGCAGTTCAGCCTCAACCGCCGCCTCGCCCTGCGGCTGCTGCGGGAGCGCATCGAGCAGGGTGACGAGGCGACACGGCGCGCCGGGGTCACCGACCGCTGGCGCGTCCACGACGAACTCGTACGCGGCGACCCCGTCCGGGTCGAACGGCCGGAACCCTCCGGACCCGACTCCCGCGCCCCTCGGCCGGGGCACCGGCGACGTCGACCGGCCGGCGGGCCGGGCCCGGCCCGGTAGGCACCAGCGGCACGCCCGGTCGGCAAGCCCGGCGATGGGGCCGACGGGCGAACACCGCCCCTCCGGGGCCCGTTTTCTGGCACCGTCGAAGGGTCCATCCGTACCGTGGTCGGGAGGCGATGGTGGCCGACGCAGCCGTGCACCACAGGACCGTCGAGGTCGACGGGATCACGATCTTCTACCGGGAGGCCGGGCCGCCGGACGCGCCGGTGGTGCTGCTGCCGCACGGCTATCCCTCGTCGTCGTTCCAGTTCCGCAACCTGCTGCCCGCCCTCGGGGACAGGTGGCGGGCCGTCGCACCCGACCACCCAGGCTTCGGGTACAGCGACACCCCGGGCACCGACCGGTTCGCGTACACCTTCGACGCCCACGCGGAGCTGTTGCGACGGTTCACCGAGGTGCTGGGACTGACCCGCTACGTGATCTACCTACAGGACTACGGCAGCCAGTTCGGGCTGCGCCTCGCCATGTCCGCTCCGGAACGGGTGGCCGGGCTCGTGATCCAGAACGGCGACATCTACGAGGACCAGCACGGTCCCAAGTACGAGCCGCTCAAGCGGTTCTGGCGCGAGCCCACCGACGAGGGCCGCGCCCGCCTCGCCGAGGCGGTCGGCATGGCGGGCTTCCGCGGTGAGTTCCTGGGGGAGCTGCCGCAGCGGCTGGCCGACCGGGTGAGCCCGGACCTGTGGCGGCTCGCCGCGGCCCTGCTGGACTCCCGGCGGCACGCGGCCCTGGTCCGCCTCCTCGCCGACCAGGGCAGCACCGTCGCGTGGTTCCCCCGCCAACAGGAGTACCTGCGCCAGCACCGGCCACCGACCCTGATCGTCTGGGGGCCGCACGACGGCTACATGCCGGAGGGCGCGGCGCGCGCGTACCTGCGGGACCTGCCCGACGCGGAGCTGCACCTGCTCGACGGCGGGCACTGGCTGTTGGAGACTCACCTCGACGAGGTGGTGCGGCTGATGCGGGACTTCCTCGGGCGGGTCCACTCCTGACCGCCGCACGCCCACGCCACACGCACCGGACGCCACGGGGAGAGACGCCGATGACCGAGTTGCCCCGGGACCTCCCGGTCCTCGAGCGCACCGCCGTACGGCTGGTCGTGCTCGACGCCGACGACCGGTTGCTGCTGTTCCACACCCGTGACCCGGATCATCCCCGGTTGGGCACCTGGTGGGAGTTGCCCGGCGGTGGCACCGACCCCGGCGAGACGTACCTGGACACGGCGGTGCGGGAGCTGCGCGAGGAGACCGGCATCGTGGTCGCCACCGGGCAGATCGGTCCGCCGACGTGGCGGCGGCGGGCCAGCTTCGTGCACCGGCAGCGGCGGCACCTCCAGGACGAGGTGGTCGTCACGGTCCGGCTGGCCGGGCCCGGGCCGGACGTGGACGAGGCGGAACGGCTCGACTACGAGCGGGAGGACTACTTCGGCTTCCGCTGGTGGCCCCTGCGGGAGGTGACGACCAGCGACGACCGGTTCTACCCGGGCCGACTTCCGGAGCTGCTGACCCCGTTCCTCGCCGGCGCGGAGATCGACGAGCCGTTCGAGCTGTGGTCGTGACCCGCCGGCCGAGCCACCACGTCCGGGGACCGGTGATGGTGACGACGGCACACCGAGCGGGCACAGTGAAGCGGTGACGACCGACATCAGCGCACCCCTGGCCCGCTACGCCGACCGACTGCACTCCGTTATCGGCGACGGGCACCACGTAGCCTCCCCGCTCGGCGCCTGGCTGCTGCTGGCACTCGCCTGCCCGGCAGCCACCGGCGCGACCCGCACAACCCTGGAGGAGGCGCTCGGCACCGACGCGGACACCGCCACGGACGCGGCCCACGCCCTGCTGGCCGCACCGCACCCGCTGGTGTCCTCGGCGACCGCGTTCTGGCGCCGGCGCGGGATCGAGACGGCCGACCTCGACGGATGGCAGGGCACCCTGCCCGGGTCGACCGCGACCGGTTCGCTGCCGGACCAGGCCGGGCTCGACGCGTGGGCCCGCGCGCACACGCACGGTCTCATCGAGACGTTTCCGCTGACGGTCACGCCGCAGGTGCTGCTGGTGCTGGCCAGCGCACTGGCCACCCGGGTCTCGTGGGCGGAGCCGTTCGAGGTGGCGCCGGCCGACGCGCTCGGGTCGGGCAGCGTCTGGGCCGGCCGGCTGAGCCGGGCGCTGCGCAGTCCGGAGTACGGCCACCGCTGCTGGATCGCGGACAGCGCGCGGGCCGGCACCGTCGTCGTGCACGCCGCCTCGGCAGGCACCGCCGAGGACGCGGCCGGGCTGCTGGTGGTCTCCGTCGCCGCGGCACCCGACGTGCCGGCCGGGGACGTCCTCGCGGCGGCACACGAGATGGCGACGGCCGCGGTCGGCGCGCCGGAGCACGAACTGCCGGCCCGGCGGCGGTCCCTGTTCGACCTCCCGCTGGGCGAGGGCCCGCTGTGGACGCTGCGGGAGGAGCCGACCCGCACGTTCGCGCGGGACGGCCGGGAGGAGCGGGCCCGGGCCCTGCTGCCGTGCTGGTCGGCCACGAGCCGGCACGAGCTGACCGCCCCCGAGTTGGGCTTCCCCGCCGTCCGGGACGTGTTCGGCGAGCTGCTGGGCGCCGCGGGCCCGGAGTTCGAGGCGGCGCAGGCCGCGGTGGCCCGCTACGGCCGGTACGGCTTCGAGGCGGCCGCCGTCACCGGCCTCGCCCTGGCGGTCGGCCTGCCGCCCGAGGGGGTGGCCCGGGTGGCCGAGTTGCGCTTCGGCCACCCGTACGCCGTGGTCGCGGTCGCCACCGACAGCCGGGCCGACGGCACTTCCGGCCCGTGGCACGGCGTGCCGGTCTTCTCCGCCTGGGTCGCGGACCCGGAGGAGTTGCCGGAGGCCGACGTCGCCGACCGGTAGGCCGTCACCTCCCGCCGGCCCCCACGGGGTCGTGCGGCTCGGCCATCGCGACGGCGATCTTGCGGGGGCCGGTGAACGGCTCCCGCCCGTGCGCCGCCGTCATGTTGTCCACCACCAGCACGTCGTCCTGCCGGTAGTCGAAACGGACGCTGGCCGCCCGGTACGCGGCCCGCAGGTGCTCCACGACGTCCACGGGGATCTCGCCGCCGTCGCCGTAGTAGGTGTTCGCCGGCAGCCCGTCGGTGCCGAACATGGCCAGCAGCCCCTCCTGGAGGTCCTCGGCGAGGGTGCTCACATGGAAGAACGTGGCGTGGTTGAACCAGCGCGGGGTGGTCGAGCCGGGCCGGTGGTGCACGGCGTCGCGCACCGCGCGGGTACGCAACCCGTCGGCCCCCCGCCACTCCAGCTCGATCCGGTTCGCCGTCGCGTACGCCTCGACCTCGGCACGGTCGTCGGTGCCGAACACGTGTTGCCACGGCGTGCCGAAGTCGGGGTGGAAGTTGCGGACCACCATCCAGCGGCGGCGGACGAACTCCTCGCGTACGGCGGGGTCGATCTCGGCGTACACCCGGCGGACGTCGGCGAGCGGGGTGGCGCCCTGCGTCTGCGGCGGGGTGATGCAGTAGAAGAACAGCGTCAGCGGCCAGCGGGCCTGGTACGAGTTCTCGTTGTGCAGGAAGATCTCCTCGTTCGGCGGGTAGTCGGTCGAGGTGTAGACCCGGCCGGCGATGGCGTGCCGGGGCGACGAGCGCTCGGTGTAGACCAGCGGCTCACCGGACAGCGCCCGCACCGCCCGGTCGAAGCCCTCGACGCCGCCCACGTCGAACCCACGGAACAGCAGCCCACCGTGCTCCACCAGGCTCGCCCGCAGTTCGGCGCGGCGGGCGGCGATCAGCTCGGTCAGCTCACGGCCGTCGCTCTCGACGACCACCGGCAGCGTGGCGATCCTGTCACTCATGCTCTCACTCCTGTCGTGGCTCCGTCGCGGGGCGGGCAGCCGCGAGGGCGGGGATGGCGGCCCGGACGGCAGTGGCGGCGTGCTTACGCGTGGTGGCGGCGCGCGCTCTCCTCGGCGAGGGCGGCGGCCAGGTCCGCCCGGATCGTGGCGAGCAGGTCGGGCAGCCGCTCGTTGAGGAAGAAGTGCCCGCCGTCGATCTCGTGCAGCGTGAAACCGGCGGCGGTGTGCTCCCGCCAGCCGTCGCTCTGCTCGCTGGTGACGCTGTGGTCGTCGCGCCCGTTGAACGCCACGATCGGCATCGGCAGCGGCTCGTCCGGAACGTAGCGGTAGCCGTCGACCCGGCCGAAGTCGGCGCGCAGCAGGGGCAGCAGCAGCTCGACCAGCTCGCGGTGCTCCAGCAGCCCGGCCGGCAGCCCGCCGCCCTCCTGGAGACGCCGCAGCAGCTGGTCGTCGTCCAGCCGGGACAGACCGTCGAAGTGGCTCTGCCCGGTCACGTGCGGGGCGCGGGCGCCGCCGACGTAGAGCCGCAGCGGCAGGGGCCGGCCGGCCCGGCGCAACTCGCGGACCACCTCGAAGCCGACCCGGCCGCCCATCGAGTGGCCGTAGATGGCGTACGGGCCGCGGATCCGCTCGTGGACGGCGTCCGCGACGTCGCCGACCTGGAACACCGGGTTCTCGCTGATCCGGTTCTCGCGGCCGGGCAGTTGCACCGGCAGCACCTCGACGTCCGGGCCGAGCTCGTCCTGCCAGCGTCGGAAGACGCTCGCACCGCCGCCGGCGTAGGGCAGACAGAACAGTTGGACCGGTGCCGGGTGCCAGCCGCCGGCGGAGAGAAACCAGGTCACCGCGCGCCTTTCGATTGGGGTCGTCCCGGCACCGCTGGCGCTGGAACGGTGGTTGGTCGGGCCGGTGCGCCGGGGCACGCCGTGGTGCGGCGTTCTCCGGTGCACGCGGGCCGGTCACGATCGGTCCGCTCGCGATGTTCCACGAGCGACCTCATGATCGGCCTATAGATGCACGATGGGACAGCATAGGCCTCGGGCACGCGTGGGGTGTGCGGCGGGAATCGACGTGGGGCGAGGCCTTCGCTGTCCTCAGCTGTCGTACGGCCGGGGGATCGGCTGGGTCATGCCGTCGAAGTCCCGGGGCAGCCGGGCGACCATCTCGCGGAACTCGTCGACGGTGACGGCCTCCCGGAGGGTCGCGAAGACCGCGCCGGTCCCCACCCGGGCACTGGCCTCGTCCACCCCGGCCCGCTCCCCCACCCGGCGCACGAAGTCCGCCGGGCCGGGAGCGCCCGGCGGGCCGTCGGCGGTGCCGGGCCCCGCGAGGTAGCCGTCCAGGTCGTCCGGGAGCCGGCCGGCCGGGTCGCCGGTCGCACCGCCGCTCATCCGTTCCACCATGGTCTGCAACACGGCGCGGGCGATCGTGGCGGCCTGCGCGGCGGGCAGTCCGGCGCGGCGGGAGACCGCGTCGACGAATAGGGGAAACCGCACGGCCGCCTCCTGTCGTCACCGGCCCCGCGCTTACCCGCGCCCGGCACCGGCAAACGGCCCCCGCCGTCCGACGGGTGACGCGGCGAGAGCCCGGGGCGGGGCGGGTTGCCGCGTGGTGGGCGCTGGTCGAGGATGTGCCGGGTGGATGCCTCTGCCGACCCGGTCCCCGACGGCCCGGCCGCGACGACACCGGCCGCGGTCGAGGTGCTGCTCCGCGATGTGGAACCGGGCGACCTCGACGTCTACCTGCGGCTGCGCTGCGATCCGGCCGTGATGGCCGAACTGGGCGGCCCGCAGCCGCGGGAGCGGGTACCCGCCCAGCTTCGGCGTGACCTGGAGACCGTCCGGGACGGTAGCGCCTGGATCAAAATGATCATCGCCGGCGACTCCGCGCGGGTGGCCGGGACGGTGACGTTGTACGCCCACGGAGGCAGCTCCGAGATCGGCTGGATGGTCCTGCCGGAGTTCCAGGGCAGGGGCCTGGCGGGCAGGGCCGTGCGTGCCGTGCTCGACCTGGCCCGGGCGGACGGGCGGTGGGGCGCGATCCACGCCTTCCCGGCCACCACGAACGCCGCGTCGAACGCCATCTGCCGATCGGGCGGCTTCACCTTCGTCGGCGTGGAGCAGACCGCCTTCGCCGGGCGCCTCTTCCGCACCAACCACTGGGTCGTCGACCCCTCGGCCCGGCCCGGCGGCTCGTCGGCACCCGACACCGTCGCGCCGGCCTGACCGGCCACGGCGTACCGCCTCTCGCCGCCCACCCCGGGCGCTCCCCGCCGCCGACCCGCCGCCGGGAGCCCGGCTACGGTGGCGGCATGGGAAACGCGACGCGATGGGAGACCGAGACCGGTCCGGAGCACTCGCAGTGGTACATCGACCGGTTCCGCCGGCTGGCCGCCGAGGGAGCCGACCTGGCCGGCGAGGCCCGGCTGCTGGACGCCCTGGTCCCGCCCGGGTCACGGATCCTCGACGCCGGCTGCGGCACCGGCCGGGTGGGTGCGGCACTGGCCGCCCGGGGGCACACGGTCGTCGGGGTGGACGCCGACCCGGCGTTGGTGGAGGCCGCCCGCGCCGACCACCCGGGCCCGCACTGGCTGGTCGCCGACCTGGCCGAACTGGACCTGGCGGCGGCCGGCGAGCCGGAGCCGTTCGACGCGGCGGTCGTCGCCGGCAACGTGCTGGCCTTCGTCGCCCCCGGCACCGAGCCGGAGGTGCTCCGCCGGATCGCCGCCCACCTGCGCCCCGACGGTGTGATGGCGGTCGGCTTCGGCACCGACCGGGGCTACCCGCTGACCGGGTTCGACGCCGACGCGGTCGCCGCCGGCCTGCGGCTGGAGCACCGCTTCGCCACCTGGGACCTGCGCCTGTGGCGTGACGACGCGGAGTTCGCGGTCACCGTGCTGCGCCGCCCCGCCGACTGATCACGGGTCGCCGGCCGCTCGCCGGGGCCTCGTCGTCGCCCGGCTCCCACCGCCGGACGGCGGCGTCGCGCACCGCGCGACGGGGACGGGGCCGCTCAGGCGGGGGTGGCGACGACCCGCGCGGCGGCCGGGTCGAGCGTGGTGCCGGCGGGCACCAGGGCGACCAGGCTGGCCGGCAGCCGCAGCGGTCGCACGTCGCGGTAGCCGAGCATGCCGAGCACCCCGCTGTCGGCGACGACGTACCGCCGGCCCAGGTCGGTGACCACGGAGACCGCGCCACCGGACGCCCCGGGCGCCGCGACCGCCTCGACCACCGCGCCCCGGCCCGGCTCCACCACGACGTGGTCGGCGCGCACGCCGCCCCCGGGCGCCGGGCCGGTACGCGGCGCGGCGGTCAGGTCGGGCAGCGGGACGCCGAGCCGGACCTCCGTGACGCCGCCGTCGTCGCCCACCCGGGCGCACAGCCCCGCGGCGTCCGGGGCGGCCAGTCGGGGCGGCACGGTCGGCGGGGCGGCCGGCCCGGTCGGGGCGAGGTCGGGCAGCTTGGGCAGCGCGGCGAACCGCCCGAGGGTGATCGGCTCCGGCTCGCCCTGGCCGGTGCGGGCGAGCAGCAGGCCGGCCTGCAACTCGGTGATGCCGGCCAGCCCGTCCCGCAGCGCGACCGCGTACTGCCGGCCACCACCGGAGTTGCGCACCAGGTAGACGTCGCCGACCCGGGCCCCGGAGACCCGCGTGGAGTGTTCTCCCTCGCCGGGCAGGGCGAGCGGGGCCAGGTCCGCACCGGCGGGCAGGCTGTTGAGCAGGGCCGGGGCCGCCGGCATCGCCCGGGCCCGGGTGGCCGCCAGGGCGGCCAGCACCCGGTTGGGGTCGCGCAGCGGGTAGCGCCGCTGGTGCCAGACCAGGTGCAGACCGCCGTCGGGGTGGCGCAGCAGCACCGCGTCGTCCCCCAGCGCCCGCCCCTCGCCGGGGGACACGCCGATCAGCAGCGCCGATCGGGGCGTCGACCGGTCGGCGGTGGCGGGTAGGGAGCAGACCGTCCACGGCGCGGTGGACAACCGGCCCTTGGCGGGCAGCGAGTCGGGCGCGTCGGCGAGGCCCAGCGGCAACCCGCGCGGCACCCCGTCGATGGCGCGGCGGGAGACGAGCACCGTCTTCGGCCGGTCGGCGCCGATGATCAGCAGTGCCGAGGCGTAGTTGAGCACGGGGTGCAGCTTCTGCTCCCGGTAGACGAACCGGGCGCCGGACTCCTTCTCCACGATCACCGCGCCCGGGTCGCGCCAACCGCTGCCGCCCCCGGCGAAGAGGCCGTAGAGCGCGAAGCCACCCAGGCCGATGGCCGCGACCAGCACGCTGGCCAGACCCGCGCCGGCCAGCCGCCGAAACGGCGACTGCGCCGGGTCGGTCTCCCGCATGACCAGGGCGGCGACCGCCCGCTGAACGGTGAACTGGTACGAGTGCAGCTGGTCCTGCCGCGACGGCATGGGGTCCCTTCCGGTGGGGCGGGTCGGGGCACAGGATAAGCGTTCCGTCGATCGGGCGAGGACCCTGCGTCGCGACAACCGCCGGCAGCGCCCAGAAATGTCCCGTCGTGACCGATCGACGAGGTACCCCCCCCGCAAGCCACGCCTCGCCCCCACCCTCGCCCCCACCCTCGCGATCTTGCACTTTCCGCCCGGGCAAAAGCCGCAAACGACGCGAATGCCGGGCCGAAAGTCCAACATCGCCGGAACGGTGCCGGCAAGGAAGCCGGACTTCCCGCGATCTTGCACTTCCTGCCCGGAGAAAGAGGGCATTCTTCGCGTACGCGGGGCACAAAGTGCAAGATCGCCGAACGGGCGGGGAGGCCACGGGGGCGAGGGGGCGGGGGCGAGGGGGCGGGGCGCGGGGGCGGGGCGCGGGGGCGGGTAGCATGGGCCCTGGTCAGGTACCCCCTAGGGTATGTAGACGCAACGACGAGGAGGCAAGCGGTGAAGCTTCGACCCGAGATGACCGGCGAGGCGCTGACCCGCCTGAAGCGGGCCCGGGGGCAACTCAACGCGGTCATCGAGATGATGGAGACCGGCCAGGACTGCCGCGAGGCGTTGACGCAGCTCGCCGCCGTGTCGAAGGCCATCGACCGGGCCGGTTTCAAGATCATCGCTTCCGGGATGCGGCACTGCAACGCCGCCCGCGAGCGCGGCGAGTCGCCGGAGATGACCGAGGAGGAGCTGGAGAAGCTCTTCCTCGCGCTGGCCTGACCACCACCCAGAGGAACGCACCGCCCACGTTGCGTGACAGCGACGTGGGCGGGTAGACAGTATGCACACGTCGACACCCCTGACGTGCGCCCACCGCATACCCCCCGGGGTATTTCCCACAAGGAGTACGGCAATGGCAGTTGAGGTGACCGTCATCGCGACGTCCTCGCTCGGCGACCGCAGCTATCTGGCCTCCGACGGCAGCGTGGGGATCGTGGTCGACCCCCAGCGGGACATCGACCGGATCCTGCACCTCGCGGGCCAGCAGGGCGTACGCGTCACGCACGTGGTGGAGACCCACATCCACAACGACTACGTCTCCGGCGGCCTCGAACTGGCCCGGCTGACCGGCGCCCGGTACCTGGTCAGCGCGGACGACGAGGTCGGGTTCGACCGGATGTCGGTCACCGACGGCGACACCGTGCCGGTCTCCGACTCGCTGCGGCTGCGGGTGGTGGCCACCCCCGGGCATACCTTCCACCACCTGTCGTACGTGCTCGACGAGGCCGGCGACGACGGCTGGCGGCCGGTCGGGGTCTTCACCGGCGGCTCGCTGCTCTTCGGCACCACCGGCCGCACCGACCTGCTCGGGGAGCAGCACGCCCACGAGCTCGCCCACCGCCAGCACGCGTCGGCGCAGCGACTGGCGGATCTGCTGCCCGACGGTGCCGAGGTCTGGCCCACCCACGGATTCGGCAGCTTCTGCTCAGCCGGCCAGTCCGACGCGCCGGAGTCGACCATCGGCCGGGAGAAGCGGGCCAACCCCGTGCTGCGGCTGGCCGCCGACGCGTTCGTCACCGAGACCCTGGCCGGGCTCGACGCCTACCCGGCGTACTACGCCCACATGGGCGTGGCGAACCTCGCCGGGCCGGCGCCGGTGGACCTCACCCCGGTCGCCCCGGCCGACGCCGCCGAGCTGCGGGAGCGGATCGCGGGCGGCCAGTGGGTCGTCGACCTGCGCCACCGCAAGGCGTACGCCACCTCGCACCTGGCCGGCACCGTCGCCCTCGGGCTCGACGGCCCGATGTCGACCTGGCTCGGCTGGCTCATCGACTGGGGCACGCCGATCACCCTGCTCGGCGAGACGGCGGAACAGGTCGCCGACGCCCAGCGCGAACTGGTCCGCATCGGCATCGACCGACCGGCCGGCCAGGCCACCGGGGAGCCCGCGCAGTGGGCCGCCGAGCCAGGACAGCTGCGACAGCTGCGACTGGCCGACTTCCCCGCGCTGGCCGCCGCCCGCGCGGGGAACACCCCGGCCGGGCTGCCCGCCCCGGACGTCGTGCTCGACGTCCGGATGACCAACGAGTGGACCGGCGGCCACGTCGACGGCGCGGTGCACATCCCCCTGCCCGACCTGCCCGGGCGTCTCGCCGACGTGCCGGCCGGCGTCGTCTGGGTGCACTGCGGCTCCGGCTACCGGGCCACCGCCGCCGCGTCGCTGCTGGCCAACGCGGGCCGCGAGGTCGTCGTGATCGACGACAGGTTCGGCCGGGCCGAGGCCGCCGGCGTGGCCATGAGCCCCGGCGACGCCTGACCGGCTCCGCGCCCACCGGACGCCACGACCCACACACCGGACCGACGCCGACCGGCGACGGTCCGGTCACACCCCGTGCCCTTTCGGGCAGTCCAACGAGAACGAGGAAGAGAATGAGCACCTCCGAAGCCGCCCGCCCCGCCGTCCTCGACGCCGCCGGCCTGCGTGAGCTGATCGACGCCGGCCGCGCCCCCCGCCTGCTGGACGTACGCACTCCCGCCGAGTTCGAGACCGCGCACATCCCCGGCGCCTACAACGTGCCGCTCGACCTGCTCCGGGAACACCGCGAGGAGTTGCGCCGCCACCTCGACGAGGACGTGGTGCTGATCTGTCGTTCCGGCGCCCGCGCCGCCCAGGCCGGGCAGGCCCTCGCCGGAGCCGGGCTGCCCAACCTCACGGTCCTCGACGGCGGCATGTCGGCGTGGCAGGCCGCCCACGCGCCGGTCAGGCAGGGCACCCCCCGCTGGGACCTGGAACGGCAGGTCCGCCTCGTCGCCGGCTCGATCGTCCTGGTCAGCGTCCTCGGTTCGGTGTTCGTGCCCGGTCTCAAGTGGGTCGCCGCCCTCATCGGCGCCGGCCTCACCTTCGCCGCCGTCACCAACACCTGCGCGATGGGCATGCTGCTCGGCAGGCTGCCCTACAACCGCGGCGCGAGCTGCGACCTGGACACCGTCCTCGGCCAGCTCGGGGACCATCCGACGACCCGGCCACGGTCGTGACCGGCGGCCTCGCGCTGACCCTCGGGCTGGCCGTCCTCATCGGGATCAGCCTCGGCCTGCTCGGCGGTGGCGGCTCCATCCTCGCCGTACCGCTGCTGGTCTACGTCGCCGACCTGCCGCCGCGGGAGGCGATCGCCACCTCGTTGCTGGTCGTCGGGGTGACCAGCGTCGTGGGCGCGCTACCGCACGCCCGCGCCGGCCGGATCCGGTGGCGCACCGGCCTGGTCTTCGGGGTCGCGGGCATGGCCGGCGCGTACGCCGGCGGCCGGCTGGCGGCCCACGTCCCGACGGCGGTCCTGCTCGGCGGCTTCGGCCTGATGATGCTCGCCACCGCGACCGCCATGATCCGCGGTCGGCGCGACGGCGCGGGCGGCCCGGCGCGGCGGGAGCTGCCGGTGCCGCGGGTGGTGCTCGACGGCGTCGTGGTCGGGCTGGTCACCGGCCTGGTCGGTGCCGGTGGCGGTTTCCTGGTGGTGCCCGCCCTCGCCCTGCTCGGCGGCCTGCCGATGCCGGTCGCGGTCGGCACCTCGCTCGTCGTGATCGCGATGAAGTCGTTCGCGGGGCTGGCCGGCTACCTGTCCACCGTCGGCGTCGACTGGGGCCTCGCCGCCGCCGTCACCGGCGCCGCCGTGCTCGGCGGCCTCGTCGGCGCCCGGCTCACCGGGCACGTCCCGGAGGCGGTGCTGCGCCGGACGTTCGGCTGGTTCGTGCTGGCCATGGGCGTCCTCGTCCTGGCCCAGCAGGTGCCCGAGCGGCTGTGGGGCGCCTCCGGGGTGTGTGCCGGCGCGGCGGCGGTGGCGGCGGCAGCGGTGCTGGTCGTCGCGGCACAGCGCCGCCGCCGGCCCCCCGGCCGGGCGGCGACCCGCCCGTAGGGCGCCGCTCAGGGGCGCAGGATCAGCCGGATCGGGTTGCCCTGCTTGGTGTGCACCCGCCGCACCGCCTCCTCCGCCTCGGCCAGCGGCAGCACGTCGCTGATCGACGCGCCCAGGTCGAGGCGTCGCTGCCGGGCCAGGGACACCAACTGCTCCACGTGCTCGGCCTCCGAGCCGTAGTGGCCGAGCACCGCCTGCTGGAGGTAGTTGAACGGGCTGTCCGACGCGATGGTGACCGGCTTGTTGGCGATGCCGGCGAGCACCAGCCGGCCCCGGCGGCCGAGGACGGTCAGCGCCTGCTCGCGGACGGCGGTCACCCCGGCGAAGTCGAACGCGACGTCCAGGCCCCGCCCGCCGGTCAGCTCCAGCACGGCGTCCCGGAACGCGGCGTCGCCCGGGTCGAGCACCGCGTCGGCCCCCAGGGCGGTTGCCCGGTCCCGCGCCGCCGCGAGCGGCTCCACGGCGATCACCGGGGCCGCGCCGACCAGACGCAGCAACTGCACGGCGTGCGCGCCCAGGCCACCCACGCCCCACACCCCGACCGCCTCGCCGGGCCGCGTCCGCGCGGTGTCCGTCACCGCCGCCCAGGGGGTGGAGACGGCGTCCGGGATGATGCAGGCCTGCTCGAAGGGCAGGTCGTCGGGGATCGGCACCACCGTGTCCTGGTTCGCGACCGCGTACTCGGCCCAGCCGCCGTCGTAGTCCACGCCCCGGGTCAGCACGGTGCCACGCCGGTCCCGCTCCCCCGCCTGGAGCAGCACCCGCTGGCCCGGCTGCCAGCCCTCGACGCCGTCGCCGACCGCGTCGACGGTCCCGGCGACCTCGTGCCCCAGCGTCACCACGTCGCCCGGCAGGTACAGCGGCGTCAGGGTGCCGTCGATCAGGTGCACGTCCGACAGGCAGACCCCGGCCGCCTCGACCCTGATCCGCACCTGCCCGCCCGCCGGCTCGGGCACCGGCACCGACTCCATCCGCAGCGCCCGGTCCGCCAGGTGCAGCCGTCCGGCCAGCATGTCCGCCACTGTGCGCCCTCCCTGTCCGGCCTCCGGTCGGGGCCTCGACGGGCACGCTTACCCGTCGGCGCGGCAGGAATGCGTGCCGACGGAGGGCTCCCGGGCCACCGGCGGGTAGCATCCGGGCCCGTGGGCGTGCGATTCGAGGAACTGGCCTGGCGGGAGACCCCCATCGGCCTCATCAGCCTGCGCCGGCGCCGCGACGCGTCGCTCGGCGTGCAGGTGTACGAGGTCAAGCTCGACGACGAGTACCTGATGTCCAGCCTCTTCCCCGTCGCGGAGATCGAGCTGGCCCGACTGGGGCTGGCCCCGCTGGCCGGGCAGGGGCTCGACGTGGTCGTCGGCGGCCTCGGCCTCGGCTACACCGCCCGCACCGCGCTGGAGGACGACCGGGTCGGCTCGCTGCTGGTGGTGGAGGCGATCGAGGACGTCATCGACTGGCACCGGCGGGAACTGCTGCCCTTCGCCGCCGGGCTGGCCGCCGATCCGCGTACCCGATTCGTGCGGGCCGACTTCTTCGCCGCCGTCGCCGACGGCACCGGCTTCGACCCGCAGGCGCCGGGGCGGCGGTTCCACGCCGTGCTGCTCGACGTGGACCACTCGCCGCGCAACGTGCTGCACCCCGGCCACGCCGCCTTCTACACCCCCGACGGGCTGCGCCGGCTCGCCGCCCACCTGCACCCGGACGGGGTGTTCGCCCTCTGGTCGGACGACCCGCCCGATCCCGACTTCGAGGCGGCCCTCACGGCGGTGTTCCGCACCGCCCGGGCCCACGTCGTCCCGTTCGCCAACCCGCTGACCGGCGGCGAGTCGGCCAACACCGTCTACGTCGCCCAGCTCTGACGAGCCGGTCCGGCGCCCGCACGCGCCGGCATCAAACCAAGATCTTGGACAGTTGTCGTTTCCCGAGGACGGTAACTGTCCAAGATCTATCCTGTCGGCCGCCCAGCCGGCGGACGTCCTGGGCGGTGGTGACCGACGAGCCGGGCAGCCGGTGGACCGTCGCGGCCTTCCAGGTTCACGCGGCGTACACCCGTACCGCCGGGTTCCGGGCTGCGTCGGAACGTACCGCCGGGTTCCGGGCGGCGCTGGACGCGGTGCTGGCCGACGCGGCGGCCCGGACCACGACGGTGAACTGCGGCGAAGGGTCCGGTGGCGCTGCTGCCGGCGTGACGCGCCAGGGACTTCGCCGGTCGTGGCGGCATGGCCGGGTGCGGGCCGGGAAGGCAGACGGGTGAGCCGCGCGTCGCGGCCGGAGTCACGGGAGGTCGACATGCGGGCCATGCTCTGTGTAGTCGCCGTCATCGCCGGCGCGCTCGTCCTGCTCGGGCTGCTCCTGGAGGCGGTCCGCTGGCTGGTGATCATCGGTGCGGTGGCGCTGGTCGTGGTCGTCGTCCTGGCCGTCGTCAAGGGGCGGCAGGCGATGCACCACTCCGCGCGGCACCGCTGACGTCGAACGCGGCGCCCAGTTCCTCGTCGTGGACGGCGAGCGGTCGCCCGTCGGCGGCGTAGGCGACCAGCCGGCCGTGGGTCATCGTCGCCGACCGGAACGAGAACGTCCGCGGCCCCGGGTGGGGCGCCCGCAGCGGGATGACCCGGGGCGCGCACCGGGGGCGGAGTGGTATTCCAGCCGGGCGACGGCGGGCGACACCACTCCGTTGACCCGGACCTTGGTCTTCTCCCTGCGGGTGCCGAAGGTGACCGGCGCGTCCGTGCCGTAGGCGGCGCACTCCACGGGGCCCCGGCAGACGAAGAAGTAGCGCGGGTCGGCCACGTCGAGGAACTGCACCCCGGGGGCGGTCGAGATCGGCCGGAGCGTCACCCCCAGCGAGACGACCATGGTCACCAGCAGGGCGGCGCCGGCCACCCGCCGGGCGACACCGTCGGCCCCGATCAGCAGCATCGCCGCCAGCACCGGCCAGATCTGCCTGTCCGGGCGGAGTGTGACGAGCGCCGACGAGCCGGCGGCGAGCAGGACGAACACGGACCAGAGCACCACCACACGTCGATCCCGCACGGCCGCAGTCCACGACCGGGGCAGGTGTCAGGAAGGGCACCTTCCCCACCCCTCAGAACCAGTC
The DNA here is from genome assembly GCF_040643815.1 of Micromonospora sp. NPDC047074. Classification (NCBI taxonomy): domain Bacteria; kingdom Bacillati; phylum Actinomycetota; class Actinomycetes; order Micromonosporales; family Micromonosporaceae; genus Micromonospora; species Micromonospora sp. NPDC047074. The sequence continues at coordinate 29,920 of NZ_JBEYVB010000009.1, forward strand.
GTCGCGCATCTCCAGTGTGGTCCGGTCGAGGCTGTCCAGCAGGTCGAACTGCGGACCGGTGCGGGGCAGCTCGTGGCGGAAGAAGTAGCGGGCGGCCTGCCGCTTGCCGGCGTGCAGGTCGGCGTCCGGGCCGTCGCCGGCAGCGCCGACCGCCTCGACCGTGAGCAGTTGCTCCAGCCACATCCAGGCGATCACCACGTGGCCGACCGCCTCCAGGTAGACGCTCGCGTTGGCCAGCGCCGTCTCCGGGTCGCCGGTGCTCCACAGCCGCCGGGTGACCAGGGCGACCCGGTCCAGGGCGGCACCGAGCGAGGCGGCCAGTTCGGCGCACTCGCCCCCCGCCCGCCACGCGCGGTCGACCGTGGCCCGGACCGTCTCGACCAGCAGCGACAGCCCGGCCCCGCCGCGCATGGTCACCTTGCGACCCAGCAGGTCCAGCGCCTGGATGCCGTGGGTGCCCTCGTGGATCGGGTTGAGCCGGTTGTCCCGCCAGTGCTGCTCGACGTCGTAGTCGCGGGTGTAGCCGTAGCCGCCGTGCACCTGGATGGCCAGGTCGTTGGCGACCAGGCACCACTGCGACGGCCAGCTCTTCGCGATCGGCGTCAGCACGTCCAGCAGCAGCCGGGCCCGCTCCCGGTCCGCCGCCTCGGGTGCGGTCCGCTCCTCGTCGAGCAGCCGCCCGCAGTAGAGGATCAGCGCCAGGGCGCCCTCCACGTAGCTCTTCTGTGCCAGCAGCATGCGCCGGACGTCGGGGTGGGCGACGATCGGCACCTGCGGCGCGGACGGGTCCTTGTCCGCGAGCGGGCGGCCCTGCGGGCGCTGGCGGGCGTACGCGAGGGACTTGAGGTAGCCGGTGTAGCCGAGGGCGGTGGCGCCGGCGCCCACCCCGATCCGCGCCTCGTTCATCATGTGGAACATCTGCGCCAGGCCCTGGTGCGGCTCGCCGACCAGGTAGCCGACCGCGCCGGGGCGCCCACCCGGCCGGTGCACGCCCTCGCCGAAGTTGAGCAGGGTGTTGGTGGTGCCCCGGTAGCCCATCTTGTGGTTGAGGCCGACCAGGACGACGTCGTTGCGGGCGCCGAGCGCGCCGTCGGCGTCGAGGAGCACCTTGGGGACGATGAACAGCGAGATCCCCTTCACCCCCGGTGGGCCGCCGGGGATCCGGGCGAGCACCAGGTGGACGATGTTCTCGGACAGCTCGTGGTCGCCGCCGGAAATCCACATCTTGGTGCCGTGCAGCCGGTACGTCCCGTCGTCCTGCGGCTCGGCGCGGGTGGTGATGTCGGCCAGCGAACTGCCGGCCTGCGGCTCGGACAGGCACATGGTGCCGAAGAAGCGCCCCTGCACCATCGGCCGGACCCAGGTGTCGATCTGCTCGGCGCTGCCGTGCGCCAGCAGCAGGTTGGCGTTGCCGAGGGTCAGGAACGGATACGCGGCGGTGCCGACGTTGGCGGCCTGGAACCAGGCGGAGCAGGCGGTCTGCACGACGCGCGGCAGCTGCATCCCGCCGACCGACGCGTCCATGGCGGCGCCCAGCAGACCGGTCTCGGCGAAGACGTCGAGGGCCTGCCTGACCTGCGGGATGGTGTGCACCCGGCGGCCGTCGAAGGTGGGCTCGGCCAGGTCGGCGGCCCGGTTGTGCGGGGCGAACCGCTCGGTGGCCACCCGCTCGGCGAGGTCCAGCACCGCGTCGAAGGTCTCCCGGGAGTGCTCGGCGTAGCGGGGCCGCCCGGTCAGCCGGGTCACCTCCAGCCAGTCGTACAGCAGGAAGCTCAGGTCGCGACGGGAGAGCAGGGTGGACGGCACGGGTCTCCTTCCGGCGGCGGGCGCCCCCGGCCGTGCCCCGGCACGGCGACGCCCTCGCCCAGGTCATCCTGACTGATCGGGTCGGCCCCGCACCACCCGCCATGCGTAGCGGGTCGTGGGGGCGGCTCAGGCCGCGTCGGCGAGCAGGCCGTCGACGAGGTCGCGCGGCAGCCCGTGGGTCTCGTGCAGGTCCCGGTAGTCCTCGTCGGTCAGCGGCCCGCGCGACCGGCGCCGGGAGACCACCGGCCGGCCGCGCCGCAGCAACTCACGGAAGCGTCGCTCCTCGCCGCAGAACACGTCGCGCACCTGCTCGACGGTGACGGTCTGCCGGAACGCGTCGAGCGCGTGCCCCACCGGCCCGGTGGGCAGTTCGGTGAGGGTCCGGGACGGGTCGTCGCGCCACAGGGTGGTGAGCGCGCGGCGCAGCAGCCGGCGCAGCACGTAGCCGCGGCCGGTGTTCGAGGGGCGTACGCCGTCGCCGACCACCACCACGCCCGACCGCAGGTGGTCCGCCACCACGCGCAGCGGCTCGTCGCCCAGGCCCCACGTGTCCCCGACGGTGCGCGTCCACGGCAGGAGATCCTCGCCCTCGAAGACCGAGCGCTGCCCGCGCAGCACCATCTCCAGCCGTTCGAGGCCCATCCCGGTGTCCACGTTGGGCTGCCGCAGCGGCGACAGCCGGCCGTCGGGATGCCGGTGGTAGCGCATCTGCACGTGGTTCCAGACCTCCATCCACTCCTCGTCGGTGCCGGGGGTGCCCCGGGGCGGGCCGTCACCGGTCCAGACGAAGATCTCCGTGTCGGGTCCGCACGGCCCGGTCGGGCCGTTGGACCACCAGTTCTCCTTTCCGGTCAGTTCCACCGGCAGGCCCAGCTCGTTCCAGGTGCGCCGGGAGGGCTCGTCCGGGCCGACCCGGTCGTCGCCGCCGAAGACCGTCACGTGCAGCCGGTCGTGGTCGATGCCGAAGCCGTCGCGCAGCAGCTCGTAGCCCCAGCGCAGGCTGCGCGGCAGGTCGTAGTCGCCGAGCGACCAGGAGCCCAGCATCCGGAACAGGGTCAGGTGGGTGCAGTCACCGACCTCGTCCAGGTCGGTGGTGCGCAGGCAGCGCTGCACGTTCACCAGCCGGCGGCCGAGCGGATGCGGCCGGCCCTCCAGGTAGGGGGTCAGCGGGTGCATGCCGGAGGTGGTGAACAGCACCGGGTCGCCCGGTGGCGGGATCAGCGAGCCGTCGGGCACGAGTTCGTGGCCGCGCTCGCGGAAGAAGTCGAGGAAGGTGCGGCTGATCGGGTCGTACGTCATGGCGGTGGCCTTTCCGGGTGGGGCGACCGGAAGGGTCCGCCACCGGGGACCGGTGGGCTGACGCGACGAAGAAGCCGGCGGACCGTTTCCGGTCGCCGGCGGGGAGGTGGTGGGTCAGGCGGCGGCGACCGACGAGCGCGAAGCTCGCGCGGCCGCGGCGGCGGGGAACTGCCTGATCTCCATGCCCCGACTGTACGCGGACGCCGGCGACGCCGCCCAGCGCGTTTCCGCACCGGTCGGCGCCGCCGGACGGGATCAGACGCCCGACGTGGCGAGGGCCGGGGCGGGCCGGTCGTCGACCCGCTGGGGCGTCTTGCGGTTCGGCAGCGACAGCCGGAAGACCTTGCGCCAGGCGGAGAGGACCTGCCGGGGCAGCGAGCCGGTCGTGTAGCGCAGCCCGTAGCGGTCGAACAGGGCCCGCACCTCGGGGGCGATCTCCTGGTAGCGGTTGCTGGGCAGGTCCGGGAAGAGGTGGTGCTCGATCTGGTACGACAGGTTGCCGGTCATGATGTGCATCAGCCGGCTGCCGCTGATGTTGGCCGAGCCGAGCATCTGCCGCACGTACCACTCGCCGCGCGTCTCGCCCTGGATCGAGCGCCGGGAGAAGGTCTCCACGCCCTCCGGGAAGTGCCCGCACATGATCACCGAGTGGCTCCACAGGTTGCGCAGGAGGTTGGCGGTGAACGTGGCGGCCAGCGTGTGCAGGAACGAGGGCCCGGACAGCAGCGGGTGCAGCACGTAGTCCTTGAGGACCTGGCGGCGGATCTTGCGGCCCACCGCGCGGGCCCGGGCCCGGAACTCCGGGTTGCGGTGCCGGCCCTTGCGCAGGTTGCGCCCCAGCTCCAGGTCGTACGCGGCGATGCCGTACTCGAAGAAGCAGGCGTTGATGAAGTTCCACAGCGGCTGGCCCAGGTGGAACGGGTGCCACCGCTGGTCCTCGTCGACCCGCATGATGCCGTAGCCGAGGTCGTTGTCCTTGCCGACGACGTTCGTGTACGTGTGGTGCAGCTCGTTGTGCGAGTGCTTCCACTGGTCGGCAGGCGAGACGTGGTCCCACTCCCAGGTGGTGGAGTGGATCTTCGGGTCGCGCATCCAGTCCCACTGGCCGTGCAGGACGTTGTGGCCGACCTCCATGTTCTCCAGGATCTTGGCCACGGTCAGGCCGGCGGTGCCCACGATCCAGGCGGGCGGGAAGAGGGAGAACAGCAGCACCACGCGGCTGCCCAGTTCCAGCTTGCGCTGCGTCGAGATGACCCGGCGGATGTACGCGGCGTCCCGCTCGCCCCGGTCGGCGATCACCCGTTCGCGGATCGCGTCGAGTTCCCTGCCGATGGCCTCGATGTCCTCGGCGCTCAGGTGGGCGATCGGGTTGACGGGCTTGTTCTGGATCACGGTCACGTCAGGTACTCCGGTCAGTGGTCGATGTCGCAGGCGCCGGCCGCCGCCGACACGCAGGTCTGGATGAGGACGCCGTCGCCGGGCACCGCCGTGGTCAGGTCCCCGTTGCGCAGGTCCCGCACCGCGCCCTGGCGCAGCGGCAGGACGCAGCCGAAGCAGATGCCCATCCGGCAGCCCGAGGGCATCAGCACCCCGGCGTTCTCACCCGCGTCGAGCAGCGGGGTGGCGCCGTCGGCGTCGACGGTGACGCCCGATCGGGCGAAGGTGACGGCACCGCCCGCACCGGGCGAGATGACCGTCGGCCGGAACCGCTCGGTGTGCAGCCGGTCGCCGTGCCCCTGGGCCGACCAGTGCTCGGTCAGGGCGTCGAGCAGCCCGGCCGGGCCGCAGGCCCAGGTCTCCCGGTCGAGGTGGTCGGGCACGAGCCGGGCGAGGTCGTCCACGGTGAGCAGCCCGTCGGCGTCGGTGTGCCGCTCCACCAGCCGGATCGCGCCGCGCGCGGCGAGGTCCCGCAGTTCGGCGCCGAAGATCACGTCGGCCGGGGTGGGGGCCGAGTGCACCACGACGACGTCGGCGCCGCCCAGGGCACCGGCGCGCAGCATCCCCATCACGGGGGTGACGCCGCTGCCGGCGGTCACGAAGAGCACCCGGGCCGGCGGGCGCCCCGGCAGCACGAAGTCGCCCTGGGCCTGGTCGAGCTGGACCAGCGTCCCGGGCCGCGCCCGGCGGACCAGGTGGTTGCTGACCACCCCGTCGGGAATCGCCTTCACGGTGACCGAGATCGGCCCGCCCCGCCGGGCCGGGGCCGAGGTGACCGAGTAGGCCCGCCACTGCCGTACGCCGTCGACGTCGACACCGAGGCGGACGTACTGCCCGGGGGTGTGCCCGCGCCAGTCGCGGCCGGGCCGGATCACCAGTGTCGCCGCGTCGGCTGTCTCGGGGCGGACGGCGACGATCCGGCCGCGCAGGTCGGCGCCGGAACGCAGCGGGGCGACCAGGTCGAGGTAGTCGTCGGGCAGCAGCGGGGTGGTGACCGACGCGGCCAGCCGAAGGATCCGGCCCCGCAGGGCCGCCTTCCCGGAGGGGTTCGGGACGGTGGTGGTCATGATTCGATGGTCGCGGCAGAATGGCATAAAATCTTGACCTGCGAAGGTGAACCGATCAGGTCTTTTTGTGCGGAGGAAACAACGTGTCGGAACGCTCGGCGGCCACCCGGCGGGCGGCCCGCCTCGAGCTGGACGCCGAGGTGGCGGGGGCGCTGCGGGAACGGCTACCCCTGCTCGCCGAGCGCACGGTGACCGCGATCACCGCCGAGGTGCCGAGCTACTCCGGCACGCTCACCGGCCAGATGCGCGAGAAGATCGAGACGGCGGTGCAGATCGCGCTCGGCACGTTCCTCCAGCTCATCGGGCGTTCCGAGGCCGCCGATCCGAGCACCCCGCTCGTCGGTGCCCTGGAGGCCGCGTACGCCCTGGGCAGCGGCGAGGCGCGCTCCGGCCGGAGCATGGACGCGCTGCTCGCCGCGTACCGGGTCGGCGCCCGGGTCTCCTGGCGGGAGATGTCCACCACGACCGTGCAGGGCGGGCTCTCCGCCGCCACCGTCGCCGAGTTCGCCGAGCTGATGTTCGCGTACATCGACGAGCTCTCGGCCGCCAGCGTGGCCGGCCACGCCGACGAGCTGGCCAGCGCCGGCCGGGCCCGGCGGCGCAACCTGGAGCGGCTCACCCAGCGGCTGCTCGCCGGGGAGCCCGAGGAGGCGCTGCTGCGCAGCGCCGAGCGGGCCGACTGGCCGCCCCCGCAGACCCTCACCGTCGTCCTGCTGCCCCGGGCCAACCTCCGGGCGGCGCTCGCGCGGCTGCACCCGCACACCCTGGAGAGCGGCGACGACCCGCCGGCGGCCGGCACGGGCGAGGACCTCGCGGTGCTGCTGGTGCCCGACACGCACGGCGACCGGCGGCGGCAGCTCGCCCGGGTGCTGCACAGCCGCCGCGCGGTCCTGGGCCCGGCCCGGCCGTGGACCGAGGTCGCCTCCTCCTACCAGCGCGCGGTCCGGGCCCTGTCGCTCGGCCTCCGGCCGGCCGACGACGGACCGGCCCTGGACACCGAGGAGCACCTCGCCGCGCTGGTGCTCAGCACCGACCCGGAGGGCCTCGCCGACCTGCGCGCCCGGGTCCTGGCGCCGCTGGCGCCGCTGCCGCCCGGAACCGCCGACCGCCTCGCCGAGACGCTGCGCTCCTGGCTGCTGCACCAGGGCCGGCGCGACGACGTCGCCGCCGACCTCTTCGTGCACCCGCAGACGGTCCGCTACCGGATGGGCAAGCTCCGCGAGCTGTACGGCGAGCGCCTGACCGATCCCGCGACCGTCCTCGACCTCACCCTGGCCCTCGCCTTCCCACCCCGAGCCGGGGGCGGCGAGCCGCCGACCTGACCGGACGCTTCGGCCATCCGTGACGGTGGGTCAAATACCGGACATTGGCATACCGCCGGTCGATGGGGCATGCCACCCTGGTGCCTCCCCGGCCAGCGATCACCACCCGCGACCGGCCCTGTCGGAGCGGGTGGCGGACGTACGGCGGGGGCGGGCGGGGTCGCCTCCGATGCCGCGACGCCTTCCGCCAGAGGGCCGCCGGACGGGCCCGGGGCGAGGGAGAGGACGCGGATGTCGTCGCAGACGGGGGACGAGCCAGGGGCCGACCGGACGCCCCCGGTCTCCGGGCCGGTGCGCCCGGCCGGCACGGGCCGGCTCCGCGCCGCGCTCCGGACCACCCCGGCGCTGATCGTGCTCTCCGGTGCCGTGCTGCTCGCCGCGTTGGCCGTCACCGGCGCCGTCGCCGCGCAGTCCCGCGCGTCGGCCACCACGCTCGGCCAGCGCTCCGCGGCCGTCGCCGTGGGCACCAGCACCACCGCCCGGGAGATCTACCAGGGCCTGGCGGACGCCGACGTCGCCGCCAGCGCCGTCTTCCTGCTGCCGCCCACCGAGAGCCGGCGCACCTCGTTGGTGGCCGCCTACGACGCGTCCGTCCACGCGGTGGAACGCACGCTCACCGACTCGATGGGCAACGCCGTCGACGACCCTGACCGCCTCACCCGGCTGGCGACGATCGCCGCCCGGCTGAAGGTCTACCGCGACGTGGTGTGCGCCGCCCTGCGGGTGGCCGACCCGCAGGGCGGAACCGCCGGAAACCGGCAGCCCTGCCCACCCGCGACGGCCACGGCCGAGGTCGGGGCCGACAATCCGGCGGGCCGCGCGGTGCTCGCCTCGGCCTACGCGCGCGAGGCGTCGCACTACATGGCCACCGAGTTGCTCACCGCCGCGCAGGGCCTGTGGAACTACGACACGAGCCTCCTGCTCGACGCCCGCGCCGACGCCCGAGGGTGGCTGGCCGCGTCGGTCCTGACGCCGCTGGCCACCCTCGCCGCCCTGGTGGTGACGCAGGTGTGGCTGCGCCGCCGGACCCGACGCCGGTTGAACGCCGGCCTGCTGCTCGCCTCCGGGGGCACGGCCGCCGTGCTGGTCATGCTGGTCTCGTCGTGGTGGCACTGGCCGGCCGCCGACCGTGGCTTCCCGGAGCTGGAACGCGCGATCCACGCACAGAGCAGCACCCAGCAGCGGCTCGGCACCCTGCTGGCCGGCCGCGCCGACGTCTACCTGGGACTCGGCGCGAGCGTCGACCCGGCCGGGCACAAGGAGGACTTCGACCGCCGGGACCTCTGCCTCGGCCCGGGCCGGGGCGAGGCGGCGCCGAAGGACCGGATCGACTGCACCGCCCTGGAGGAGAAGGTATGGCCCGCCCGGCAGAGCAAGGCCCCGAACGCCTTCCGTGGGGCGGTCGAGACCGTGCTCAGCGAGGGTTCGGCGGGCCGGGCGTTCGACACCGCGGAAAACCACCTCCTCGCCGAGCTGACCGCACGCAACGAGGAGGTCTCCCGGATGGTGACCGACCTGCCCGAGGTGCGGCGCCATCTCGGCGGCGCGGCCGCCTGGGTCACGCTGCTCGCCGCCGCCGGGGTGGTCGCCGGGCTGCGCCAGCGCTACCTGGAGTACCAGTGAACGCGCCCCGGAGCGGGCCGGCGCGGGCCTGGCGGCGCGGCCCCGCGGCGGTGCTCGTGACGCTCCTGGCCGGGCTGGCCGGGTGCACCGCGCCACCGGCGTCGGCCCCCGCGCCCGCGGCACGGCCACCGGGGACGGCCACGGTCGCGACGACCGACGGCACGGGCACCATCTGCCCGGTGCGGCGCAGCCTCCCGGCCAGCCCGACAGCTCCGCGCCGGATCGTCGAGAAGGGCGAACTGGTCGCGGGCGTCGACCCCTCCGACGCCACGATGAGCCACTGGGACGCCCGCACCCAGCGGTTCGAGGGCTTCAACATCGAGCTGATGCTGGCGGTGGCCCGGGCCATCTGGCCGGCCGAGGACCCGCGCGCGAAGCTCACCTTCAAGGCGGTGCCGCCCGGGCAGGGCGCCTTCACCATGCTGGAGAACGGCGACATCGACGTCGTCGCCACCTCCCTCACGGCCACCTGCGAGCGCGCCCGGCAGGTCGTCTTCTCCAACGACTACCTCGACTCCGGCCAGACGGTGCTGGTCCGCGAACGCGCCAGGGGGGTGCCGGAGTTCGCCGGCATGGAGCAGCTCGGCGGCAGGCGGGTCTGCGCCGCCGCGAACACGACCTCGCTGGCGGCCCTCGCCAGCTACCGCACGCTGGCCGGGGAACGCCTCGTGCCGGTGCGGGCCGTCCACCCGATCGACTGCCTCGTCATGCTGCGCCAGGGCCAGGTCGCGGGGGTCAGCACCGACGAGAACATCCTGCTGGGCTTCGCCCAGATGGCCCCGGGCACCACCCTGGTGACCGACCCGCCGCGCGGCGACCGGCAGTTCTGCACCTACCACCGGGACGCGAACTGCACCTGGTTCACCGACGAGCCGCACGCGTTCGCGTTCCACCTCGACCACGGCAGGGAGCTGGCCGCGTACGTCAACCACGTCATGGCGTCGCCGGCCACCCGGGACGTGTGGCGGCAGGCCCACGACCGGTGGCTGCCCGGCCACCCGGACCGGGGCATGCCGTCGCCCGAGCCGGCGACCACGGTGTGGCCACCCCCCGACCCCACGCCGGCCGCACCACGGCCGACCGACTGATGGGCGGTGGGTGATGTCCGTACGGGAGCGCCTCGACGCCGCCCTCGCGGCGCACACCTGGGTGTGCGAGCAACTGCTGGACACGCAGCAACTGGTCACCGACGCGTTCCGGCAGCCGGACGACCGGCCCGCGGCACCCGCACAGGAGGCCCGGGACCTGCTGCACCGGCTCGGCTGCCTGTCGCTGGCCCTCGACCGGCTGGTGGACGACCTCGACGGGGTACGACGGTCGCCGGGCGCGGGCGAGCAGGCGCTGGCCCGGCTGCTGGCCGACCCGTGCCAGGTCCGGTTCACCGCGGCCACCGGGGAGCCGGTGCGGGTGGAACTGCTGACCGTCCCGCAGATCCTGGTGGCGGCCCGCGAGCACGTGGCCCGGATCCGCCGGATCGTCGAGGCGTACGGCCGGGACCGGCTGGCGGTCCGGGCCCGGCGGCTGCGTTCCTCGGTGGACCGGCTCCGGCGGCTCGCGGCGGAGGCCACCGCCGAAGGGCTGGGCGACGGGACCGACCCCGTGGCGGCGCTCGCGGTCGACGGGGTGCTGGACCGGCTCACCGCCGCCGAGGCGGCGGGCCACGGCCAGTGGTGGCGGGGGGACGCCCCGGCGCACCGGGACGACGGGGCGCTGGAGGCCGCCGTCGACCGGGCGGTGGAGCGGACCGACACGGCGCGGCGGCGGTTGCGCCGCGACTGTCACGTGGAGCTGACCGGGCGGCTGGAGGCGTACCGGCAGAAGGCCGCCGACGAGGGCCGGGCCGAGCAGCCCGAGGTGGAGCGAACCTACCGGGAGGCACTGGCCGCGTTGCGCCCCGGCGCCTTCACGGTGGTGGACGCGAGCCGGGCGGTACGGGCCTACCAACAGGCCGTGAACGGGGGTACGCGATGACGGTGCGCCGAGGCTGCGCGGAGCGCAACTGCCCCGGCCAGGTCGACCCGGACGGGTTCTGCCGGCTGTGGGGGCACGAGTGCACCGGGGCCGACACGGGCGGCGGCCCCGACGCCGACGCCGGGCCGGTCGGCGAGCCCGGCCCCGACCCGCGACCGCTGCGGACGGCCTCCCGGCCCTGGGAACGGCCGGCCGTACTGCCGACCGCGCGACCGCACGACCCGCTGACGGCGGTGGTGTCGCAGCCCGTGGTGCCCGAACACTCCCGGTACTGCGCCAGGACGACCTGCCGGCGCCGGCTGCCCCGGGTCGCCGGGTTCTGCCCCGACTGCGGCACCCGGTACTCCTTCACCCCGCCCCTGGCCGACGGCGACCTGCGCGCCGGGCGCTACCGGATCGAGGGCTGCCTGGGCAACGGCGGTGTCGGCTGGGTGTTCCTCGCCCGCGACGAGGACATGGACGGCGCCTGGCGGGTACTGAAGGGGCAACGCAACCCGGAGGACCGGGAGGCGATCGCCGCGTTCGTCGCCGAACGGCAGGCGCTGATCGCGCTGAACCACCCGGGCATCGTCACCATCACCCACGCGCTGCGGCCGGAGTCCGACCGGGACGCCGGCTACCTGGTCATGGAGTACGTCAACGGCGGCACGCTGGAGGAGGCGCGCAGTACGGCCGGCCCGGGCGGCGGGTCGACCGCCGTGGACGTGGCGCAGGCGCTGGGGTACGCCGTGCAGATCCTCGACGCCTTCGAGTACCTGCACGACCAGGGCTGGTTGTACTGCGACCTGAAGCCCGAGAACGTGATGCGGGTCGGCGGGCAGGGCACCAACGACCCGATCAAGCTGGTCGACTTCGGGGCCGCCCGCCGGATCGACAACACGGTCAGCCCGGCCTGGGGCACCGCCGGGTTCACGGCCCCCGAGGTGGAACGGCTCGGCCCGGCGGGCCCGAGCGTGCGGTCGGATCTCTACACCGTCGGCCGTACCCTGGCCGCGCTGACCCTCGTGCCCCGGTCCGTCGACGTCACCCGGATCCCGCCGGGGCAGGAGTTGCTGCGGCTGCCCGTGCCGGCGCGGCTCGACCCGTTCCTGCGGCTGGTGGCCCGCGCCACCGCCGCCGGACCGGACGACCGGTTCGCCTCCGCGGCCGAGATGCGCGAACAGGTCCGGGGCGCGCGACGCCAGGTCGCCGCCGCGGCCGACGGCGTGCCACGGCCCACCCGGTCGACCCTGTTCAGCCCGTCCGTGTGCGCGTTCGCCCTGCACACCGACCGTGCCGCCCTCGACGTCGTGGAGATCATGCTCGGCCTGCCCGTACCTTTGGTCGACGGTGCCGACCCGGCCGCCGGGTTCCTCGCCTCGCTCGGCCCCGCCGACCCGGCCGAGCTCATCGAGCTGCTGAAGACCGCGCCGGAGCGGACCGCGCAGGTCACCTACCGTGCCGTCCGGGCCCACCTCGCCGACGGGCGGGTCGCCGAGGCGGCGCCGTTGCTCGCCGACTTCCCCGAGGAACTGCGGGACTGGTCGCTGTGGTGGCACCGCGGCCTGGTGGCCCTGGTGGGGCGGGACACCGCCACCGCGCGGCACCGCTTCGGGCAGGTCTACGGCTGGCTGCCCGGCGAGGTCTCCACCCGGCTGGCGTACGCCGTGGCCTGCGAACTCGACGGTGACCCGCGCACGGCCGCCGACCACTACCGGGGGGTGTGGGCCGCCGACCCGGGCGTGGTGGCGGCGGCCTTCGGGCTGGCCCGCTGCCTGCTGGAGACGGCCGACCCGCGCGGCGCCGCCGACGCCCTGTTGAAGGTGCCGGATTCCTCCCGCGCCTCCACGGTGGCGGTGACCTGCGCCGTGCGGATCCTGCTCGACGCCCCGGACGACGGGCACCGGCTCGACACCGCGCTCGACGCCGCCGCGATCGTCGACAAGCTGCCCCCGTTCGGCGAACGCGAGGAGGTGGAGGCGCACATCCTGCGGATCGCGCTGGACTGCGACCTCGCCGAGGGGCGCCGTCGCGGCCGGCGGCTGTTCGGTCATCCGCTCGACGACGACGCCCTGCGCCGCGCGTTCGAGCACCGGTGCCGGTCACGCGCCCGACGCACCGCCGACCGCCGCGAGCGGACCGTGCTCGTCGACCTGGCCAACGCGTACCGGCCGGTGACGTGGTGGTGATCCCGGCCCCCGGCCCCGAAGGAAAGAGGTCACCCGTGCCCCCCACCGACGATCTGCCGCTGCGGCTCAGCGTGCACCACACCGAGTACCTGCCCGCCGACGGGGCGGTCCTCGACGTGGTCGCCACCGTCCGCGGGGTGGAGCCGGCCCGGGCGGACGTCGGTCACGACGGCCTGGCCGAGGTGATCCTGCTCGACTCGTCGGGTTCGATGGGGGCGCCCCAGGCGAAGATGCGCGCCGCCCGGCAGGCCACCGCCGCGGCCATCGACGCCCTGCCCGACGGGGTCGCGTTCGCGGTGGTGTCCGGCACGGCCCTGGCCACCATGGTCTATCCCGGCGACCGGCGGCTGGCGGTCGCCGACGAGAGCACCCGCGCCGCGGCCCGCAACGCGCTGCGCCACGTGGCTCCGCACGGCGGCACGGCCATCGGCACGTGGCTGCTGCTGGCCCGGCGGCTGCTCGCCACGCGGCCCGAGGCGATCGGCCACGTCATCCTGCTCACCGACGGGCGCAACGAGTCCCAGCGCCCCGCCGACCTGCGGGCGGCGGTGGACGAGTGCGTGGGCCGCTTCACCGTCGACTGCCGCGCCATCGGCTCGGCGGACGGCGTGCACGACTGGGACGCGGCGGAGCTGCTGGGCATCGCGGAGGCGCTGGGCGCCAACCCCGTGGTGCCGGTGGAGGACCTCGCCGGGCTCGCCGACGACTTCCGGGCGGTGTTGGCCCGCGCGATGTCCCGGCGGGTGGCCGGCGTACGGCTGCGGGTGCGCACCACGGGGCTGGCCCGGGTCCGCTTCGTCAAGCAGGTGCACCCAGCGATCGCCGACCTGAGCGGGCGCGGCGAGCCGGCCGGCGAGTTGACCACCGACTACCCGGTCGGCGCGTGGAGCCCGCAGGACCATCGGGACTTCCACGTCGCCCTGGAGGTCGACGCGATGACGCCGGGGGCGCGGCGGCGGATCGGCTGGTTGAGCGTCCATGCCGGCACCGACGCCGAGGCGGTCGAGGCGCCGCTCACCGTGGAGTGGACGGAGGACGCCCTGCGCTACTCGGAGATCAACGAGAGCGTCGCGTACTACACCCGCCAGCAGGACTACGCGGCGGCGGTCCAGCGCGGGCTGGCGGCCGCCCGGGACGGCCGGGTCGCCGAGGCGGAGGAGAACCTCGGGCGTGCCGTCGCGCTCGCCCACGCCGTCGGGCGGGACGACGACGTCGCCCTGCTCGCCCGCGTCGTGGACGTCCTGGACGCCGCCGGCGGCCGGGTCCGGCTCAAGCCCGACGTCGACGCCCGGCTCACGCAGTCCTCCCTGGTCGTGGCCCACCACACGTCCCGGTGGGGTCCGCAGGAGCCGCCGGCGCAGCGGGTCGCGCCGGTGGGGCCACCCACGCCGTGGCGGCACTGCGACGAGGAACAGACCGGCACGTACTGCGAGGGATGCGGCGCCCACCACCAGTCGGCGGACCGACCCGGCGCCGGCCGGCCCTGACCACCGATGGACCTGGACGTCTCCGACAAGGTCGCCAGCGTCGTCAGCGGGACCCTGGCGCTCGCCGCGGTGCTCGTCGCCACCTGGCGCCACACGCGGGACCGGGGCCGGCGCGGGTGGTGGACGTCGCTGCGCCCGGTCTGGCGGCGCGAGGCGGACGCCGGCATCGTGCACCCGCACCGCTTCGGCGGGTACGTCAAGCCGCTGTCCGAGGTGTACGTGCCGCGCCGCGCGGTGCCCCGGCTGGCCCCGACCGGTGCCGGCGTCGACGTGGCGGACCTGTTCACCGGCGCCGGCAACGTGCTGCTGATCGGGGAGCCGGGCAGTGGCAAGACGGCGCTCGTCCGCTACGAGAGCGCCCGGTCGGCGGCGCGCTGGCTCGCCGGGCGGGGCCGGCGCCGACGCTCCCCGCCCGGGCCGGTGCTGGTGAGCCTGCCGGCCACCGCCCTGGTGCGCCAGCCGTTGCCCGCCGCGCTCGCCGAGGCGTACCCGCGCGACGGCGACCCGCTCGACGTCGAGCAGGCGCCCGCCCCCGGCCGGCGGTGGCTGGTCTGCGTCGACGCGCTGGACGCCGTCGCCGACCCGGACGAGCGGGCTGTCGTCCTCAACCGCCTCGCCGAGCTGGCCCGTTCCCCCGGCCCGTCCGCCGCACCGCGCCCGTGGCGCCTCCTGGTGACCACGCGGCACCTGGCCGAGGACGAGTTGGCGGTGCTGAGCGACGGCTACCCGGCGTACCATCTCGCGCACTTCACCGACGCCGACGTGGCGCTGCTGGCGGCGCGCTGGTTCGCGGACGCCGGCACCGCCCGTGCGTTCCTCGACTGGACCCACGCCCAACGGATCACCGACCCGGTGCACAACCCGCTGACCGCCACCATCGCCGTGCTGGTGTGGGAGGGCGGGCAGGCGGGCGCGGCCCCGCAGCCCGGCCCCGCGGCCCTGCTCGACGAGTTCGTCCGCGCCCTGCTGCGCGGCGGCCGGGACCGCCTGGACGCCGCCTGCGACGCCCTGCGCAGCCACGGTCCCGACGGCGGGGCGGTCGCCGACTGGCTCGCCATCCGGCACGCCGACCTCGTCGAGGTGGCGGCGACCGCCGCCGTCGCGGGTGGCGATCCGGTGGCGGCGGTCGTCGACTGGTCGGCGGCCCACGCGCCGGCTCCCCCGGCGCGGCTGGTGCCCGACTGGCCCGCGCACGTGCGGCAGGTGCTGCTCGCCACGGATCTCTTCCGGGCCGACCGGCAGGCCCTGGCCTCGGTCTGGCCCAGCCTGGTGGAGTACCTGGCGGCCGGCCCGCTCGCCCGCGACTGGCGGCCGGACGAGTGGGTGAGCCTGATGAACACCAGCTCGGCGCGGTTCGTCGCGTTGCAGGCGATCAGCCGGGCCGCCGTCGCGCCGGCCTTCCTGCGGGCCCGGCTGACCGAGCCGGACGGCGCGGTCGCCGCCGGCCATCTCCTCGCCGGCCGCAGCGCCGCCGGGGCCGGGGCGCCCTCGTTCCGGGGGGACGTGCTGGCGGCGCTGCTCACCCACTGGTCCGGGGGCCCGGACGGGCCCGCCGACCGGGACATCGCGCGGGAGTGTTTCTCACTGCTGACGACCCTGGCGGCGGACCGGGCCGACCGGGACCTGCTGCACGAGATCGCCACGGACCCACGGCGGCCGGGCGACGTCCGGCGGGCCGCGGCGCTCTTCTTCGCCGTGCGCGCCCGCGACGCCCACCACCGCCGGGCGCAGGCGTGAGCGCAGGCCAGGGCGGCTGCGGTTAGGGGTCGGATAAGGGCCAGCCCTCGGTCGCGTGGCGTCGGTAGGGGGTGACACGGCGATGACGCCCGAGTTCCCATTGTCTTTCTTGCGAGCGCTTCGTTTCGCGGGCTAACTTCGGGCGCCCACGCTCGAATTCCCCGAGGAGAGCTCCGTGGATTTCACCCTGACCTTCGACTCCGCGTACGCCGCTCACGCGGCCGTGGTCATGGCGACCATGGCGGAAACCATGCCGGACGACGAGCTGCGCTTCTGGTTGGTCACCGCCGACGACGTCAACCAGCGGGCCCGGGCGACCCTGGAGCGGGCGGCGGGGCCGAACGCCACGATCTCGTACCTCGACGTGGACACGTCCCGGCTGAGCCAGTCCACGGGGTGCGACCCGGTGATGATGCAGTACCTCTCCCCCGCGATGTACCTGCGGCTGCTGGTCCCCGAGGCGCTCCCGGCCGAGGTCGAGCGGGTGCTCTACGTGGACAGTGACGTGCTGTGCACCAACACGCTGAAGCCGCTGTTCGAGTTCGACATGGGCGGGGTGCCCATCGGGGCCGTCCGGGACGCCTTCAACCGGCGCCTGCTCGACATGGGCGGTCTGCCCGGCATGATGTCCTACGGGATGGATCCGCGCGCCTCGTACTTCAACTCGGGGGTCCTCCTCATCGACGTCGCCCGGTGGAAGGAGGCGGGTGTCACCGAGAAGTCGCTCGAATACCTCAACCGCCACGCGCAGGAGTCCCGCTATCCCGACCAGGACGCGCTGAACTACGCCGTCTACGGCAACTGGCTGCGGATGTCGCGGCGCTGGAACGACGTCATGGGCTGGCGGTGCGAGCCGGAGTTCGGCGGCAGCCTGTCCGACGCGGCCATCATCCACTGCAACGGGCCGCTCAAGCCCTGGCAGCCCGCCTTCGACAAGGGCGCCCGGCGGGACCTGTACTGGCGGCACCGCCGCCTCAGCGGCGGGCTGCTGCGCACCACCCGGCGTTGACGGCGGCGCCTGCGCGCCGTCGGTGAGCGGATCGTCGTACGCCCGTCCGCCCCGGACGGGCGGAGCGGGCCGGATCGCGTAGCACGGAAAGGGCCCGCGCTCGGTGAGCACGGGCCCTTTCCGTTGTCGCCCGAACCCCGGGCGCGGCCCTACGACGCCTCCGGTCGCGGTGCGACGATGTTCCAGCAGAGACCGGCGGGGTCGCGGAGGATGATCTGGTGCGCCGCCTCCGGCTGCGGCTCGACGTGGGCTCCGGCGGCCAGTGCCCGCCGGAGCACCGCCTCGGCGTCGGCCCGCTCGATCGTCAGTGCACCCGCGCCCGCACCCGGGCTCCCGGCGTCGGCCGGTGGTGCCGCGTCATACCACTCGCTGACCGTCAGGCGATGGCTGCCGACGGCCAGTTCGGCGTGCAGGACGTGGCCGTCGAGCAGGCACTCCCGGTCGAGCTGGACCGCGTCGAAGACGTCCGTGTAGAACGCGATGGTCTGCGCCGTGTCGTGAACGGCGAGGTGGCGCCCCGGCCGCTGGTTCTCTGCCCACATCGGGTGTTGCCGCCTTCCGCTACTCGGCGATCCGGGTACGGCCGGTCCAGCGGAAGACCACGGGGACGTCGCGCAGGTCCAGGGAGGAATCCCGCTCGAAGTGCTCGTAACCGCCGTAGTGCCGGACCTTGATCTTTTCCGCCACCTGATCCACCTGGTGACTGCGCAGGTCGGCGGGGAAGTCCGCCGGGCCGCCCTCGAGGACGACGTCGATGATGCCGGTGGCGTCCCGGCTGACCGGCTCGGCCAGGGCCGGTCGGCCGGGGCGGTCGTCGGTGTCGACCACCGCACCGCCCGCCGTACGGACCGTGGTAGCCGACTCGGAAATGTCCTTCATGGCACGACCTCCGTGGTATCCCGTACGCCTCGGACGGGCCCACGCCGTTGCCGGCGGACGCGTCCCCACAGGCCGGCGACCCCGGTCGCCGGGCGAACGGACGAGACTCGTGGTCGAACGCCGTTGTCGGTGACCCGCCGCCCGTTCCTCCCGAAAGTAATCCTGGTCACACCCGGCGGAACACCCTTACGAGACCCCTAGGAAAGGCCCTGGCCAGCCACGATGTTCCATAAGGGCCCTCCTGTGCCGGGCCCGTCACTCCCAGCGGAAGAAGCGGGTGGCGAGCACGGAGCAGAGGACGGCCGTCCCGGCCAGCACGAGCAACTGGGCCACGTCGGGGCTGCCCCCCGCCCAGGCCGCACCGATCGTGTCCACCGTGGCGCCCAGCGGCGAGTAGTCGCCGATCCTGGCCAGCACGGCGGGCATCTGGTCGCGGGGCATCCAGGTGCCGGCCAGGAACAGCAGCGGGAAGAACAGCGCGGGCCCGATCGACTGCGCCGCCCGGGCGGACGGCGCCAGCGCCGCGATGAGCAGGCCGACGGCGAACAGGCAGGCCACCCCGAGCAGGAACGCCAGCAGGAAGCCCGGGACGTTGGCCGGCGCCGGCTGGTCCAGCAGGAACCGTACGGCGATCGCGGTGACCACCGCACCCAGGACACCCATGACGAGGTTGACGACGACCTGGGCCACCAGCAGGAGGCCAGGGTGCACCGGGGTGGTCGCCAAGCGCCGCAGCACCCGGCGCTCCCGGTAGATGCCGAGCGCCATGGGCAGGGTGAACAGCGCGAGCATCCCGATGGTCAGGGCCAGCGACAGCGACGGCAGGAAGGTCTGGTCGCCGTGCTGCCCGGCGTCGCCTGACGCGCCGCGCTGCGGCAGCCCGAAGACGAGCATCAGGCCGATCGGCAGGGCGAAGACGAAGAACAGCGACACCGGCTCCCGGAGGAACAGCTTCGCCTCGACGGCGATCAGCTTGGTCAGGGCGCTCACGAGGACCTCTCGTCGGTCGGGCGGCCGGAACGGCCGGTGAGGGAGACGAACGCGTCGTCGAGGCTGGGCTGCGCGACCCGGAGCGCCGTGTAGCGGATGCCGCGCCCGTTGAGCACGGAGAGCACCGCCTGGAGCACCTCCTCCGTGCCGGTCACCGTCACCTCGGCGCCGTCGTGGGACACCCCCGTCACGTCGGGCAGCGGGAGCAGCCACGCGTCCTCGACCGGCTCGACGGGACGGAAGTGCACCCGGTGCTCGGAGCCGACCCGGGTCAGCAGGCCCGCCGGGGAGTCGATGGCCACCACCCGCCCCCGGTCGATGATCGCCAGCCGGTCGCAGAGGCGTTCCGCCTCCTCCATGAAGTGGGTGACCAGCACGATCGTGACGCCCCGGTCGCGGATCCGCTCGACCAGGTCCCAGGTGTCCCGGCGGCCCTGCGGGTCGAGCCCGGTGGTCAGCTCGTCCAGGATGGCGATCTCCGGCTGGCCGACCAGCGCCAACGCCACCGACAGCCGCTGCTTCTGCCCGCCGGAGAGCTTCTGGAAGTAGGTGTTGCGCTGCTCGGTCAGGCCGAGGTCGGTGAGCAGCTCGTCGATGTCGGCCTGGTTGCGGTAGAAGGAGCGGTAGAGGTCCAGCGCCTCCCGCACCCGCAGCTTGTCCGGCAGCTGGCTCTCCTGGAGCTGGGCGCCGACGCGCTGGCGTACCTCGGTGCGGTCGCGCAGCGGGTCGAGCCCGAGCACCCGCACGCTGCCGCCGTCGGCCCGCCGCAGGCCCTGGACGCACTCGACGGTGGTCGTCTTGCCCGCCCCGTTCGGCCCGAGCACCCCGAATATCTCGCCCTTCTCCACGCTGAAGGAGACGTCATCGACCGCGATCTTCTCGCCGTATCGCTTGTGCAGGTGCTCGACTTCGATGACCGGCATGGCTTTGGGTCCTCCGTCACATGCGTGCTGCCCTCGGGCGGGGTGACCGGTGCTGGTCGCGGCACGTCGGCGCCGGGCCGGTCGAGCGGTCGGCCGACCCGTACCGGCACGACCACCGCCGCCCGGCCCACGGCAGACATCATCCGGTCCGGGGAAGGGTGGATCAACCCATCAGCTGGCGGATCGGGGTCGCCCGGCCGATGGCAGGGGTCGCGACCCGTCACCGACGGTGAGCATCCGCCCGGGTGTCGTCCGCCGTGCCGGCCGGGCAGAGACCCAGGATGTCGACCGGCGAGGTGAGGACGACGTCCGGCTCCGCCGCGAGCAGGGTGTCGCGGTCCGACTCGCCCCACAGCGCCGCCGCGGCGGTGACACCCGCGCCACGGGCGCTGGCGATGTCGCTCACCGCGTCACCGACCAGCACCGCCTCCGCCGGGTCGACCCGGAGCAGCGACAGGGCACGCAGGACGATGTCCGGCGCCGGCTTGGGCCGGGCGACCTCGTCCGCCCCGATGACCTGGTCGAAGCCGCCCAGCAGGCCGAGCCCGGCGAGCAGGGTGCGGGCGCGTACGCCGCTGCGGCCCGTGACGACCGCCAGCCGGGCTCCCCTGCGGCGCAGGGCGTCGAGTATCGAGGGCACGCCGGGCACCGGCGAGACGCGGTGGGCGAGCCGGTGGCTCTCCCGGACGAAGGGCTCCGCCATCGCGGCGGGCAGGCCCATCATCCGCAGCACCTCGGGCAGATGGTGACCGGGATACCGGCAGTACTCGTCGACCGGCGCCGCCCCGGCGCCGACGACCTCGGCGTAGGCGTGGGCGAAGGCCTCCCGCGCCACCGCGATGCTGTCGACCAGCACCCCGTCGAGATCGAGCAGGACGGCCCGGACCGGCCGCCCGGCGACCGGCGGCGGGCCGGCCGGGATCGGTTCGTCGCTCATGGGCGCTCCTCGCTGCGCCGCGGGGCGCGGGGCGGTACGACCGGTAGGGGTGGCGCGGGCTCGTGACCGGCGACTACGGTCGGGGCACCGGACGCTCCCACGCGGACCCTACCGGGCCGGCGTGACCGTCGGGTCGGCACACCGGCCGGGCTCGACCCGGGCACCGGCTGCCCGGCCCGGATCGGCGCCGGGCCCACACGCAGGAGGGCGCGGCACGATGTCCCTGTTGAGTTGGCTGGCGGAGTCCACCGACGAGCGGCCGGACGCGGTCCGGGTCGGCGAGCAGGCGGTCTCCTGGCCCCGGCTGCGCCAGCTCGCCGCCGCGGTCGCGGACCGGCTGCACGGCCTCGACCGGGTCGCCATCGAGGCCACGCCCACGCTGGAGACCGTCGTGGGCGTCACGGGCGCGCTGGTCGCCGGCACCGCCGTGGTGCCCGTACCGCCGGATGCCGGGCCCCGCGAGCGCGACCACATCCTGCGCGACTCCGGCGCGCGGGCGTTGCTGGTGCCGGCGGGCGCCCCGCCACCCGAGGGTGGGCCGCCGGTGATCCCGGTCGACCTGCGACACGGCTCGGACACGGTGCACCCGGAGCCCGCGCCGGAGGGGACCGCCCTGATCCTCTACACCAGCGGCACCACCGGCGCACCGAAGGGCGCCGTGCTGTCCCGCCGGGCGATCGCCGCCTGCCTGGACGGGCTCGCCGAGGCCTGGACGTGGACTCCCGACGACCTGCTGGTGCACGGCCTGCCGCTGTTCCATGTGCACGGTCTGGTGCTCGGGGTGCTCGGGCCGCTGCGGGTGGGCAGCCGGCTGCACCACGTCGGCCGTCCCCGGCCGGAGCGGTACGCGGCAGCCGCCGGCTCGCTCTACTTCGGGGTACCCACGGTGTGGTCCCGGATCCGCGCCGACGCGGCCGCCGCCCGGGCCCTGCGCCCGGCCCGGCTGCTCGTCTCCGGCAGCGCGCCGCTGCCGGAGGCCGTCTTCTCGGGGCTGGCGGCCCTGACCGGGCACCGCATCGTCGAGCGGTACGGAATGACGGAGACCCTCATCACCCTCAGCGGGCGGGCCGACGCGCCGCCCCGCCCGGGCACCGTCGGCCTCGCGTTGCCCGGCGTGGGCGCCCGGATCGTCGACGAGCACGGCACGCCGGTGCCGGCCGACGGCGCCTCGATGGGCGAGCTGCTGGTGCGTGGCCCGACCCTGTTCGAGGGCTACCTCAACCGGCCCGACGCCGACGCCGCGAGCCGGACGCCGGACGGCTGGTTCCGCACCGGCGACGTCGCGACCGTCGGCCCGGACGGCTGGCACCGCATCGTCGGCCGCGCCGCCACCGACCTGATCAAGAGCGGCGGCTACCGGATCGGCGCGGGCGAGGTCGAGGACGCGCTGCTCGCCCACCCCGGGGTCCGGGAGGCGGCCGTGGTGGGCACCCCCCATCCCGACCTGGGGCAGCAGGTCACCGCGTACGTCGTCGGTGACGGGATCAGCGACCGCGAGCTGATCGACTTCGTCGCCCGCCACCTGTCCGTCCACAAGCGGCCCCGGGAGGTGCGGCTGGTCGAGGCGCTGCCCCGCAACGCCCTCGGGAAGGTGCAGAAGAGCCTGCTCCGGGCGGAGTGACGCGGAGCCGCCCGGCGTCGGTGCGGGTCAGTCGCGGGCGGGTTCGCTGATCGCGGTGGCGACCAGTCCCCGCTCGACGGCGAACCGGCCCGTGAAGGCGCTCAGCCGGGTCCCGGCGAGCACCGGGCCCGGCACGAGCAGGGTGGCGTGGAACGTGCCGGCGGCCGGGTCGACCACGATGTCCGCCTCGGAGAAGTCGAGCCAGCGCCGGGTCAGCGGGAACCACGCCTTGTAGACCGACTCCTTGGCGCTGAACAGCAGCCGGTCCCAGCTGATGCCGGGCCAGGCGACGGTCAGGCGGGCGATCCGCTCGCGCTCCGCCGGCAGGGCGATCGCGTCGAGCACGCCGTCGGGCAGCGGCGCGTGCGGCTCGGCGTCCACGCCGATGGTGGCGAAACCCGCCCGCCGGCCGAGGACGGCCGCCCGGTATCCCGCGCAGTGCGTCATGCTGCCCACCACGCCGTCCGGCCACTGCGGCGCCCCCCGCTCGCCGGACAGGATCGGCACCGCCGGCAACCCCAGCGTGGCCAGTGCCTGCCGGGCGCAGTGCCGGACCGTGGTGAACTCCCGCCGCCGCTTGTCGACCGACGCCGCGACCAGTGCCTCCTCCTCGGGGAAGAGGGTCAGCCCCGGTGGATCGTCGTACGACTCCGCGACGGCCACACCGGCGGGTAGGATCTGCTCGATCACATCCGGATGCTACGGGCCGTGGCCGCAGCCGCCGAGACGGTGCGCGGCTGGCCGGGGTCGGGCCGGCGGCGATAGGGGTGGGTTACGGGTGCCGGCTCGTCTCGGGCGCCTGACACCCTGGGGGCGCCCGCTGGTGCGGGGCGGAAGAGCGCAGGCGTGGTCGGAGGACGCGGGAAATGCTGACTGGTCGGGTGGTGCGGTTCGACGAGGTGCGGGGCTACGGGTTCATCGCCCCGGACGACGGCGGGGAAGACGTGTTCGTGCACGCGAACATGTTGGACGGGCAGAAGATGCGGCTCGCGCCCGGCGTGCCGGTCGAGTACGAGGCGGTGGAGAGCGACCGGGGTCCCAAGGCGCTGACCGTGCGGGTGATCGACGGTGGCGACGGCGCGGGGGCGACCCGGATCGCGGCACCGGAGGACGCCCCACGCCTGCCCGGGCGACGCGTCTCCGAGGCGACCGACGACGAGGACGGCCTCTGCGACGTGCTCTCCGAGCGCGACCTCCGCACCGAGATCACGGAACTGCTGCTGACCGGCGTGCCGGATCTCACCGGGGCACAGATCGTCGCGATCCGCCGTCAGTTACTGGCGCTCGCGGGTCGGCACGGCTGGACCGAGGGCTGACCCCGGGGCCGGGCGGCGGGGCACCCGCCGTCAGCCGGCGGCACGGAGCCGGGACCTGCTGACCCGCCCCAGCGCGGTGCGCGGGATCTCGTCGAGGAAGTGGACCTGCCGGGGCCGGTCATGGGCGGAGAGGTGCCGGCCGACGTGGTCGATGAGCGTCTGCGCGGTCAGCCCCCGCGCGGCGACGTACGCGGTCACCTGCTCACCGAGCACCGGGTGCGGGCTCCCCACCACCGCCGCGTCGTCCACGCCGGGGTGGCCCAGCAGCACGTCCTCGACGAGCGAGACGTCGATCCGGCGGCACCCGCTGTGGACGACCTCGTGCCGCCGCCCGATGATCCGGTACGAGCCGTCCGGGCACACCGTCGCCAGGTCCCCGGTGCGGTGCCAGGCCCCGGCGCCGCCCGTCCCGTGGACAGGATCGACGTATCCGCTGAACAGCGTCGGGCCCCGGACGCTGAGCTCGCCCACCGACCTGCCGTCGGTCGGCACCGGCTGGTCGTCGCCGTCGAGGACCCGGGTCTCGACGCCGGGCAGGGGAAGACCGGTGGTGTCGGGCTCACGGCTCGCCTCGGCCCGACCGGTCACCGCGATGAGCGTCTCGGTCGTGCCGTACCCCTGCACGAGGCAGTGCGTCGTGAGCGCCCGCAGCCGCTCGGCGACCGGGGCCGGCAGGGGGTCGTCGGCGGAGACCAGGATCCGTGCCCGGGCCAGGGTGCGGGCCCAGGCCGGCTCGCGCGAGATCCGCGACCACTGCCGGGGCAGGCCCAGGTACATCGTGCCGGCGGGTGCGGCGTCGGTTCGTCCGACGTCGGAGTGCACCAGGCGGCCGCCCACCCGCAGCGTGCCGAGCAGGCCGACGACCAGCCCGTACGCCCGGAACAGCGGCAGCCGCTGGACCAGGACGTCCTCGGCGCTCCACCGCCAGGCCTCCGCCAGCAGGTCGAGTTCCGTCGCGATGGCCCGACGGGAGATCCGTACGCCGCGCGGGGGCCCGGTGGCGCCACCGGTGTAGAGGATCAGGGCGTCGGCGGTCGGGTCCGGCTCGGGGTGATGGGTCGAGGATCGCTGCCCGAGTTCCACGGGAACGACCGGCAGGCCGCCGGACGGGCGGCCGTCGGCGCACCCGAGCACGAGCGCGGCGTTCGACTCGCGCAGGATCCGGCAGCGCTCCCGCTCGTCGCCACCGGGCGGAAGCGGCACCAGGGGCACCCCCGCGCGGACGGCACCCACCATACCCACGACTGCCTCGATGCTCGGCGAGGCGTCGACGGCGACGGCCGCGGCGCCCCGGACCCGGTCGGCGACCGCCGTGGCGCAGCCCAGCAGCGCCTCGCTGGAAAGGGTGCGACCAGCCACCGTGACCGCGTCCCCATGGTCCATTCCGGAGCCGTCAAACCCGGCCAGCAGCGCCATTCGCGCTAACCTCGGCCGGCGACGTGACGGGCCGGCGACATCGGCGGGCACATCACGACCACGCAAACCCCTCGCGTCTTGGGTACGGTCAGCCCAAATCCCATCGCGCCACCCATGCCGGGCTGGCGCGTATAGCCCCGAAATTAGGGTGCGGTCCTCACTGAACACAACCCCTAGCCGACGCCACCCGGACGCCGGCCCCCGCCGTCAGGCCCGCCGGCACGCCGTTTCCGGGCTGGACACCGTCCGTTGGGGAGGTCACCAGCAGCACCGCCGGACGACCCTCGGGGCCGGACGCGAAGCGCACCGTCCCGGTCACCCGTCGCGGCCGTCCCAAAGGTGACGGAACGCCTCACCCAGTATCCGGTGGCATTCACGGACGACGTCGGCGTCAGCCCTTATCAATCGACCCGCGCCATCTGGTACCGGCTCCGGGAACCGGTCGGCTGACATCGCCGGACCGGAATTGTCCCCGCAGTTTCCCAACGCCCCTTGGAATGGCGATTCACCGGCGCTCCCGGAGGCGAAGGACCGGACGCATTCGGGAACGCTCCCAGCTCGCGGCCGCTCCGGTGCCGATACCCGGGTGGGGCATCCCGGTTCACGACCACTCACCAGACAATCGAAATTCTTCGTTTTCACCCCACGCATTCCTCAGCCACGCGCGACGCGACGAAACGTCACGACGCGATCACAGCCGGAGCCCCGCCGGGCCGACCGACGGGGTGCCGCCCGACACGCCGCCCGGCGCCCACCCGACAGGCCGCGTGGCGGCGGACACCCCGGCGGTGCACCCGGGCATGCCGTCGACCCGACCTCCACGACGTAAAGACAGGTGCACGCATCTCGTCGACCACACCCCGCAGCCACCCGCGGGCCACCTCCGGGCCCGGGGGGGCGCGGCGCGCGGTCAGTGCGCGGCGCGCGGCGTGCGGCCGGCCGCGCCGACCGACGAATGGGCGATCACGAATCACCCTTCTCGGAAAAGGGAAGCGCCAAGGCGCAAAAAACGGTCATTGCGTGCAGCGCGATGATGTCGAACACGTTCCGAATGCAGATGATCACCGATGGTCGCCGAAGTCGCGCGGTGACCATCCGGAGCCGACACCACACCTACGCGTGTTTGCCTTTCCTTTACAAACGCTGGCTTGCCGCCCAATTGCGGGACTGCCATACTCCCACCATGCACCAGGATCGATAGCGAGATGCCGTCCCGTGACCGGCCGGAGTGCCGGCCCGTTCATCGGGGCGTCGTCGCCCGACCGCGGCGGCCAGCCGCCGAAACCGACAGCCGTCAACCGGGGGACGACAGCGGTCGATAATCTGCCAAGTGGGGAATGGGTCTGAAATTGCCGATCTCGGATCTCGTCACACTCGGCGACGGACCAGGAGCGACGACACCCCCGACGGCAACTCCGGTTCCCACGTGGGAGTGGGGGCCATGTTGATCGAACGGGGCGAGCAGCTCTGCCAGTTGGTGGGACGCCTGGAGGCCCTCGGCCACAGCCCCGCGCCCGCCCTCGGCCACCGGCCCGTGGTCGCGCTGACCGGACCGGTCGGTTCCGGCAAGACCGCGCTGTTGCAGGCGTTCGCCGCGCGGGCGACCGAGACCGGCGCCCGGTTCCTCGCCGCCAGCGCCTCGCGCGCCGAACGCGCCGTACCGTTCGAGGTGTTCCGCCAACTGGTCCGGATGGCCCCGCTCGGCGTCGAGGCCCGACACCGGGTGAGCCGGCTGCTGGACGAGGCCATCCTCGTCCACGGTGACCTCCACGGCGTGGACCACGGTCGCCTCGCCCGACTCACCGCGGCGCTCGGCAGCGTGTTGCTGGACCTCGCCACGGGCACCCCCCTGGTGATCGCGGTGGACGACGTGCACCACGCCGACCTGCCGTCCCTGCAGTGCCTCGACTACCTCGCCCGACGCAGTGCCGCGACCTCCCTGATGATCGTGCTCGCGGAATCCCCCCGGACGGCCCCCTGGCACCCCGAGCTCTACGAGGGGTTGCTCCAGCCCGCCCGGCTGCACCGGATCCGGGTGCCGCTGCTCTCCCCGGACGGCACGTTCGCCCTGCTCGTGGCGCGGCTCGGCATGCCGGCCGCCCGGAGCGTCGGCGACGAGTGCCACCGGATCAGCGGCGGCAGCCCCCTGCTCGTACACGCGCTGGCCGACGACCACCTCGCCGGCACGGCCGGACGCGGCGACCAGCCGGTGACCGGCGAGGCGTTCCGCGAGGCGGTGCTGAGCTGCCTCTACCGCTGCGAGCACCTCCTGCTCAAAGCGGCCCGGGCGCTCGCCGTGAGCGGGCAGTCGCTCTGCGGCAGCCTGCCCGCCCGCCTGGTGGAAGGGCACACGGGCACGGCGCTCGAGTCGATCGACGTGAACAACAGCGCGGGTCTCGTCGTCGACGGCCGGCTGCGGCACCCGGCCGTCGAGCAGGCGGTCCTCGACGCGACGACGGCGGAGGAACGCGCACGCCTGCACGGGCAGGCCGCGAGCCTGCTGCACCACGACGGGGCACCGGCCGTCGAGGTGGCACGGCACCTGGTGCAGACCGGCGAGCCCGCCGAACCCTGGATGACGCAGGCTCTGGTGGAAGCCGGCGAGCAGGCGCTGAGCGAGGGCGACGTGCACACCTCGCTGCGCTACCTGCGGCGGGCCAACCGGGACTGCGCCGACGACGACTGCCAGCGGGCCCGCGTACGGTCGGCACTGGTCCGCGCCGAGTGGCAGCTCGACCCGCAGGCCGCCGTGCCCCACCTGCAGGGCCTTGCCGACGCGGTGCAGGCGGGACACCTGGGGACCCCGCGCGCGGCACTGCCCATCCACTACCTGCTCTGGCACGGTCTGGTCGACAAGGCCGTCGAACTCGTCCAGCACCTGCGCGACCGCACGGACACCGGCGACCCGCAGTCGGTCGCCGACCTCTTCGTCGCCAGCGGATGGCTGACGATGCTCTACCCGGGGGCCCTGGACAACGACCCGGCCCCGCCCGTGCCGGCACGGGACCCGCTCACCCTCTCCCGGATCAAGCAGCGGCTCCTGGGCGCCAACCTGCTGGGCGCCGTCCTGGAGCGGGGCGACGTCGGCGCGGTCGACGACGCCGAGCGGGCGCTGCGCACCGCCGGGCCGGACTCGGACACGGCGTACTGGACGGCGGTCTGCGCGCTGATCGCGATGATCTACGCGGACCGGCTGGACCTGGCGGGCAGTTGGTGCACCCGGCTGCGGAACGCCTCCCGGACCCACCTGTACCCGGCCCCCGCCGCGCTGCTCGACGCGCTGGAGGCGGTGATCGCGGTCCGCCGCGGCGACCTGCCCGCCGCCCAGGCGCTCACCGACAGCGCGCTCACGCAACTGCCCGCCAAGAGCTGGGGCATCGCCATCGGCATCCCGCTGGCCGCCCGGCTACGCGCGCTGGCCATGGTGGGCGATCTCGACAGGGCGGCGGCGTGTCTGCGGGTGCCCGTGCCGGCCGCCCTCTTCGAGACGCCCTTCGGCCTGCACTACCTGCACGCCCGCGGCGTCTATGCGCTCGCCGCGGACAATCCGGATGCGGCGCTGGCCGACTTCCAGCTCTGCGGGCGGCTGATGACGCAGTGGCGGCTCGACCTGCCGGCGCTCGTGCCGTGGCGCACGGACGCGGCCCGGGCCCTGCTGCGGCAGGGCAACTGCCAGCAGGCCGAGGCGCTGGTCCGCGAGGAGCTGTCCCGGCTCCAGCCGGGGCACGTCCGGCACCGCGGCGCGGCACTGCGGGTGCTCGCGGCCATGCACGACCCGCCGGCCCGGCTACAGCACCTGCGCACGTCCGTGCGGCTGCTGCAACAGACCGGCGACCGGATCGAACTGGTCCACAGCCTCACCGACCTCGGGCACGCCTACCAGGTCCTCGGCGACCACCGGCAGGCCCGCAGCGCGTCCCGTGCGGCGCGGATGCTCGCCGAGGAGTGCGGCATCACACTCGTCGCGCCCGGCCCGGCGCCCGCCGGCGGGGGTGCGCCGGAGCCCCGGGGTGTGGAGGCGCTCGTCGAAGGGCTGAGCGACGCCGAGAGCAAGGTCGCGACGCTGGCCGCGCAGGGACACACCAACCGCGAGATCGCCGCGAAGCTCTTCCTCACGGTCAGCACCATCGAACAGCGGCTGACCCGGATCTACCGCAAGCTGCACGTGAACTCGCGCAGCGAGCTGGCCGCACGGCTGCGGTCGACCCAGCCGGGGGCGATGACGGCTGGCCGGGGTACAGCCGCCGGAAGTGGCAACAACCGCCGGCCGGCCGGTCCTTACAGCCAGCCGTCGACCCCACGCGGACCGCAGTCCCGCTGACCGCGGCGCCGCCCGGTCACGGCGACCCGACCGGCACGCCCCGCCCGGATAGGGGTCGGACCGTCGCCCGTCCCCCCGGTCCGGCAGCGCCCTGGCGTCACCCCCGTCCGCTCCCGGCATGGGGTCTGACCAGCCGTTTGGCGGCCCAGGCCACCCGTACGACCGTCGGCCGTTCATCCACCGGCAACCTGCCCGACACGCGTCCGGGCACCGCCGATCGACCACCCCCCTGTCGGCCGGTCGCGCAACCCCTAACAACCGCTCAGATCCCGAGGATCGGCCGGCAAACCGTGGGGTCTGGAGCCCGTTGTCGGGTCGGCGCACCGGTGCCAGACTCCCCACAGCGATTGGCCCGCACGCGCAGCGGCGCGAAACGGCGGACCAGGTCAGGCCCACTGTCTCATGGCGACGTCCGCGGATTCCGACGCACGGTCACCGCGTACGCGACGCCCCGCGACGGTGCGGCTTCCGTCTAGGGGTAGTGCCCGTCGGCCTTGACGACCCGGTCCGGCACTGTGGATGAGAGAGGCACACGTACGTGATTCTGGTGCAGCGGGAGGAACAACTCGCCCGCCTCCGTAACACCTTCCTGTCCTGTCGGGAGCAGCGGCGGGGTCACGTCGCCCTGCTCACCGGCGCCGTCGGCAGCGGCAAGACCAGCGTCCTGGACGCCTTCGGCGGGTGGGCCACCACTGTCGACGGCCGGGTCCTGGCCGCCGCCGGTTCCCGGGCCGAACGGCACCTGAACCTCGGCATCCTCAGCCAGCTGTTCCACAGTGCCCGGTCGGACGCGGCGGCGGCGGGTCCCGTGAGCCGGCTGCTACGCGACGCCGCCACGGCCGCACCCCTGCCGGAACCCGGCCGCGAGGGCGGCGACTCGCGGACCACCGACCAGGTGTGGGCGCCACTGCTGCACGGCGTCTTCACCGCGCTGACCGAGCTGACGGAGCAGGGCCCGCTGATCCTCGCGGTCGACGACGTGCACCACGCCGATCCGGCGTCCCTGCACTGCCTGCTCTACGTCGCGCGACGCCTCCGGCACGCACAGATCATGATCGTGCTGGCCGAGGCCGTGACGCTGCGTCCGGCACACCCGCACTTCCGCGCGGAACTGCTCAGCCAGCCCTACCTCTCCCGGATCACGCTCCCACCGCTGGCCGTGGAGGCGGTCGAGCGGATGGTCGACGGCGCCGACGGGGAGGCCGAGGCCCGGCGTGCCGCCGAGCGGTGCCTGGCCGTCACCGGCGGCAATCCCCTGCTCACGCGGGCGCTGATCGAGCAGCAGGCGGGGCGGTTCAGCCACGATGCCGAGGCGGACGCCTCCGGCGGGGACGCCTTCGAACAGGCCGTGGTCGCCTGCCTGTACCGCCACGAGCCCGCGGTCCGTCGGGTGGCGCAGGCGCTGGCCGTACTCAACCGCCCGGCCGGGACCGAACTGCTGGGACAACTGCTCGACGTGGTCCCCGAGGCCGTCGACCCGGCCATGCGGGTGCTGCGGATGTCGGGGCTCGTCGACGTCGACCAGTTGCGCCACCCGCGCGTCCTGCGGTCGATCCTCGCCGACATGCCGCCCGAGGAGCGGCACACCCTGCACCAGCGGGCGGCCGAGGTGCTGCACGACCACGGTGCCGAGCCGAGCGCGGTGGCCGAACACCTGGTCGCCGCCGGATGGGCGGACGCCACCTGGGCCGTACCCGTGCTCCAGGAGGCGGCCGGGCACGCGCTGGCGATCGGCCGGCCCGACGTCGCGGCCTCCTGCCTGCGGCTGGTGGGACGCGCCCCGATGAGCGACGACCAGCGCGACGCCCTCAACGCGATGCTGGTGAGCGCACGGTGGCAGGTCAACCCGCTCACCGCCAGCAGCCACCTCACCGACCTCGTCGAGACGGCCCGGGCCGGCGGATGGTCCACCCGCTCGGCGCTGTCGGCGGTGCCGTACCTGCTCTGGCAGGGGCGGGTGGAGGAGGCGGTCGAGGCGGTGACCGCCCTGCCGACCGAGGACGACGGCGTGGGCGCCGCGGTCGCCGGCGGCCAGCGCCGGTTGTGGCAGTTGCTCGTCTCGCTGGCGTACCCCGACCAGTTGCGCGACGTGCGGGAGACCGCGCACACGTGGGCCCGCGTCGGCACGGCCTCCGCCGCCACCAGCCCGTCGTCGCAGGCGGTGACGCTGCTGGCCGCGGCCCTGATGCCGACCGCCGAGACGGACATCGTCGGCGCGGCCGAGCAGTTCGTCCAGCGCCACCACACCGACGACGGCGCCCTCGGCGTACTGACCGGCGCCCTGCTCGCGCTGCTCTGGAAGGGCCACTCCGACCGGGTCGCGTTCTGGGGTGACCTCCTGCTCGACCGGCCCGCGACGCGGCACGCCCCGGTCTGGCGGGCCGTGCTGCGCGCCGTACGCGCCGAGGCGGCGCTGCGACTCGGCGACCTGCCGGGGGCCGAGCACCACGCCCGCGCCGCGCTGGAGGACCTGCCCCCGGCGGCGTGGGGCGCCGCCGTCGCCGGGCCGCTGGCCACCCTCGTCTCCTGCGCCACCGAGGCCGGCCGGTTCCACGAGGCAGACCGCTGGCTCGCGCTCACCCTGCCGCCGGGCGCCTTCCGCACCCCGCTCGGCCTGCACTACCTCGCCGCCCGGGCCCGGCACCACCTGGCCGCCGGGCGTCCGCACGCCGCCACCAACGATCTTCGCCGGTGCGGTGAGCTGATGACGGCCTGGGGCATCGACGGGGCCGCTCTGGTGCCCTGGCGGTTGGAGCTGGCCCGGGTCCAGTTCGCCGTCGGAAACAAGGCCAGCGCCACCCAGCTGCTCCAGGAGGAGCTGCGCTCCCCGCACGGCGTCGACAACCGCACCAAGGGCCGCGCCCTGCGGCTGCTCGCCACCACCGCCACCCAGGAGCAGCGCCGCAAGCTGCTCTCCGAGGCCGTCCACCTGCTGCACATCAGCGGCGACCGGCTGGAGCTGGTGCGGGCGCTGGGCGACACCGGCCAGTCGCTGCAACGGGCCGGCGACTCGGCGCGGGCGCGGGTGCTGGTGCGGCGCGCGTACCAGCTCGCCCAGGACTGCGGGGCGTCCGTGCTGGCCCAGCGCCTGATCCGCCGCGAGCCGGGTGCGCCGGCACCGGCCTACCCGGCGGGCACGGAGACGGCGGAGCCGGAGGACGGCCTGAGCGAGGCGGAGCGCCGCGTCGCCGCTCTCGCGGCCCAGGGGCACACCAACCGGCAGATCTCCAGCAAGCTCTACATCACGGTCAGCACCGTGGAGCAGCACCTCACCCGGGTCTACCGGAAGCTGGACGTCAAGCGCCGCACGGACCTCCCGGCCCGGCTCATCGCGTACGCCGAGCCGCTCGCCGAGCAGGCGCGGGTCGAGGCCTCCTGAGCGAACCCGAAGGGGGGCGGACGCGAGCGTCCGCCCCCCTTCGGCCATCCGGTGGAACCTGGGTCCGTCAGTCCATCGCGCGGCGCATGAACCCGCGCACCCCGACGGCGGTGAAGAAGACGAAGACCCCGGCGAGGACGCTCAGGTCGATCCAGAGCGGCACCGACTGCACCCCGGTCGGCGCGACCACCGCCCGGATGCCCTCGCTGACGTAGGTCAGCGGGTTGAGCGCGCAGATCACCTGGAACCAGGGCAGGCCGTCGATCGCCCGCAGCGGGAACTGGCTGGCGCCGGTGAACATCAGCGGGGTCATGATGACGGTGAACATGATCTGGATGAGGTGCGGCGGCACCAGCGTGCCGAAGGTCAGCCCCATCGCCGCGCCGACCATGGCGCCGACCAGCAGGATGCCGATCACCGGCAGGATCGTGCTCATGGGCCAGCTGACGCCGAGCATCATCATGCCGACCGGGATCAGCACGAGCCCGGCGATCAGCCCCCGGATCGCGCCGAAGACGATCTTCTCCAGCGCCACCAGCGGGATCGACATCGGCGAGAGCAGGCGGTCCTCGATCTCCCGGGTGAAGGAGAAGTCCATCACCATCGGCAGCGCGGTGTTCTCCAGGCCGATCAGGAACGCGTTCAGCGCGATGACGCCCGGCAGCAGCACGTTGGCGAAGTCGTTGCTGGCGTAGCCGAGGTCGGCCAGCACCTTGCCGAAGATCAGCAGCATGAACAGGGGCTGGAGGAACACCTGGGCGAGGAAGCCCACGAACTCCTTGCTGGTGACGAAGAGGTCCCGCCAGAGCACGGCGCGGAACGTGGCGAACTGCTCCAGCAGGCTCACCGCGGCGGGCGGTCGGGCGCCCGTCGACGGTGCGGCCGGCATGGCGGGGGCGGTGACGCTCACCGAAGTTCCCTTCCGGTCAGGTGGATGAAGACGTCCTCGAGGCTGGGCTGCCCGATGCCGAGCTCGCGTACCTCGCAGCGCAGATCACCGAGGATCTTCAGCGCCATCGGGATCGCGTTGGCCGGCTGGGTGCTGGTGTAGACCCGGAAGGTGAGGGTGGCGTCGGGGTCCTCGGTCTCCGGGGCGGGCGGCGCCGGCATGGGCGGCATGCCCGGGAACATGGGCGGCGTCGGGTTGGCGCTGGCCCGCGCGCCGGCCCGGACCCGCTCGACCCGTTCCACCTCCGGGAGGTTGCCGAGCGCGGCCTGCACCTCCTCGGCGCCGGGGCCGCCGCTGATCCCGATGCTGAGCGTGCTGCTGCCCGGCAGGGTCCGGGTCAGCGCGGCCGGCGTGTCGAGGGCCAGCAGGCGACCGTGGTCGACGATGCCGACCCGGTCGCACAGCTTCTCGGCCTCGTCCATGTCGTGCGTGGTGACCACCACGGTCACGCCCGCCGCGCGCAGCTCGGCGATCCGGTCGTGGACGAACAGCCGCGACTGCGGGTCGAGGCCGCCGGCGGGCTCGTCGAGGAAGAGCACCCGGGGACGGTGCATCAGCGCCCGGGCGATCATCGCCCGCTGCGCCAGGCCGCCGGAGAGGAAGTCGGTGCGGGACTTGGCGTGGTCCGCCAGCCCCATCTGCTCCAGCAGCTCGTCGGCCCGGCGGATCCGGTCGCGCCGGGGCATCCGGTGGTACGCCGAGTGGAACAGCAGGTTCTGCCGTACCGTCAGCGCCCGGTCCAGGTTCACCCGCTGCGGCACGACCGCGAGCAGCTGCCGCGCGACGGCCGGGGACCGGTCCACGTCGGCGCCGCAGACCGTCGCCCTGCCGGAGGTGGCGCGCACCCGCGTCGTGAGCACCCCGATCGTCGTGGTCTTGCCCGCGCCGTTCGGCCCGAGCAGCCCGAAGACCTCGCCGGCCGCGACGGAGAAGCTCAGTCCGTCCACCGCCGGCGGCATGTCGGGCCGGTACTTCTTGACCAGCTCCGTGACCACCACTGCCTCGTCCACGCCGTCATGCTCCCGTCCGGGTGACTTGTCGGATAGATGTGTGTGCGCGGTTAGGGGTCGCCGCGCGCCTGCTAGGGGACACGGGTCAGAACCCGTGGGACACCAGCCACCGCTGGACGTTCCCCGCGACGTCGGGGCCGTTCTCGCCGACCATGGTGAAGTGGTCCCCGTCGGCGTCGATGGCCTCGTGCGGGTACGGCCAGGTCGACCGCCAGTCCCCCTCGTCCTCGCCCCACTCCCCCAACGGCAGGGTGGCCCGGACCAGCAGCGTCGGGCTCTCCAGCTGCCCGGGCCGCCAGTTGTGGAACAGCGGGATGTAGCCCGCCCACGCGGTGGTGCGCCAGTCGTCCATCGGGGTGTACGCGCTGTCCCGGTCGGTCATCCCGCCGAGCAGCTGCGGCAGCCACCGGCCCAGCACCTCGCTGTCGGCCGGGTAGGTGTCCATCAGCACCACGGCCGCGGGGGGACGGCCCTGCCGTTCCAGCTCGCGGGCCAGCACGTTGGCCACCATCGCGCCGCCGGAGTGGCCGCCCAGCAGGTACGGCCCGGCGCCGACCGTGTCGAGCACGGTCGCGGCGTGCACCCGCAGCAGCGCGTCGAGGTCGGCGGGGAGTTCCTCCTCCGCCCCGAAGCCCGGGTTGGGCAGCGCGTACACGTCCCGCACGCCCCGGAAGCCGGCGGCGATCCGGGCGTACTCGTGCGGGCCGGAGAGCAGCGACATGGTGCAGCACAGCACCAGCGGCGCCCCCGTACCGTCGCCCTGGGCGAGCCGGAGGACGCCCGCCGGGCGGGTGAGTTCCGCCGGCTCGGTGAAGGTCGGCCGGAACCGGGACAGCTTGAGCAGCACGTCGGCGTACCCGGCGGCGTCCTCGCGGGCGGCCGGCTGCCGGAACAGGCCGCCGAGGATGCCCCCGGCACTGGCCGGGTCGGCCGTCGGCGACGCCGTCGGGCCGACGTGGCCGGCCAGGTGGCGGGCCAGCGCCGCCGGGGTGGGGTGGTCGAAGAGCAGGGTGGCGGAGAGCTCCGCGCCGGTCTCGACGCGCAGCGCGTCGCGCAGCTCCAGCGCGGTCAGCGAGTCGAACCCGATCGCCAGGAAGTCCTCGTCCGGGTCGACGGCACCGGGCGAGGTGTGCCCGAGCACCGTGGCGACCAGGGCCCGGACCAGGTCGAGCAGGATCTGGTACCGGTCGTCCGGGGCGCTGGCGGCCAGCCGCGCGGCGAGCGCCCCGGCCAGGTCCCCGCCGCCCTCGGCACGGGCCGTTCCGGCCGGCTCCGGCGTGCCGCCCGGCGCGGCGGCCAACTCCGGCGTCGCGTCGGTGCGCGGCACCAGCTCGATCCGGATCGGCTCCGGCCAGAACCGCTCGTGGGCGAAGGCGTAGGTGGGCAGGTCGACCCGGGCGGCCCCGGTGCCGGCGAAGAGCGCCGGCCAGTCCACGGCGGCACCGCGCATGTCCACGGTGGCCAGCGCGGCCAGCAGGGTGGCCGGTTCGGGCTGGTCGCGCCGGCTGACCGCGACGAACGCGGCGTTGCCCGCGTCGGGCAGGCACTCGCGGCCGAGGGCGGTCAGCGCGCCGTCCGGCCCGAGTTCCAGGAACGTGCCCACCCCTGCCGAGGCGAGGGTGCGTACGCCGTCGTGGAACCGCACGGTGTCGCGGACGTGCCGGACCCAGTACTCCGGGTCGGTGGCCTCCTGCGCGGTGAGCACCTCGCCGGTGCGGTCGGAGACGATCGGCAGGGTCGGCGGGTGGAACGTCAGCTTCTCCGCGACCACCCGGAAGTCGTCCAGCATCGGGTCCATCAGGGCGGAGTGGAAGGCGTGGCTGACCCGCAGCCGCCGGCCGCGCCGGCCCTGCCCCGCGAGCTGTTCCCGGGCCCGGTCGACGGCCGCCTCGCTGCCGGAGAGCACCACCGACCCGGGGCCGTTGACCGCGGCCAGCGCCAGGTCGTCGTCGAGCAGGGGCGTCACGTCGGCCTCGGAGGCGCGTACGGCGAGCATCGCCCCGCCGTCGGGCAGCGCCTGCATGAGCCGGCCCCGGGCGGCGACAAGGGCGGCGGCGTCGGCCACCGACAGCACCCCGGCCACGTGCGCGGCGGCGAGTTCCCCGACGGAGTGGCCGAGAAGCTGGTACGGGCGCAGCCCCCAGCCGGTCACCAGGCGGAAGGCCGCCACCTCGTACGCGAACAGCGCCGCCTGGGTGAACTCGGTGCGGTCCAGCAGCGCGGCGTCGGGGTGCTCCGGCGCGGCGAAGACGATCTCGCGCAGCGGCCGGCGCAGGTGCCGGTCGAGTTCGTCGGCCACCTCGTCGAAGGCGGCGGCGAACGCCGGGAAGGCCCGGTACAGCCCGGCGCCCATCCCCGCGCGCTGCGCGCCCTGGCCGGTGAACAGGAACGCGAGCCGCCCGCCGGCACGGGCCACGCCCCGGACCACCCTGGGTGCGGTGCGCTCCTCCGCGACCGCCCGCAGGCCGTCGCGCAGCTCCTCCCGGTCGGTGCCCAGCAGCACCGCCCGGTGCGGCAGCGCGGCCCGGGTGGTGACCAGCGACCAGCCGACGTCCACCGGGGACAGCTCGGGCCGCTCGTCGAGCAGGGACAGCAGCCGGCGGGCCTGCCCGGCCAGCGCCGGCGCCGACCGCGCCGAGACGAGCCACGGGATCGGGACGTCAGGGCCGTGGACGACCGCCCGCGCTCCCGACGCGGGGCCGGCGGCGTCCTCACCCGGCTCGTCGACCGGGGGCGCCTGTTCGATGATGGTGTGCACGTTGGTGCCGCTGATGCCGAACGCGGAGACGCCGGCCCGCCGGGGCGCGCCGGTCTCCGGCCACGGCACGGCCTCGGTGAGCAGCGACACCGCCCCCGCCGACCAGTCGACGTGCGGGGTGGGCGTGTCGACGTGCAGGGTCGCCGGCAGCACGCCGTGCCGCATCGCCATCACCATCTTGATCACCCCGGCCACGCCCGCCGCCGCCTGGGTGTGCCCGATGTTCGACTTCACCGAGCCCAGCAGCAGCGGCCGGTCGGCCGGCCGGCCCTGCCCGTACGTGGCCAGCAGCGCCTGCGCCTCGATCGGGTCGCCGAGGGTCGTGCCGGTGCCGTGCGCCTCGACCACGTCGACGTCGGCGGCGGTCAGCCCGGCGCTGGCCAGCGCGGCCCGGATCACCCGGCGCTGGGCGGGGCCGTTGGGCGCGGTGAGGCCGCTGCTCGCCCCGTCCTGGTTGACCGCGCTGCCCCGGACCACGGCGAGCACCCGGTGGCCGTTGCGGCGGGCGTCACTGAGCCGCTCGACCAGCAGCATGCCGACGCCCTCGGACCAGCCGGTGCCGTCCGCCGCCGCCGCGAAGGACTTGCAGCGGCCGTCCCGGGACAGGCCCCGCTGCCGGCTGAACTCCACGAACACCGTCGGGGTGGCCATCACCGACACGCCGCCGGCCAGGGCGAGCGAGCACTCCCCCAGCCGCAGCGACTGGCAGGCCAGGTGCAGGGCGACCAGCGACGAACTGCACGCGGTGTCGACGGTGACGGCCGGCCCTTCCAGGCCCAGCGTGTACGCGATCCGGCCGCTGGCGACCGCCGCGGCGTTGCCGGTGCCGACGTAGCCCTCGACCCCGCCGCCGACCCCGGTGAGCAGGGCCGCGTAGTCGCCCTGACTGCTCGTCGCCGCGAACACCCCGGTCGGTGCCCCGCGCAGGGTGGTCGGGTCGATCCCGGCCCGCTCGAACGCCTCCCAGGACGCCTCCAGCAGCAGCCGCTGCTGCGGGTCCATGGCGAGGGCCTCGCGGGGCGAGATGCCGAAGAACGCCGGGTCGAAGTCGCCGGCCGGGTAGAGGAAGCCGCCCTCGCGCACGTACGAGGCGCCCCGCCGGTCCGGGTCCGGGTCGTAGAGCGCGTCGAGCTCCCAACCCCGGTCGGCGGGGAACGGCGCCATCGCGTCGGTGCCGGCGGCGA
Organism: Micromonospora sp. NPDC047074; assembly: GCF_040643815.1. NCBI lineage: Bacteria > Bacillati > Actinomycetota > Actinomycetes > Micromonosporales > Micromonosporaceae > Micromonospora > Micromonospora sp. NPDC047074. The sequence goes on from NZ_JBEYVB010000009.1 coordinate 68,529, forward strand.
CCAGGTCCCACAGCTGCTCGGGCGAGCCGACGTCGCCGGGCAACCGGCAGCTCATGCCGATGATGGCGACCGGTTCGCTGAGCGCCGCGGTGAGCTTCTGGTTCTGCTGCTTCAGCTTCTGGTTGTCGAGGAGGGAGGCGCGCAGGGCGCCGACGACCTCGTCCAGCGAGACGCTCATCGGGGGCTCCTCATCGGGGCGGGCCGGGTCACGAGTCCGACCCTTCCAGTGCCATCCGGACCAGGCCGGCCACGTCGAGTTCGCGGATCTCCGTCTCCGCCGCCGCGTCCGGTGCGGTCACCGGGGCGGCGGCGGGCGCCGGCGCGGCGAGCCGCAGCAGCGGGTCCAGCAGTCCGGCCCGGCGCAGCTCGTCGAGCGGGATGGCGGCCAGCATGGCGCGGACCGAGTCCTCGTCGGCCGGCAGGTCGTCCCGGTCGTCGGTCGGCGCGTCGCCGAAGATCTCCCGGTCCAGGTGTTCGGCCAGCGCCGCCGGGGTCGGGTGGTCGAAGACCACGGTGGTGGGCAGCTCGTGGCCGGTGGCGGCGATGAGCAGGTTGCGCAGCTCCACGGCGGTCAGCGAGTCGAAGCCGAGGTCCAGGAAGCCCCGGTCGGTCTCGATGACGTCGGTGCTGGCGTGGCCGAGCACCTTGGCGGCGTCCACCCGGACCATCTCCAGCAGCGCCGCGGCCCGCTCGTCGGGGGTCAGGGCGCGCAGGCCGGCGAGCAGGTCCCGCGCCGCCGGCACGTCCGGCGCCGTCTCGGGCCCGGCGGTCAGCTCGCGTACGGCGGGCAGCCCCGCCAGCAGCGGGCTGGGCCGCAGGGCGCTGAACAGCGGGTGGAACGTCGGCCAGTCGACGTCGGCGACGGTGACGCAGGTGTCGTCGAGAGCCAGGGCCCGGTCGAGTGCGGCGATCGCCACGTCCGGCGGCATCACCCGCAGTCCGCGGCGGCGCAGCTGCTCGGGGGCGTCGTCGGTGAACATGCCGGACTCGGTCCACGGCCCCCAGGCCACGGAGGTGGCCGGCAGGCCCCGGCCGCGCCGCTGCTCGGCGAGGGCGTCGAGGAAGGCGTTGCCGGCGGCGTACGCGCCCTGACCGCCGCTGCCCCAGCTCGCGGCGATCGACGAGAAGAGCACGAACGCGTCCAGGTCGACCCCGTCGAGCAGCTCGTCCAGGTGTTCGGCGCCGGCCGTCTTCGGCGCGATGACGTACGCCAGGTCCTCCAGCGTGGACTCGGCCAGCGGCACCACCTCGCTGACCCCGGCGGCGTGCACCACGGCGCGCAGCGGGGGGCCCTCCCGGCGGATGTCGTCGAGGACGCGGGCCACGGCGTCGCGGTCGGCGGCGTCGCAGGGGGCGACGAGGCACGGCACGCCCAGCGCCTCGATCTCGGCCCGCAGCTCGGCGGCGCCGGGGGTGTCGAGGCCCCGGCGGCTGGTCAGCACCACCCGTTCGGCTCCGCCGGTGGCGACCCAGCGGGCCACATGGCCGCCGAGCGCACCGGTGCCGCCGGTGATCAGCACCGTGCCGCGCGGCTGCCACGGCCGCCCGCCGGCGCTCGACGCGGCCGGCGCGAGCCGGCGGGCCAGGAGGCCGCCCTCGCGGATGGCGAGCTGGTCCTCGCCGACGCCCCCGGTGAGGACGCCGGCCAGCCGGGCCAGGGCCGCATCGTCGAGGGTCGCCGGCAGGTCGACCAGGCCACCCCAGCGGGCGGGCTGCTCCAGTGCGGCCACCCGGCCGAGCCCCCAGAGCATCGCCTGGCGGGGCGCGGCCGGCACGTCGCCGGCGCCGGTCGACACCGCGCCCCGGGTCACGGCCCAGAACCGGGCCGGCACGTCCAGGTCGCTGAGGAGCTGGAGCAGCAGCACGGTGGCGGCCACGCCACGGGTCAAAGCCGGGTACTCCTCGTGCGGGGCGTCGTCCAGCCCCAGGAGGGAGAGCACCGACACCGGCCCGCCGTGGGGCACGTCGGTCACCGCGTTGCGCAGCGCCTCGACGAGCTGGTCCGGGTCGCCGTCGGTGTCCACGGGCAGGGCGACGACGTCCGCGCCGAGGGCCAGGGCGCAGGCGAGCAGCTCCGGGTCGTCGGCCCGCGCGGCGGGCAGGGCGACCAGCCACCGTCCTGGCGACCCGCCGGGCGGCTGCTCGGCGACGGGCTCCCACGTCACCCGGTAGCGGGCGCCGTCGACCAGCTCGCGCTGCCGGCCCCGCCGCCGCCAGGCCGACAGCGCGGGCAGCACGGCCGCGAAGGGCTGGTCCCGGTCGACGTCGAGTTCCCGGGCGAGGGAGTCCAGGTCCTCGGCCTCCACCGCCGCCCAGAACCGCCGGTCGACCTCGGTGGTCTCCGTGGCCTCCGGGCGGTCCCAGGAGACGGGCTGCGGCCAGAACCGCTGCCGGTCGAAGGCGTACGTCGGCAGGTCGATCCGCTGGGCGCCCGTGCCGGCGAAGAACCGCGCCCAGTCCGGGGCGACGCCGTGGGTGTGCAGCGTGGCGAGCGCCCGCAGCAGGGTGGCCGCCTCGGGGCGTTCCTTGCGCAGCGCCGGCACGGTCAGCGGAGCGCGGGCCGGCGTGCCCGTGCCCTCGGCGTCGAGGACGGCCTGGGTGAGCGCGGTGAGCGCGCCGTCGGGGCCGATCTCGACGAACCCGGTGACGCCCTGGGCGCGCAGGGTCCGTACGCCGTCGGCGAACCGGACGGCGTCACGGACGTGCCGGACCCAGTAGCCGGGGGTGCCCAGTTCCGCCCCGGCGAGCGCCCCGGTGAGGGTGGAGACGACGGGGATCCGCGGCGCCTGGTAGGCGAGGCCGGCGGCGACGGCGGCGAACGCGTCCAGCATCGGGTCCATCAGCGGGCTGTGGAAGGCGTGGCTGACGGGCAGCCGCTTCACGCGTACGCCACGGGCCCGCCACTCGTCGGCGACCTGGTCGACGACCTCGGCGATGCCGGAGACGACGGTCGCGGCGGGTCCGTTCACGGCGGCGACGGCGACCTGCCCGGTCCGGCCGGCCAGCGACGCCTCGACGTCGGCCTCGCCGGCGGCGACGGCGAGCATGGCGCCCCCGGCCGGGAGGTCCTGCATGAGCCGCCCCCGGGCGGCGACCAGCTCGGCGGCGTCGGCGAGGTCGAACACCCCGGCGACGTGCGCGGCGGCCAGTTCGCCGATGGAGTGCCCGGCCACCAGGTCCGGACGGACCCCCCAGCTCTCCACCAGGCGGTACAGCGCCACCTCGACGGCGAAGAGGCCGGTCTGGGTGAACAGGGTCTGGTCGAGCAGCTCCGCCTCGGGCGTGCCGGGGTCGGCGAACAGCACCGGCCGCAGCGGCTGCGGCAGGTGCGCGTCGAGGTGGACACAGACCTCGTCGAGCGCCTCGGCGAACGCCGGGAAGGCCGCGTACAGCTCGCGTCCCATGCCGGCGCGCTGCGCGCCCTGCCCGGAGAAGAGGAACGCGGTCCGGGACCGGGGCGCCACGGTGCCGGTGACCAGGTGCGGTGAGGTCTCGCCGGCGGCGAGCGCGGCCAGTCCGGCGCGCAGGGTCGCCGGGTCGGCGGCGAGCACCACGGCCCGGTGTTCCAGGGCGGCGCGGGTGGCCACGGACGACCAGCCGGCGTCGACCAGCGGCGGGGCGTCGGGGCCGGTCAGCTCGTCGGCCCAGCGGGCGGCCTGGGCGGCCAGCGCGGGGCCGCTGCGGGCGGAGAGCAGCACCGGCACCACGGGCGGCGCGACGCGGGCGTCGGACGCGGCCGGGCCGGACGGTTCGGGCGCCTGCTCCAGGATGGTGTGCGCGTTGGTGCCGCTGATCCCGAAGGACGACACGGCGGCCCGGCGGGGCCGGTCGGTCGCCGGCCAGGGCCGGCCCTCACGCAGCAGTTCCACGGCCCCGGCGGACCAGTCGATCTCGCGGCTGGGCTCGTCGACGTGCAGGGTCTCCGGCAGGTATCCGTACCGCAGCGCCAGCACCATCTTGATCACGCCGGCGACCCCGGCGGCGGCCTGGGTGTGGCCGATGTTCGACTTCACCGAGCCGAGCAGCAGCGGCTGGTCTGCCGGCCGGTCCTGCCCGTACGTGGCGAGCAGCGCCTGCGCCTCGATCGGGTCGCCGAGGCGGGTGCCGGTGCCGTGCGCCTCGACGGCGTCCACGTCGGCCGGGCGCAGTCCCGCGCTGGCCAGGGCGTGCCGGATGACCCGCTGCTGGGCGGGGCCGTTGGGGGCGGTCAGCCCGTTGCTGGCGCCGTCCTGGTTGACCGCGCTGCCCCGGACCACGGCGAGCACCGGGTGGCCGTTGCGGCGGGCGTCGCTGAGCCGCTCGACGAGCAGCAGCCCCAGTCCCTCGCCCCAACTGGTGCCGTCGGCGGCCGAGGCGAAGGCCTTGCACCGGCTGTCCGGGGCCAGGCCGCGCTGCCGGCTGAAGCCGACGAACACGCCGGGGGTGGACATCACGGTGACCCCGCCGACCAGGGCGAGGTCGCACTCGCCGGCGCGCAGCGCCTGGCCGGCCCAGTGCAGGGCGACCAGCGACGACGAGCAGGCGGTGTCCACCGACACGGCCGGCCCTTCGAGCCCGAGCGTGTACGACACCCGTCCGGACAGGACGCTTGCCGCGTTGCCGGTCATCAGGTGACCCTCGGCGCCCTCGGCGCTGAACATGAGGTTGCGGTAGTCCTGGTAGTTGGTGCCGATGAAGACACCGGTGGCGCTGCCGCGCAGGTCGAGCGGGTTGATCCCGGCCCGCTCCACCGCCTCCCAGGAGGCCTCCAGCAGGATCCGCTGCTGCGGGTCCATGGCCAGGGCCTCGCGGGGGCTGATGCCGAACAGGGCGGGGTCGAAGTCGGCGACCCCGGGGACGAAGCCGCCCTCCCGGGCGTAGCTGGTGCCCTCGTTCTCCGGGTCGGCGTCGAAGAGCCGGTCGAGGTCCCAGCCCCGGTCGGTGGGGAACTCCCCGATCGCGTCGCCGCCGCCGGAGAGCAGTTGCCAGAACTGCTCGGGGGTGTCGGCGCCACCGGGGAACCGGCAGGCGATCGCGACGATGGCGAGCGGCTCGTCGGCCGCGCCGGCGGGCCGGGCGACGGGTTCGGGCGCCGGTGCGGTCTGCGCCCCGGTGAGCAGCCCGTCGAGGTGGCCGGCGAGCAGGGCCGGGTTCGGGTAGTCGAACGCGAGGGTGGCGGGCAGCCGCAGGTCGGTCGCGGCGGCAAGGAGGTTGCGCAGGTCGACCGCGGTCAGCGAGTCCAGGCCGAGCTCGCGGAACGGCCGGTCGGCGGGGATGTCGTCGCCGCCGGCGTAGCCGAGGGCGGTCGCGGCGCTCTGCCGGACCAGTTCCAGCAGCGCCGAGGCGCGTTCCGCGGGCGACATCCCGGTGAGCCGCCGGGCGGCCTCCGACGGCGCGGCGTCCCCGGCGTCCGGCTCGGCCGGCTGCCGGGCCGCCGCCTCGCGGACCTCGGCCAGGTCGGCGAGGAGCGGGCTGGGCCGTACGACCGTGAAGGCGCCCGCGAACCGGGGCCAGTCGACGTCGGCGACGACGGTGGTGGTGTCGCCGCGCAGCAGGGCCCGTTCGAGGGCGGTCACGGCCAGGTCGGGCGCCATGCCGACCATGCCGCCACGGCGCAGCCGCTGCTGGGCGCGCTCGTTGTCGGCGGGCAGGCCGGCGCCGCTCCACGCGCCCCAGGCCACCGACAGTGCGGGCCGGCCCGCCGCGCGGCGCCGCTCGGCCAGCGCGTCGAGGAAGGCGTTCGCCGCCCCGTACGCGCCCTGTCCGGCGTTGCCGGAGGTGCCGGCGAAGGAGGAGAAGAGCACGAACGCGTCGAGGTCGAGGTCGCGGGTCAGCTCGTCCAGGTGCGCCGCGGCGGCGGACTTGGGTGCGGCGACGGTGTGCAGCCGCTCGGGGGTGAGCGTGTCGACGATGCCGTCGTCGAGGACGGCGGCGGTGTGCAGCACGGCGGTCAGCGGGTGCTCGGCGGGCACCTCGGCGAGCAGCCGGGCCACCTCGTCGCGGTCGGTGACGTCGCAGCGGGCGAGGGTGACCCGGGCACCGATCTCGCCCAGTTCGGCGGCGAGCGCGTCGGCGCCGGGGGCGTCGGGCCCGCGCCGGCTGGCGAGGACGACGTGTGCCGCGCCGCGGCGGGCCGCCCAGCGCGCGACGTGTCCGCCGAGCCCGCCGGTGCCGCCGGTGACCAGCACCGTGCCGCGCATCCGCCAGCCTCCGGTCGCGGCGGCGTCCGCGTCCGCTGACTCGTCGGTGGGGCGGGGCCGGTCGGCGAGACGAAGCTCGTGGGCGGGGACGCGGGTGAGGCGTCGGACGAGGACGCCGTGGTCGCGGATGGCGACCTGGTCCTCGCCGGTGCCGCCGAGGATGGCGCAGAGCCGTGCGCCGGTCCGGTCGTCGAGGTCGGCGGGCAGGTCGATCAGGCCGCCCCAGCGTCCGGGGTGTTCCAGGGCGACCGCGCGGCCGAGGCCCCAGACGGCGGCCTGGGTGGGGCTGGCCTCGTCGTCGGCGTCGACGGCGACGGCGCGGCGGGTGGCGCACCACAGCGGCGCCTCCTCGCCGAGCAGGCCGAGTGCCTGCACCAGCGCGGCGGTGCCCCAGGTGGCGAGGGTGGTCGCCGGGTGTCCGGGGTGTGCCCGGTCGTCCAGGGCGAGCAGGGACAGCACCAGGCCGGCGCCGCCCTCGGGGCGGGCGGCGCGGAGCAGGTCGGCCAGCGCCGGCACGTCGTCGGTCGCCTCGACCTCGACGGGTACGACGGTGGCGCCGACGGTGTCGAGTGCCCGCAGCACGCCGGTGACGAACGGGTCGTCACGCAGGCCGGCGGGCAGGGGCACCAGCCAGGTGCCCTCGGGCCGGGGCAGGGGCAGGTCGGGCAGGGCCGTCCAGGCGATCCGGTACGCCCAGCGGTCCACGTCTGGCACGCCGGACTGCTCGGCGGAGAAGACGGGTGCCGCGGGCCAGTACCGGCGGTGTTCGAAGGCGTAGGTGGGCAGTTCGGTGACGGCGTCCGGGGCGACGAGCCTACGCAGGTCCACCGGCAGGCCGATCGCGTGCGCCGTGGCGAGGGTGGTCAGCAGGCGGGTCGGGTCGTCCTCGCCCCGCCGCAACGTGCCCAGCACGTGCCCGCTCGTGTCCGTGTCGTCCAGGATCGCCGTCACCGGCATCCCCAACACCGGATGCGGACTGACCTCCACGAACGTGGAATGCCCGGCAGCAATGGCGACACGGACGGCCGTGTCGAACAACACCGGCTGCCGCAGATTGTCATACCAGTACTGCGCACCCATCGACTCCGGGTCCACCCAGTCACCGGTCAACGTCGACACCAACCGCACCTCACCGATGCGAGGCGTGACGTCCGCCAGATCGGTGCGCAACTGCTCCGCGACCTGCTGCACCGCCGGCGAATGCGACGCGTAATCCACCGGAATGACCCGAGCCCGCACACCGTCGGCCTGACACGCCGCCACCAGATCCGCCACCGGCTGCGGGGGGCCTGACACGACGACGGTCGCGGGCCCGTTCACGGCCGCCACACCCACACCGGGGAACGCATCCAGGCGGGCGGTGACCTGCTCGGCCGACAGATCCACCGACGCCATCGCACCCGTGCCGGCGAGCACCGCCAACGCGCGGGAACGCAACGCGACCGTCTTCGCCGCGTCCTCAAGGCTCAGGATGCCCGCCACGCACGCGGCACCGATCTCACCCTGGCTGTGACCGACGACCGCCGACGGCATGACACCCACGTGCCTCCACACCGCCGCGAGCGCGATACCGACGGCGAACAGGACCGGCTGCACGACCTCGACACGGTCCAGCCACGACTCGTCGTCACCCGTCAGCACCGCAACCAGGTCCACGTCCAACCACGGCCCGAGCGCCACCTGACACTCGGCGAGGGCCGCGTCGAACACCGGGCACGCGCCGACCAGACCCGCCGCCATCCGCGCCGACTGCGCACCCTGACCCGGGAACACGAACACCGGACCCGCACCATGGCTGGCCGCCACACCCGACACCACGTTCCCCACCGGGGAACCCTCGGCAAGGGCGTCCAGACCGGCCAGCAACTCCTCGACGTCCCGGCCCACCACCGCGGCCCGGTGGTCGAACACCGACCGGGTGGCGACGAGGGACCAGGCCACCTGCGCCGGGTCGACGGTCGCGTCGGCGGCACGGTCGCGCAGGAACGCGGCCAGCCGGGCCGCCTGGCCGGCGAGCGCGCCCCTGGACTTCGCCGAGACGGGCCACAGCAGCGAGCCGGAGACCAGCCCGGGTTCCGGCCGCGGCGCGGCGTCGCCGGGCTGGCCGGAGTCCGCCTCGGCGACCGGTTCCTCGATGATCACGTGGGCGTTGGTGCCGGAGATGCCGAACGACGACACCGCCGCCCGGCGCGGCCGGTCCACCGCCGGCCACGCCCGCGCCTCGGTCACCAGCTCGACGTCACCGGCCGACCAGTCGATGTGCGGCGACGGCTCGTCCACGTGCAGCGACGCCGGCACGAGGCCGTGCCGCATGGCGAGCACCATCTTGATGATGCCGGCCACGCCGGCCGCCGCCTGGGTGTGGCCCAGGTTCGACTTCACCGACCCCAGCAGCAACGGACCTGCTGCGCCACGGTCCTGGCCGTAGGTGGCGAGCAGGGCCTGCGCCTCGATCGGATCGCCCAACGTCGTACCCGTGCCGTGCGCCTCCACCACGTCCACGTCCGTGACACCCAACCGCGCCGACGCCAACGCCTGCCGGATCACCCGCTGCTGCGCCGGACCGTTCGGCGCGGTGAGGCCGTTCGACGCGCCGTCCTGGTTGACCGCACTGCCCCGCACCACCGCCAGCACCCGGTGCCCGTTACGCCGGGCGTCCGACAGCCGCTCCACCAGCAGCATGCCGACGCCCTCGGAGAACCCGGCCCCGTCCGCCGACGCGGCGAACGACTTGCACCGCCCGTCCGGGGCGAGGGCGCGCTGCCGGCTGGACCCGACGAACAGGCCCGGCGTGGCCATCAGGGTCACCCCGCCGGCCAGCGCCAGGTCGCACTCGCCGGCCCGCAGCGCCTGCACGGCCAGGTGCAGGGCGACCAGCGACGAGGAGCACGCCGTGTCGATCGACACCGCCGGCCCCTCCAGGCCCATCGTGTACGACACCCGACCCGACGCGACCGCTGCCGCGCCACCCGTCATCGAGTGCCCGTCGTCGCCGTCCGGCGACATCATCAGCAGCGTCCCGTAGTCCTGCCCGTTGGTGCCGACGAACACCCCCGTACGGCTGCCGCGCAGCGACGCCGGATCCATCCCGGCCGCCTCCACCGCCTCCCAGGACGTCTCCAGCAGCAGCCGCTGCTGCGGGTCCATGCTCAGCGCCTCGCGGGGCGAGATGCCGAAGAAGGCCGCGTCGAAGTCCCCGGCGCCCTCGACGAACCCGCCCTCCCGGGCGTACGAGGTGCCCGGCTGGTCCGGGTCCGGGTCGTAGAGCCGGTCGAGGTCCCAACCCCGGTCGTCGGGGAACGGCGTGACGGCGTCGCGGTCGTCCCGCAGCGCGTCCCACAGCTCGTCCGGGTTGCGGATCCCACCCGGCAGGCGGCAACTCATCGCGACGATCGCGACCGGCTCCAGTTCCTGGGACTGTGCCTCGCTGAGCCGGCGGCGCGTGTCGTGGAGATCAGCCATGACCCGCTTGAGGTAGTCGCGGAGCTTGTCTTCATTGGCCATCGAATTGCCGCTTCCTCGCGGAGGTGTCGGGGAGGGTCCGGGATCGGGAGGTCAGGAGATGCCGAGGTCCCTGTCCACCATCGCGAACAGTTCGTCGTCACTGGCGGTGTCGAGGTGCCGGCCGAGGTCGCTGCCGGTGTCCTGACCGAGCCGGGAGAGCATGGCCTGCAGGCGTACGGCCGCGCGCATCCGGGCACCCTCGTCGGCGGCGATGACGTCGAGGTCGTCGGCGATCCGGTCGAGGTCGTCGAGCAGGGCGGTGGGGCTGACCGCGTCGCCCAGCGCCACCTCGGCGTAGAGGTACTCGGCCAGGGTGGTCGGCGTCGGGTAGTCGAAGACCAGCGTCACCGGCAGCGCCACCCCGGTGACGGTGCCGAGCCGGTTGCGCAGCTCGACGGCGGTGACCGAGTCGAAGCCCAGTTCCCGGAACGCCCGGTGTTCGTCGACCGCCTCGGCGGAGGGGTAGTTGAGCACCGAGGCCACCTGACCGCGGACGAAGTCCAGCAGTGCGGTGAGCCGGTCCGCGGCGGGCAGGGCGGCGAGCCGCTCCAGGAGGCCGTCCGGGGAGTCGCCGCCGTCGGTGGTGACCTGCCGCTCGGAGGCCTGGAGCCGGCGCACGTCGGGCAGGTCGGCGATGAGGGGGGCGGGCCGGGTCGCGGTGAACGCGACGTAGAACCGTTCCCAGGCGATGTCGGCGATGGTGAGGGCTGCCTCGCCGTGCTCCACGGCCTGCTGGAGGGCCGAGATGGCCGCGTCGGGGGCCATCTCCGGCACGCCGTGGCGGTGCAGCAGGTCGCCGAGCGGTCCCTCGGCCATGCCGCCGCCCGCCCAGGCGCCCCAGGCGATCGAGGTGCCCGGCAGCGCGAGGCCGCGCCGGTGCTGGGCCAGCGCGTCGAGGAACGCGTTGCTCGGGGCGTAGTTGCTGACGCCGGAGCTGGCGACGGTGCCGGCGAAGGACGAGAAGAGGATGAACGCGGACAGGTCCAGGTCGAGGGTGAGCTCGTGCAGGTTGTGCGCCACCTCGACCTTGCCCCTGAGTACCCGCTCGATCTGGTCCAGGCGGAGGTCGTTGGTCATGGCGTCGTCGAGCACGGCCGAGGCGTGCACCACGACCTTGAGCGGGTGCTCCGCCGGAATCGAGTCGATCAGGTTGGCGAGGGCCTCCTGGTCGGCGGCGTCGCACGCGGCGACGGTGGCCTCGGCGCCCAGCTCGGCGAGTTCCGCGACCAGCTCGTCGGCTCCCGGGGCGGCCGGGCCGCGCCGGCTGGCGATCACGATGTGCCGCATGCCGCTGCGGGCCAGCCAGCGGGCGGCGTGCCCACCCAGCGCGCCGGTGCCGCCGGTGATCAGCGCGGTGCCGGTCGGCTCCCACTTGGCGAGGGGCTGGCTGTCGCCGAGCGGCACCCGGGTGAGCCGGCGGCCGAGCAGGCCGGTGGGGCGTACCGCCACCTGGTCCTCGTCGCCGGCCGTGGTCAGCGCGGCGACGAACAGGTCGGCGCCCCGCTCGTCCACCTGTTCGGGCATGTCGATCAGGCCGCCCCAGCGCTGCGGGTGTTCGAGCGCCGCGACCCGCCCGAAGCCCCAGACCATGGACTGCACCGGCGAACGCAGCATGTCGGTCCGGCCGACCGACACGGCGCCGGAGGTGACGCTCCACATCGGGGTCTCCCGCAGGCCCAGGTCGCCGAGGGCCTGGAACAGCGCGACGGTCGCCGCGAAGCCGCCGGGCACGGACGGGTGCAGCGGGTGGACCAGCTCGTCGAAGGCGAGCAGGGAGACCACGGCCGTCACCTCGGGCAGCTCGTCGCCGGCCTCACCCGCGGTGCCGAGCGCCTCCCGTACCTGCTTGGCGAGCAGGTCGCGGTCGGCGTCCTCGGTGGCGACCGGCACCGGGACGACCGTGGCGCCGGCGGCGGTGATCGCCTCGACGCAGGCGTCCTGCCACGGCTCGACGATGTCGCCGGTGGGCACGACCACGACCCAGCGGCCGGTCATCCCCCGGTTCTGCACGCCGGTGAGCGGCCGCCAGGTGTCCTGGTAGCGCCAGCTGTCGATGGACGACTGGCGGCGGCGCTGCCGGCGCCAGGAGGCGAGCACCGGCAGGGCGGGCCGCAGCGCCTCGGTGACCGCGGCGCTGGGCAGCTGCTCGGTGGCGACGGAGTCGGCCAGCGCGGTCAGGTCCTCCCGTTCCACCGCGCTCCAGAAGGCCGCCTCGGACGGCTCGGCGGCGCCCTGGGTCAGGGGCTCCAGGTCGGCCCCGCCGAGCCCGTCGAGCCAGAACCGCTGGTGGTCGAAGGCGTAGGTGGGCAGCTCGGTGACCGGTGCGGGAGTGAGCACCGCGCGCAGGTCGACGCCGAGGCCGGCGACGTGCGCGCCGGCCAGGCTGGTCAGCAGCCGGGCCCGGTCGTCCTCGCCCCGGCGCAGGGTGCCCAGCACGTGTCCGGTGGCGCCGGCGTCGTCGAGGATCGCGGTCAGCGGCATGCCGAGCGCCGGGTGCGGCGACACCTCCACGAAGGTGGTGTGTCCGGCCGCGACCGCCACCCGCACGGCCGGGTCGAAGAGCACCGGCTGCCGCAGGTTGTCGTACCAGTACTCCGCGCCCATCGACGACGGGTCGACCCACTCCCCCGTCAGGGTGGACACGAGCCGGATCTCGCCTTGGCGGGGGGTGACGTCGGCCAGCTCGGTGCGCAGCAGCTCGGCGACCTCCTGGACCGCCGGGGAGTGCGAGGCGTAGTCGACGGGGATCAGCCGGGCCCGCAGCCCGTCGGCCTGGCAGGCCTCGACGAGGTCGGCCACGGGCTGCGGCGGGCCCGAGACCACCACTGTCGCCGGGCCGTTCACGGCGGCGATCCCGACGCCGCCGAAGGCGTCCAGCCGGGCGGTGACCTGGTCGGCGGTGAGGTCGATCGAGGCCATGGTGCCGGTGCCGGCGAGCGCGGCGAGCGCCCGGGAGCGCAGCGCGACGGTCTTCGCGGCGTCGGTCAGGGTGAGGATGCCGGCGACGCAGGCGGCGGCGATCTCACCCTGCGAGTGGCCGATCACCGCCTGCGGGACGACGCCCGCCGCACGCCAGACGGCGGCGAGGGCGACGCCGACGGCGAACAGCACCGGCTGGACGACCTCGACCCGGTCCAGCCACGACTCGTCGTCGCCGGTGAGGACCGCGACGAGGTCGACGTCGAGGTGCGGGGCGAGCGCCGCCTGGCAGCGTGCGAGGGCGTCGTCGAAGACGGGGCACGTGCCGACGAGCCCGGCCGCCATCCGGGCGGACTGGGCGCCCTGGCCGGGGAAGACGAACACCGGGCCGGCGCCGTCGGTGCCGGCCACACCGGACAGCAGGTTGCCGGCGGGGACACCCTCGGCGAGCGCGTCCAGCCCGGCCAGCAGCTCGTCGGTCCCGCCGCCGACGACCGCCGCGCGGTGGTCGAAGGTGGACCGGGTGGTGGCGAGCGACCAGGCGACCCGGGCCGGGTCCGACCCGTGCTCGCGGACGTACCGGGCCAGCTCGGCGGCCTGCGCGGTGAGCGCGGCACGCGACCGGGCGGACAGCGGCCAGAGCACCGGCCCGGCCGGCAGCAGCCCCGGGGCCTCCTCCGGGGTGGTGTCGGCGGCGGCGACCGTCACCGACTCGTCGCCGTCGGCGGCGGCCGGGGCGTCGGTGGCCGCCGGCTGCGGCCGGTACTCCTCCAGAATCACGTGGGCATTGGTGCCGCTGACCCCGAACGACGACACGCCGCCGCGGCGCGGGCGGCCCGTCTCCGGCCAGGGCCGGCGCTCGGTGAGCAGGGACACCGCCCCGGCGGACCAGTCGACCTCCCGGGACGGCTCGTCGACGTGCAGGGTCTCCGGCATCACGCCGTGCCGCAGCGCCATCACCATCTTGACCAGGCCGGCCACCCCGGCGGCGCTCTGGGTGTGGCCGATGTTCGACTTGACCGAGCCCAGCCAGAGCGGCCGGTCGGAGGGCCGGTCCTGCCCGTACGTGGCGAGCAGCGCCTGCGCCTCGATCGGGTCGCCGAGGCGGGTGCCGGTGCCGTGCGCCTCGACCATGTCGACGTCGGCGGCGGAGAGCCGGGCGTTGGCCAGGGCCTGCCGGATGACCCGCTGCTGGGCGGGGCCGTTGGGGGCGGTCAGCCCGTTGGAGGCGCCGTCCTGGTTCAGCGCGCTGCCCCGGATCACGGCGAGGATCGGGTGGCCGTTGCGGACGGCGTCGTCGAGCCGTTCCACGACGAGCACGCCGCCGCCCTCGCCCCAGCCGGTGCCGTCGGCGCCGGCGGCGAACGCCTTGCAGCGGCCGTCGACGGACATGCCGCGCTGCCGGGAGAAGACCACGAACACGCCGGGGGTGACCATGACGGTGACGCCGCCGGCGATGGCCAGGTCGCACTCGCGGCGGCGCAGGGCGGTCGCCGCGAGGTGCAGGGCGACCAGGGACGACGAGCAGGCGGTGTCGACGGTGACCGCCGGGCCGTTCAGCCCGAGGGTGAACGAGATCCGGCCCGACGCCACGCTCGTGGTGTTGCCGGTGCCGATGTACATGTCGACGCCCTCGGGCACGTTCGGCACGCCCATGCCGTAGTTGCTGGTGCTCAGCCCGACGAAGACGCCGGTCTGGCTGCCGCGCAGCGACAGCGGGTCGATGCCGGCCCGCTCGACGGCCTCCCAGGAGGTCTCCAGCAGCAGCCGCTGCTGCGGGTCCATGGCCAGCGCCTCGCGGGGCGAGATGCCGAACAGGGTCGGGTCGAAGGCGCCGGCGTCGTCGAGGAACCCGCCGACCCGGGTGTACGACTTGCCCGGCTTGTTGGGGTCGGGGTCGTAGAGCGCCTCCAGGTCCCAGCCCCGGTCGTCAGGGAACTCGGCGAGCGCGTCCCGGCTGTCGTCGACCAGCTCCCACAGGTCCTCGGGCGAGTGCACCCCACCCGGGAAGCGGCAGCTCATCGACACGATGGCGAGCGGTTCCGCGTCCCGGGCCTCGACGGTCTGCAGGCGGCGCTTGGTGTCGTGCAGGTCGGCGGTCACCCGCTTGAGGAAGTACCGCAGCTTGTCGTCGCTCATCGGGTGGCACCTTCCGCGATCCGGGGCACGGTCATCTCAGGAGATTCCAAACTCTTTGCTGATGAAGTCGAAGATCTCGTCGTCGCTGGCCGACTCCAGGTCGGGCCGGTCCTGCTCCTGCCCCGGCCCGTCGGCCAGGTCGGACGCCTTGGCCAGCAGGTCGCGTACCCGCGCGGTGAACCGGTCCCGGGCCTCGGCGTCGAGCGGGATCGCGGCGAGCAGGTTCTCCACCGCGTCGATGCCCTGGAAGATCGGCTGGGTGGACGGCGCCGCGTCGGCGGCGATCTCCGAGGCCAGCTTCTCGGCCAGCGCCGTCGGGGTCGGGTAGTCGAAGACCAGCGTGGCCGGCAGCCGCAGCCCGGAGAGGCTGTTGAGCCGGTTGCGCAGGTCGACGGCGGTGAGCGAGTCGAAGCCCAGTTCGGTGAAGAGCCGGCCGGGGTCGATCGCGTCGGCGGTGGCGTGGCCCAGCACGGCGGCGATGTTGGCCCGTACCACGTCGAGCACGACCCGCATCCGTTCCGGCCCGGCCAGGCCGGCGAGCCGCTGGGCGAGCTGCACGCCACCGGTCCCGGCGCCGCCCGCCTCGACGGAGCGGCGCAGCGGCACCCGGACCAGGGACCGCAGCATCGGCGCGAGCGTGCCGGTCTCCGCCTGCGCCCGCAACGCCGAGACGTCCAGCCGCATCGGCACGGCGGTGGCCGCGTCGAGCCGCCAGGCCGCGTCGAAGAGGTGCAGCGCCTGGGCGGTGCTGAGCCCGGTGGCGCCCTGTTCGGCCATCCGCCGCACGTCGGCCTCGGCGAGGTGGCCGGTCATGCCGCTGGCCTGCTCCCAGAGGCCCCAGGCGAGCGAGATGCCGGCGAGGCCGTGGGCCCGCCGCCGCGCGGCGAGGGCGTCGAGGAAGGCGTTGGCCGCCGAGTAGTTGGCCTGGCCGGCGCTGCCGAGGGTGGCTCCGGCGGAGGAGAAGAGCACGAACGCGGCGAGGTTGGCGCCGGCGGTGAGCCGGTGCAGGTGCCAGGCGGCGTCGATCTTCGGCCGGGCCACGGCGTCGATCCGTTCCGGCGTCATCGCCTCCAGCACGCCGTCGTCGAGCACGCCGGCGGCGTGCACGACCGCGGTGAGCGGATGCGCGGCGGGTACGCCGGCCAGGAGCGCCGCGAGCTGCTCCGGGTCGGCGGCGTCGCAGGCCGCCACGGTCACCTCGGCGCCCGCGTCGGTCAGCTCGGCGACCAGGTCGGTCATCCCGTCGGCCGCCGAGCCGCGCCGCCCGGCGAGCACCAGGTGGCGTACGCCGTGGGTGCTCACCAGGTGCCGGGCCAGGATGCGGCCGAGGGTGCCGGTGCCGCCGGTGACGAGCACGGTGCCGTCCGGGTCGATGCCGCCGGGCAGCGGCTCCACGTCGGCCGGCATCCGCACGAGTCGCGCGGTGTGTACCTGTCCGGCGCGTACGGCGAGCTGCGGTTCGCCGGAGGCGAGCGCGGCGGCCACGACCGCAGCCGTGTCCGGGTGGTCGTCGAGGTCGAGCAGTTGGCAGCGGCCGGGGTGTTCGAGTGCGGCGCTGCGCAGCAGGCCCCACACCGGCGCCTGGCGCAGGTCGACGGTCTGCTGGTCGGCCACCGCCACGGCGTGCCGGGTGACCAGCGCGAGCCGGGACGCGGCGAACCGCTCGTCGGCGAGCCAGGCCTTCAGCGCCGCCAGGGTGCGGTGGGTGGTGGCCCGGGCCTGTTCGGCGACGTTCTCGTCGTCGTCCGGCCGGTCCGTCTCCGCCGGGCCCACCGGGACGATCACCAGGTCGGGTGCCTGCCCACCGTGGGCGAGCAGGTCCGCGAGGGAGTCCAGGTCGACGTCGGTACGCACCCGGACGCCCGCGGCCTCGCAGGCGGCGCCGAGCGCGAGGTCGTCGGCGCCGAGCGCCACCCAGCCGCTGGCGGCCGGCACCGGGCCGACGGGGACGGGCAGCACGGGCCAGTCGAGCTGGAACAGGGACTCGTGCCGGTTGGCGCGGGCCGCGCCGAGGGCGTCCCCGGCGACCCGCCGCATGATCAGCGAGTCGACCTCCAGGACGGGGGCGCCGGTGGCGTCGCCGACCTGGAAGGACACGCCGACGTCGCCGGCCGCCGCGACGCGGACCCGCAGCGCGGTGGCACCGGCGGCGTGCAGCGACACGCCCGTCCAGGCGAAGGGCAGCCGGGGGGCGTGGGGATCGCCGCCGTCGCCCATCCGGCTGAGGAAGCCGCCGATGGACATGGCCTGGAGCGCGCCGTCGAGCAGCGCGGGGTGCACGCCGAACCGTCCCGCGTCGGCGCGGTAGTCGCCGGGCAGTTCCACCTCGGCGAACACCTCGTCGCCCCGGATCCAGGCGGCCCGCAGGCCGCGGAACGCCGGGCCGTAGCCGAACACGGTCGCCTCGATGCCGGAGTAGAAGTCGTCGTTCTCGACGGCGACCGCGCCGGGCGGGGGCCACACCCCCAGGTCGAAGGTGGCCACCGGCCGGTCCGGGCCGGTGGGTGCGACCAGGCCGGTGGCGTGGCACGTCCAGGCGATGTCGGTGAGGCTCTCGTCGGCGTCGTCGCGGGCCGGCCGCGAGTGCAGCTGCACGGTGCGGCGGCCGTCGTCGTCGCGGTCGCCGACGGTGAGCTGGATCTGGAGGGCGCCGAGTTCGGGCAGGACCAGCGGGGCGAGCAGGGTGAGCTCGTCGAGCCGGGGGCAGCCGGACCGCTCGCCGGCGTACGTGGCCAGTTCCACGAAGGCGGTGCCGGGCAGCAGGATCATGTCCATCACCCGGTGCTCGCCGAGCCACGGGTGGGTACGCACCGACAGCCGGCCGGTGAAGACCATCCGCTCGCTGTCGGGGAAGGTGAGCGCGGCGCTGAGCAGGGGGTGCCCGGGGTCGTGCAGCCCGGCGGCACCCACGTCCTGCGGCTGGTACGCCGGCGCGTCGACCCAGTACCGACGGTGGTCGAACGCGTACGTCGGCAGGTCCGTCACCGCCGCCGGGGCGAGCACCGCCGTCAGGTCCACCGGCAGGCCGACCGCGTGCGCCGTCGCCAGGGTCGTCAGCAGTCGGGTCGGGTCGTCCTCACCCCGCCGCAACGTACCCAGCACGTGCCCGCTCGTGTCGGTGTCGTCCAGGATCGCCGTCACCGGCATCCCCAGCACCGGATGCGGACTGACCTCCACGAACGTGGAATGCCCCGCCCCGATGGCGACACGGACGGCCGTGTCGAACAACACCGGCTGCCGCAGATTGTCATACCAGTACTGCGCACCCATGCTCTGCGGGTCCACCCAGTCACCGGTCAACGTCGACACCAACCGCACCTCACCGATGCGAGGCGCGACGTCCGCCAGGTCGGTGCGGAGTTGCTCGGCGACCTGCTGCACCGCCGGCGAATGCGACGCGTAATCCACCGGAATGACCCGCGCCCGCACACCGTCGGCCTGACACGCCGCCACCAGATCCGCCACCGGCTGCGGCGGACCAGACACCACCACCGTGGCAGGACCGTTGACGGCCGCCACACCCACGCCGGGGAACGCGTCCAGGCGCGCGGTGACCTGCTCGGCGGACAGATCCACCGACGCCATGGCACCCGTGCCAGCGAGGACCGCGAGGGCCCGCGACCGCAGGGCGACCGTCTTCGCGGCGTCCTCCAGGCTCAGGATGCCCGCCACACACGCGGCGCCGATCTCACCCTGGCTGTGGCCGACCACCGCCGACGGGGTGACACCGACGTGCTTCCACACCGCCGCGAGCGCGATACCGACGGCGAACAGCACCGGCTGCACGACCTCGACCCGGTCCAGCCACGACTCGTCGTCACCCGTCAACACGGACACCAGGTCCACGTCCAACCACGGCCCCAACGCCACCTGACACTCGGCGAGAGCCGCGTCGAACACCGGAGACGCGCCGACCAGACCCGCCGCCATCCGCACCGACTGCGCACCCTGACCCGGAAACACGAACACCGGACCCGCACCATGACCAGCCGCCACACCCGACACCACGTTCCCCACCGGGGAACCCTCCGCCAGGGCGTCCAGACCAGCCAGCAACTCCTCGACGTCCCGACCCACCACCGCGGCCCGGTGGTCGAACACCGACCGGGTGGTGGCGAGGGACCAGCCGACGCGGGCCGGGTCGACCGGCTCGCGGTCCCGCAGGAACGCGGCCAGCCGGGCCGCCTGACCGGGCAGCGCGGCCTTCGCGCGCGCCGACAGCGGCCACACCACCGGCCCGGCCGCCACGGCACCCGCCTCGGCAATGGGCCGTTCCTCGGTCTGCGGGGCCGGCTCGTCGGCCTGCTCGATGATGACGTGGGCGTTGGTGCCGGAGATGCCGAACGACGACACCGCCGCCCGGCGCGGCCGGTCCACCGCCGGCCACGCCCGCGCCTCGGTCACCAGCTCGACGTCACCGGCCGACCAGTCGATGTGCGGCGACGGCTCGTCCACGTGCAGCGACGCCGGCACGACGCCGTGCCGCATCGCCATCACCATCTTGATCACGCCGGCGACACCGGCGGCGGCCTGGGCGTGCCCGATGTTCGACTTGATGGACCCGAGCAGCAGCGGTGCCGCGTCGCCCCGGCCCTGGCCGTAGGTGGCGAGCAGGGCGTGTGCCTCGATCGGGTCGCCGAGGGTCGTACCGGTGCCGTGTGCCTCGACCGCGTCCACGTCGGCGGGCGACAGGCCGGCGGACGCCAGGGCCTGCCGGATCACCCGCTGCTGCGCCGGGCCGTTCGGCGCGGTGAGGCCGTTCGACGCGCCGTCCTGGTTGACCGCGCTGCCCCGCACCACCGCGAACACCCGGTGCCCGTTGCGGCGCGCGTCCGACAGCCGCTCCACCAGCAGCATGCCGACGCCCTCGGACCAGCCGGTGCCGTCCGCCGACGCGGCGAACGACTTGCACCGGCCGTCGCCGGCCAGACCGCGCTGCCGGGAGAACTCGACGAACGCCGTGGGCGTGGCCATCACCATCACGCCGCCGGCCAGCGCGAGGTCGCACTCGCCGCGCCGCAGCGCCTGACCGGCCCAGTGCAGCGCCACCAGTGACGAGGAGCAGGCGGTGTCCAGCGACACCGCCGGCCCCTCCAGCCCGAAGGTGTACGCCACCCGGCCGGAGATGACGCTGCTGGTCATCCCGGTCAGCATGTAGCCCTCGGCGGCCTCCGGCGAGTAGGCGAGCAGGTTGCCGTAGTCCTGGCCGCTGGTGCCGACGAAGACACCGGTGCTGCTGCCGGCCATCCGCGCCGGATCGAGGCCGGCCGACTCGAAGGTCTCCCAGGTGGTCTCCAGCAGCAGCCGCTGCTGCGGGTCCATGGCCAGGGCCTCGCGGGGCGAGATGCCGAAGAAGTCGGGGTCGAACTGGTCCACCCCGGTCAGGAAGCCACCGCCCCGGGCGTAGAAGGTGCCGCTCTGGTCGGGGTCGGGGCTGTAGAGCGTGTCGAGGTCCCAGCCCCGGTCGGTCGGCAGGTCGGTGATGGCGTCCACGCCGTCGGCCACCAACCGCCACAGGTCGTCCGGCGACCAGACCCCACCGGGCAGGCGGCACGCCATGCCGACGATGGCGAGGGGCTCGTCGTCGTCGATGGTGACGGTGGTGGTCGTGGGGCGCGCCGGCGTGGGGATGCCGGCGACCTCGGTGCCCAGGAAGGTCGCGAGCGCCAGCGGGGTCGGGTAGTCGAAGATCAGGGTCGCCGGCAGGCGCATGCCGAAGGCCACGTTGAGCCGGTTGCGCATCTCGACGGCGGTGAGCGAGTCGAAGCCGAGTTCGCTGAACGCCCGGCGGGCCTCGATCGCCGCCGAGTCGGGGTAGCCCAGCACGGCCGCCGCCTGACCCCGGACGATCTCCAGCAGCGCGTTGGCCAGCTCGGTCTCGCCGAGTCCGGCGAGCTGCTGGACGAGGGACGCGCCGGTGATCACGGCGGCGGCGCGGGCCGGCAGCCGGATCAGGCTGCGGTACAGCGGCGGCACCACGCCGCCGGTGAACTGCGCCCGCATCGCGGCCAGGTCGAGCCGCGCGGGCACGAGCGCCGGCTGGCTGGTGCGCAGGGCCGCGTCGAAGAGGGCCAGGCCCTCCTCGGCCTCCATGGCGGCCACGCCGGAGCGGGAGATCCGGTTCAGGTGGATGTCGTCCAGCTCGGTGGTCATGCCGCTGCGGTCGGCCCACAGCCCCCAGGCGAGGCTGAGCGCGGCCAGCCCGCGGGCCTCGCGGTGCTGGGCCAGCCCGTCGAGGAACGCGTTCGCGGCGGCGTAGTTGCCCTGCCCGGGGCCGCCGGCGGTGGCGGCCATCGAGGAGTACGAGATGAACGCCTTGAGACCCAGGTCGGCGGTGAGTTCGTGCAGGTTCCAGGCGGCGTCGACCTTCGGCCGCAGCACGCCGTCCACCTGCTCCGGGGTGAGCGTGGGGATGGTGCCGTCGTCGCGGATGCCGGCGGCGTGGATGACGACGGTCAGCGGGTGCGCGGCGGGGATGCCGGCCAGCAGGTCGACCACCGCCGCCCGGTCGGCGACGTCGCAGGCCGCGACGGTGACGGTGGCGCCGAGGTCGGTCAGCTCCGCGCGCAGCTCGGCGACGCCCTCGGCGGCCTCGCCGCGCCGGCTGGTCAGGATCAGGTGCCGGACGCCGTGGTCGGTGACCAGGTGCCGGCTCATCAGTTTGCCGAGGGTGCCGGTGGCGCCGGTGATCAGGACGCTGCCGTCGGCGTCGAACGGCGACGCGGCCGGTTCCGGCTGGGCCGGCACCCGGGTCAGCCGGGCGGCGTACGGGACGCCGGCACGGATGGCGAGCTGCGCCTCGTCGCCCAGCACGCCGCGCAGCAGCGTGTCCGCCGCGCCCGCCGGGTCGTCGATGTCGACGAGGACGAAGCGGT
This sequence comes from Micromonospora sp. NPDC047074, assembly GCF_040643815.1. Lineage (NCBI taxonomy): Bacteria > Bacillati > Actinomycetota > Actinomycetes > Micromonosporales > Micromonosporaceae > Micromonospora > Micromonospora sp. NPDC047074. The sequence continues at coordinate 90,145 of NZ_JBEYVB010000009.1, forward strand.
CGGGGTTCTCCGACTGTGCGGAGCGGACCAGGCCCACGACGGCGGCGCCGGCCAGGTCGGTCACGTCGGTGTCGGAGCCGGCGGCGACGGCGCCACGGGTGACGAGGACCAGCCGGGAGCCGGCGTACCGCTCGTCGGCGAGGAACTGCTGGAGCAGCGCGAGCGCCCGGTGGATGGTCGCGGTCACCGCCGCGGGTACGTCCGGCGCGTCGGCCTCGCCCACGAGGGACGCCACGACCACGTCGGGCGTCGCGGTTCCCTCGTCCATCGCCCGGCTCAGGGCCGTCAGGTCGGGGTACGCGCCGGTCGCGCCGACCGCCGCCGCCAGGCCGCTGTCGGCGGCGTCGACCACCGCCCACAGCACGCCGGGCACCTCCGCCGGTACCGGCAGCGGCACCCACTCCACCCGGTACAGGGACTCGTCGGCTCCGCCGCCGGCCACCCGGAGCTGGTCGGCGGAGACGGGCCGCAGCACGAGGGAGCCGACCGAGATGACCGGGTTGCCGGCGACGTCGGTGAGCAGCAGGGAGATGCTGTCGGTGCCGGTGTGGGTGACCTTCACGCGGGCGGCGGCGGCACCGGCGGCGTGCAGCGCCACGTCGTTCCAGGAGAACGGCAGCCGTCCGTAGCCGGCGGGGATCGGCCCGGCGGTCGGCGTGGCGGCGGGGGTGGTGAGCCCGAGCGTGTGCAGGGCGGCGTCCAGCAGCGCGGGGTGCAGCCCGTACGCGCCCGCTTCGGCGGCGGGGCTCTCCGGCAGCGCCAGTTCGGCGAAGAGGTCCTCACCCCGGCGCCAGGCGGCCCGCAGGGCGATGAACGAGGAGCCGTAGTCGTAGCCCTGGGCGGCGAGGTTCTCGTAGAGGTCGCCGGTGTCGACGGGCGTCGCGTTCGGCGGCGGCCAGGCGGTCAGGTCGGACCAGCCGGACGGGCCGCTCGGCGTGGCGGGCGCGCTGGCCAGGACGCCGCTGGCGTTGCGGGTCCAGGTCTGCTCGGCGTCGTCGGTGCCGGGGTCGGTGGTGGAGTGCAGCGAGACGGAGCGGCAGCCGGTCTCGTCGGCCGGGCCGATCCAGAGCTGGATGTCCACGCCGCCGGCCTCGGGCAGGATCAGCGGAGCTTCCAGGGTCAGCTCGCGGACGTGCTCGGCGCCGACGTGCGCACCGGCCTGGAGGGCGAGTTCCACGAAGCCGGTGCCGGGCAGCAGCACGGTGTCGAAGACGACGTGGTCGGAGATCCACGGGTGGGTACGCCGGGCCAGCCGGCCGGTGAAGAGGAACCCTTCCGCGTGGGCGACGCCGACGGCCGCGCCGAGCAGCGGGTGCCGGGCGGGGCGGAGGCCGACGGCGGTGACGTCGCCGGTCCAGCCGGCGCCGATCTCCGGCCAGTAGCGACGGTGCTGGAAGGCGTAGGTGGGCAGGTCGACGCGGGCAGCGCCGGTCTCGGCGTACCAGGACTGCCAGGTCACGGCGACGCCGTGCACGTGCAACTCGGCCAGACCCTGTGCCAGCGCGTGCGCCTCCGGCCGGTCCCTACGCAGCGTCGCCACCGCCACGGCGTCCCCGTCGGGCAGCAGGTCGGCGTTCATCGCCGTCAGCACACTGTGCGGGCCGACCTCCAGGAACGTGTCGACGCCCGCGCCACGCAGAGCCGCGACCCCGTCGGCGTAGCGGACCGCCTCCCGGACGTGCCGTACCCAGTAACCCGGCGTACGGATCTCGTCGGCGTCGGCGAGCGCACCGGTCACGTTCGACACCACGGGCAGCAGCGGCGCGGCGAACGTCAGCCCGTCCAGGACCGTGCGGAACTCGGCGAGCATCGGCTCCATCAGCGGACTGTGGAACGCGTGGCTCACCCGCAGCCGCCGGGTGCGCGCCCCCTTCTCCGCCCAGTGCGCCTCAAGCTCGTTCAGAGCCTCGACCGCGCCGGAGACCACCACGGCCGTCGGACCGTTGACGGCCGCGATCCCGACCCGGTCGGCGGACCCGGAAAGGGACTCCCGCACCGCCGCCTCGTCGGCCGCGACGGCGAGCATCCCGCCACCGGACGGCAGGGCCTGCATCAACCGGCCGCGCGCCGCGACAAGGGCGCACGCGTCGGCCAGGGACAGCACCCCGGCCACGTGCGCGGCGGTCACCTCACCGATCGAGTGACCACCCACGTAGTCGGGCACGATCCCGAACGACTCGACCAGCCGGAACAGCGCCACCTCGACCGCGAACAGACCGGCCTGCGTGAACACCGTCTGGTCCAACAGCTCCGCCTCGGGGCTGCCCGCCTGGGCGAACAGCACCTCCCGCAGCGGACGCGACAGCAGCGGATCGAGCTGCGCGCACACCTCGTCCAGGGCGGACGCGAACACCGGGAACGATGCGTACAACTCGGCACCCATGCCGGCGCGCTGCGCGCCCTGACCGGAGAATAGCACCGCCAGCGCGCCCCGGCGTACCACCGAACCGGTCACCACGGCGCCCGACGGCGAGCCCGCCGCCAGCGCGCGAAGGCCGCTCACCAGGTCCGCGCGGTCCTCGGCGAGGACCACGGCGCGGTGCTCCAGCGCCGGACGGGTCGCCACCGACGACCAGCCGGCGTCCAGCGGGCTCGGGTCGGCGTCCCCGGCGAGCCACGCGGCCCACCGCTCCGCCTGGGCGGGCAGGGCGGCGGCGTCGCGGGCGGAGAGCAGGACCGGCAGGACCGCCGGCCGGTTCCGCGTCCCGGTGGGCGCGACGGTTTCCGCCTCGGGGGCCTGCTCGATGATGGTGTGCGCGTTGGTGCCGGACACCCCGAAGGACGACACGCCGGCGCGGCGGGGCCGGTCGACGGCCGGCCACGGGGTCGCCTCGGTCACCAGCGACACCTCGCCCGCCGACCAGTCGACCTCGGGGGTCGGCTCGTCCACGTGCAGGGTCGGCGGCACGACGCCGTGCCGCATGGCCATGACCATCTTGATCACGCCGGCCACGCCGGCGGCGGCCTGGGCGTGGCCGATGTTCGACTTCACCGAGCCGAGCAGCAGCGGCGCCGAGTCGCCCCGGTCCTGGCCGTAGGTGGCGAGCAGCGCCTGGGCCTCGATCGGGTCGCCGAGGCGGGTGCCGGTGCCGTGCGCCTCCACCACGTCGACGCCGCCGCTGGCGAGACCGGCGGCGGCCAGGGCCTGCTGGATGACCCGCTGCTGGGAGGGGCCGTTGGGGGCGCTGAGCCCGTTGGATGCGCCGTCCTGGTTGACCGCGCTACCGCGCACCACCGCGAGCACGGGGTGGCCGTTGCGGCGGGCGTCGGAGAGCCGTTCGAGCAGAAGGACGCCCACGCCCTCGGACCAGCCGGTGCCGTCGGCCGCGGCGGCGAACGCCTTGCAGCGGCCGTCGCCGGCCAGGCCCCGCTGGCGGGCGAACTCCACGAAGGCCGCCGGGGTGCACATGGCGGTGACGCCGGCGACGATCGCCAGGGTGCACTCCTGCTGCCGCAGCGCCTGCCCGGCCAGGTGCAGCGCGACCAGCGACGACGAGCAGGCGGTGTCGACGGTGACCGCCGGGCCTTCCAGGCCGAAGGTGTAGGAGATCCGGCCGGAGACGACGCTGCCGGCGTTGCCGGTCATCAGGTGCCCTTCGAGGCCCTGCGAGGCGCCCATCAGCACGCCGGCGTAGTCCTGCCCGGTGCTGCCGGCGAACACGCCGGTCCGGCTGCCGCGCAGCGACAGCGGGTCGATGCCGGCGCGTTCGAGCACCTCCCAGGAGGTCTCCAGCAGCCACCGCTGCTGCGGGTCCATCGCCAGGGCCTCGCGCGGCGAGATCGCGAAGAAGCCGGGGTCGAAGTCGGCCAGGTCGTGGACGAAGCCGCCGTGCCGGGTGTACGAGGTGCCGGGCTGGTCGGGGTCGCTGTCGTAGAGCGAGTCGAGGTCCCAGCCCCGGTCCTCGGGGAACGGGGTCATCACGTCCCGTCCGCCAGAGACCACGTCCCACAGGTCCTCCGGGGTACGCACCCCGCCGGGGAAGCGGCAGCTCATGGAGACGATGGCGATCGGCTCCTGTTCACCCGCCTCCACCTCGCGCAGCCGCTGGCGCACCTGGTGCAGGTCGGCCGTCACCCGCTTCAGGTAGTCGAGAAGCTTCGCCTCGTCAGCCATTGACCGTCCACTCCTCCGTTTGACCTGTCGACCCGGCAGCGCTCACGTCAGGAAACCCCCAGCTCCCGGTCGATGAAGTCGAAGACCTCGTCGGGCGTCGCGTCCTGGAGCTTCTCGGCGACGGTCTCGCCGCCGGCCGGCGCGTCCGTCTCGTTGAGCGCGGACAGCAGCGCCCGCAGCCGTTCGGTGATCCTGATCCGGGCGCTGCGTTCCGGGGCGGACCCGAGCAGCGCCGCTTCCAACCTGTCCAGCTCGCCGAAGACCGGGGCCGCGCCGACCGCCCCGCCGTCGACCACCGCGGCCCGGACGAACTCGGCCAGCGCCTCGGCGGTCGGGTAGTCGAACACGACGGTGGCGGGCAGCCGTACGCCGGTGGCGGCGGCCAGCCGGTTGCGCAGCTCGACGGCGGTCAGCGAGTCGAAGCCCAGCTCGCGGAACGCCCGGTCCGGTTCCACCGACTCCGCCGAGGGATGCCCGAGCACGGCGGCGGCCTGTCCGCGTACGAGGTCGAGCAGGGTCTTGCGCCGTTCCGCCTCGGTCTGCCCGGCGAGCAGCGCCGCGAGGTCCTCCGGTGCGGCGTCGGTCTGCTCGGCCCGCTGCGCGACGGCCTGCCGCGCCTCGGCGACGCCCTCGACCAGCGGGCTGGGGCGCACCGCGACGAAGCCCGGGACGAACTGGCCCCAGTCGATGTCGGCGATGAGCGTGACCGGTTCGCGCCGGTCGACGCACTCGCCGAGCGCCGCCAGCGCGGCTGCGGTGTCCAGCCGGGCGACCCCGGAGCGGCGGCGGCGTTCCTCGACGGCCGGGTCGGCGGCGGCCATCCCACCGGCGGCCCACGGACCCCAGGCGACGGAAATCGCCGCGAGCCCCTGTTCCCGCCGGTGCTCGGCGAGCGCGTCGAGGTACGCGTTGGCGGCGGCGTAGCTGCCCTGCCCGGCGGCGCCGAGCTGCCCGGCCATCGCGGAGAAGAGCACGAAGGCCCGCAGGTCGTGGTGCGCGGTCAGCTCGTGCAGGTGGCTGGCGCCGAGGACCTTGGGGCGCAGCACGGTGGCGAGCCGCTCGGGGTCGAGACCGTCGAGCACCCCGTCGTCGAGCGCCCCGGCGGCGTGCACCACCGAGGTCAGCGGGACGTCGGCGGGGATCTCGGCGAGCAGCTTCGCGAGTGCGGCGCGGTCGGCGACGTCGCAGGCGGCGACGGTCACCCGGGTGCCCGTCGCGGTCAGGTCGGCCACCAACTCCGGAACGCCCGGGGCGTCGCCGCCCCGGCGGCCGACCAGCAGCAGGTGTTCGGCGCCCCGGGCGGCCAGCCAGCGGGCCACCTCGGCGCCGAGCGCCCCGGTGCCGCCGGTGACCAGCGTGGTCCCGGAGTGGTCGACCGGCTCCCCGGTCGCCGGGCCGGTGACGGGTGCGCGGACGAGCCGGCGGACCAGGACGGTGGTGCCGTCGACGGCGAGCTGGTCCTCCCCGTCGGAACCGGTCAGCGCGGCGCAGAGCAGGTCCCAGCCGTGGTCGTCGAGGGTGGCCGGCACGTCGACCAGGCCGCCCCAGCGTTCGGGCTGTTCGAGGGCGACGACCCGGCCGAGCCCCCACAGCAGGGACTGCGCCGGCCGGAGGTGCCGGCCGGCGACGCCCCGGGTGAGGCACCACAGCGGCGCGGCGACGTCGAGGTCGCCGAGGGCCTGCACCAGCGCGAGGGACCGGGCGAGGAACGGCGGCACCGGCTCGACGTCGTCGGGTGCGGACGGGTCGGTCAGGGCGAGCAGCGACACGATGCCGGCGGCCGTGGGTACGGCGTCGTCGGCGGGCCGGATGCCGGCGGCGGTGAGCCGGGCGGCGACGGCGACCCGGTCGGTGTCGGCGTCGGCCAGGACGACCAGGTGGGCGTCGGCGCCCCGGCGGTTCAGCTCGGTGACGGTCGTCTCGGCGTCAGCGCGGCCGCGCTCGTCGGCCACCACCCACCAGGTGCCGGGGAGGAAGGCGACCGGCACCCCGGCGTACGGCTGCCAGACGGCGCGGTATCGCCGGTCGTCCAGGGTGGACCGTTCGCGTTGCTGGCGTCGCCAGGTGGCGAGCATCGGCAGCGCCGCACCGAGGGTCTCCAGCGACCCGGGGGTGCCGTCGGTGGCGGTGAGGGCCGCCAGCGCGGCGAGGTCCTGCTGCTCGACGGCCGCCCAGAACGCGGTGTCGACGTCGCTGGCCGCGGGGTCACCGCCGAGCACCGGCCCGCCCGTCGGGGGCCAGTACCGGTCCCGCTGGAACGCGTAGGTGGGCAGTTCGGTGACGGCGGCCGGCGCGACGAGCTTGCGCAGGTCCACCGGCAGGCCGACCGCGTGCGCCGTCGCCAGGGTCGTCAGCAGCCGGGTCGGATCGTCCTCACCCCGCCGCAACGTACCCAGCACATGCCCGCTCGTGTCCGTGTCGTCCAGGATCGCCGTCACCGGCATCCCCAACACCGGATGCGGACTGACCTCCACGAACGTGGAATGCCCGGCAGCAATGGCGACACGGACGGCCGTGTCGAACAACACCGGCTGCCGCAGATTGTCATACCAGTACTGCGCACCCATGCTCTGCGGGTCCACCCAGTCACCGGTCAACGTCGACACCAACCGCACCTCACCGGTGCGAGGCGTGACGTCCGCCAGGTCGGTGCGGAGTTGCTCGGCGACCTGCTGCACCGCCGGCGAATGCGACGCGTAGTCCACCGGAATGACCCGCGCCCGAATCCCATCGGCCTGACACGCGGCCACCAGATCCGCCACCGGCTGCGGCGGACCAGACACCACCACCGTGGCAGGACCGTTGACGGCCGCCACACCCACGCCGGGGAACGCGTCCAGGCGCGCGGTGACCTGCTCGGCGGACAGATCCACCGACGCCATCGCACCCGTGCCAGCGAGGACCGCGAGAGCCCGCGACCGCAGGGCGACCGTCTTCGCGGCGTCCTCCAGGCTCAGGATGCCCGCCACACACGCGGCACCGATCTCACCCTGGCTGTGACCGACGACCGCCGACGGAGTCACACCCACGTGCTTCCACACCGCCGCGAGCGCGATACCGACGGCGAACAGGACCGGCTGCACGACCTCGACGCGGTCGAGCCAGGACTCGTCGTCACCCGTCAGCACCGCAACCAGGTCCACGTCCAACCACGGCCCCAACGCCACCTGGCACTCGGCGAGGGCCGCGTCGAACACCGGGGACGCGCCGACCAGACCCGCCGCCATCCGCGCCGACTGCGCACCCTGACCCGGGAACACGAACACCGGACCCGCACCATGGCTGGCCGCCACACCCGACACCACGTTCCCCACCGGGGAACCCTCCGCCAGGGCCCGCAGGCCCGCCGCCAGCTCGTCGGCGTCCCGACCGACGACCGCCGCCCGGTGGTCGAACACCGACCGGGTCGTCGCGAGGGACCACGCCACGCCGGCCGGGTCGACCAGCTCCCGCTCGCGCAGGTACCGGCCCAGCCGGGCGGCCTGCCCGGCCAGGGCGGCCTTGGAACGCGCCGACAGCGGCCACACCACCACGGGTGCGGTCAGCACGCCGTCGCGGTGGCCGTCGCCGGTGGGCTCGTCGCCGGACGGCTCCGCGGACTCCTCCGGCGCTTCGAGGATGACGTGCGCGTTGGTGCCGGAGATGCCGAACGAGGAGACCGCGGCCCGGCGGAGGTGCCCGGTCTCGGGCCACGGCTGGGCCTCGGTGGCGAGCGCGATCGCGCCGGCCGACCAGTCGATGTGCGGCGACGGCTCGTCGACGTGCAGGGTGGCGGGCACCACGCCGTGCCGCATGGCGAGCACCATCTTGATCACGCCGGCCACCCCGGCCGCCGCCTGGGTGTGGCCGATGTTGGACTTGACCGAGCCGAGCCAGAGCGGCTGGTCGGCCGGGCGTGCCTGGCCGTAGGTGGCGAGCAGGGCCTGCGCCTCGATCGGATCGCCCAACGTCGTACCCGTGCCGTGCGCCTCCACCACGTCCACGTCGGTGACACCCAACCGCGCCGACGCCAACGCCTGCCGGATCACCCGCTGCTGCGCCGGACCGTTCGGCGCCGTCAGGCCGTTCGACGCGCCGTCCTGGTTGACCGCGCTGCCCCGCATCACCGCCAGCACCCGGTGCCCGTTGCGCCGGGCGTCCGACAGCCGCTCCAGGAGTACGACTCCGGCGCCCTCGCCCCAGCCCGTTCCGTCCGCCCCACCGGCGAACGCCTTGCAGCGCCCGTCCGGGGCCAGTCCCTGTTGCCGGGAGAACTCCACGAACAGGCCGGGCGTCGCCATCACGGTCACGCCACCGGCGACGGCAAGGTCGCACTCGCCGGAACGCAGCGAGGCGGCAGCCATGTGCATCGCCACGAGCGACGACGAACACGCCGTGTCCACAGACACCGCCGGCCCCTCCAACCCCAGTGCGTACGACACCCGGCCCGACACCACGCTGGCCGCGTTACCCGTGCCCGCGAAGCCCTCCGACTCGGCTGCGGAGCCGATCAACAAGGCCCCATAGTCCTGACCATTCGTGCCCACGAACACCCCTGTTCGCGAACCTCGGAGCGAACCGGGGTCAACCCCTGCCCCCTCCACCGCCTCCCACGAAACCTCCAACATCAACCGCTGCTGGGGGTCCATCGCGAGCGCCTCACGTGGCGAGATCCCGAAGAATGCGGCGTCGAAGTCGGCCACGTCGTAGAGGAACGCGCCGGTACGCACGTAGGAGGTCCCGGAGCGGTAGGGGTCGGGGTCATACAAACGGTCGATGTCCCAGCCCCGGTCACCGGGTATTTCGGAGACGGCGTCCCGGCCGGCCCGCAGCATCTGCCAGAACCGCTCGGGGTCGTCGGCGCCGCCGGGGAAGCGGCAGGCCATCGAGACGATCGCGATCGGCTCGTCGTCGCCGACGGTCACCGGCGCGGCCTGCGCCTGCGTGCCGGCGGCACCACCCAGCTCCTGGTGCAGGTGCCGGGCCAGGCCGGTCGGGGTCGGGTAGTCGAAGACGAGGGTGACCGGCAGCCGCAGCCCGGTGGCGGTGGCGAGCCGGTTACGCAGCTCGACGGCGGTGACGGAGTCGAAGCCGAGGTCCCGGAAGGCGTGGTGCGGGTCCACCGCCTCCGCACCCGCGTACTTGAGCACCGTGGCCGCCTGGTCGCGGACCAGGTCGAGCAACGTCTGCAGCCGCTCGGCGTCGGTCATCCGGGCGAACTCCCCGGCCGGGCCGGAGTCCTCCGTCTCGGTCTGCTCGGCGAGGCCCTTGCTGGCCCGCAGCCGCTGCACCTCGGGCACCTCGGCGACCAGCGGCCCGGGGCGGGTGGCGGTGAAGGCGACGAGGAACCGGTCCCACGCGATGTTCGAGATGGTCAGGAACGTCTCGTCGTGCTCGATGGCCTGCTGCAGCGCGGTCACCGCGAGCAGCGGATCCATCTCCGGCGTCCCGTGCCGGGTCAGCATCCGGCCGAAGTCGCCCTCGGCCATGCCGCCGCCGCCCCAGGCGCCCCAGGCGATGGAGGTCGCGGGCAGCCCCAGGTCCCGGCGGTGTTCGGCGAGCGCGTTGAGGAAGGCGTTGCCGGGGGCGTAGTTGCCGATGCCGGAGCTGCCGACCGTGCCGGACATGGAGGAGAACAGGACGAACGCGGACAGGTCGAGGTCGCGGGTCAGCTCGTGCAGGTTGATCGCGGCGGTGGCCTTCGCGCTGAGGGAGTAGTCGACCTGCTCCATCGTCAGCGCGTTGATCACGGAGTCGTCCAGCACCGCGGCGGTGTGCACGACCGTGGTGAGCGGGTACTCCGGCGGCAGGTCGGCGATCACCGCGGCGAGGGCGTCCCGGTCGGCGGCGTCGCAGGCGGCGACCGTGACCCGGGCACCCAGCGCGTTCAGCTCGGCCTCCAGGTCGTCGATCCCGTCGGCCTGCCGGCCCCGCCGGCTGAGCAGCACCAGGTGCTGGGCTCCGTTGGCGGCGAGCCAGCGGGCCATGTGCCCGCCGAGTGCGCCCGTGCCGCCGGTGACGAGTGCGCTGCCCGAGGGGCGGAACGGGCGTACCGGATCGGTGTCGGCCAGGGGCGCGCGGAGCAGGCGGCGGGAGACGGCGCCGGCCGGGCGTAGCGCCACCTGGTCCTCGCCGTGCTCGCCGCCGAGGACGGCGGCGAGCCGGCGCGCGGTGGTCTCGTCGAGGTGTTCCGGCAGGTCGACGAGGCCGCCCCAGCGGTCGGGGTGTTCCAGGGCGGCGACCCGGCCGAAGCCCCAGGCGAGCTGCTGGAGGGGGCGCGGCAGGGGCTCGCCGGGCGCGGTGGAGACCGCGCCCCGGGTGAGGCACCACAGCGGGGAGCGCAGGCCCGCGTCGCCGAGGGCCTGCACGAGCGTCACGGTGCCGCCGAAGCCGGCCGGCACCGACGGGTACGCCGGGTGCGCCGTCTCGTCCAGCGCCAGCAGGGAGAGCACGCCGGCCGGCGCGGTGCCGTCCTCGGCGAGCCGGGCGCGCAGCAGGTCGGCGAGGGCCGCCCGGTCGGCCCGCTCGGTGTCGAGCGGCACGGGGACCACCTGGGCGCCCCGCCCACGCAGGGCGTCGGCGCAGAACGTGGCCACCTCGGCGTCGCCGGGGCCGCTGAGCAGCCACCAGGTGCCCGACAGCGGGGTGTCGGCGAGGTCGGCGACGGGCAGCCAGGTGTCCCGGTAGCGCCACGAGTCGATCTCGGCCTGGGCGCGGTGCCGGCGACGCCAGGCGGCGAGGACGGGCAGCAGGTCGGCGACGGCCCGCTCGGGTACGTCGCCGGTGCCGGCGGTCAGCTCCGCGGTGAGCGTGGCCGGGTCGCCGGCCTCGACGGCGGCCCAGAACCGGGCGTCCACCGGGTCGTCGACGACGCTCGGCGCGGGGCCGGCGGCGGTCGGCGCGGTGATGTCCTGCGGCCAGTAGAGCTGCCGCTGGAACGGGTACGTGGGCAGGTCCCGCCGATGGGCGGAACGGCCGTGGAAGGCGGGGCGCCAGTCGACGGTCGCGCCGCCGGCCCAGACCTCGGCGACGGAGGTGAGGAAGCGGTCCAGGCCGCCCTCGTCGCGGCGCAACGTGCCGGCCACGGTGACCGGCACACCCTCGGCGGCGGCCAGTTCGGCGCTGGCCTGCACGCTCATGGTGAGCACGGGGTGCGCGCTGACCTCGATGAAGGTCCGGTGGCCGGCGGCGGTCAGCGCCCGGACGGCCTCGTCGAAGCGCACGGTCTGCCGCAGGTTGCGGTACCAGTAGTCGGCGTCGAGACCGGTGGTGTCGAGCCAGTCGTTGTCGACGGTGGACCAGAACCGCACGTCGGCGGTGCCCGGCCGCAGCCCGGCCAGCAGTTCCCGCAGCCGGTCCCGCAGCGGTTCGACGTGCGCCGAGTGCGAGGCGTAGTCCACCGGTACCCGCCGGACGCGCACCTGGCGGCCCTCGTAGTGGGCGGCGAGTTCGTCGAGCGCGGTGCCGTCGCCGGAGACCACCACGGACTGCGGCCCGTTGACGGCGGCCAGGGCGAGCCGCCCCGACCAGCCGCCGATCGTCTCGGTGGCCTCGGCGGCGGTGGTGGCGACGGAGAGCATCCCGCCGTCGCCGGCGATGCCGGCGATGACCTGGCTGCGCAGGGCCACCACGGCGGCGGCGTCGTCGAGGGTGAGCGCCCCCGCGACGCACGCGGCGGCGATCTCGCCCTGCGAGTGCCCGACCACGGTGGTCGGGTGCACGCCGTACGAGCGCCAGAGGGCGGCGAGCGAGACGCCGACCGCGAAGAGGGTGGGCTGCACGACGTCGACCCGGTCGAGCGACGGCGCGTCCGGGGCGCCCCGGACGACGTCCAGCAGGGACCAGTCGACGTGCGGGCGCAGCGCCTCGGCGCAGGCGTGCAGGGTCTCCGCGAAGACCGGGGCGGCGTCGAGCAGGCGGGCGGCCATGCCGGTCCACTGCGAGCCCTGGCCGGGGAAGACGAAGACGACCTCGCCGGGCGTGCCGGCGGCACCGGTGACCGTGCCGGGGGCGGGCCGCCCGTCGGCGAGCCGGCCGAGCGCGGCGGTCAGGTCGTCCCGGTCGCCGGCCAGCAGCACCGCCCGGTGCTCGTGGGCGGCGCGGGTCGTGGCCAGCGACCACGCCACGTCGCCCAGCCCCGCGTCCGGTACGCCGTCGAGGTGCCCGAGCAGGTCCCGGGCCCGGTCGGCCAGAGCGGCCGGGGTACGCGCGGCGAGCACCCAGGGCAGCTCCGCGACCGGCGGCGCCGCCTCGGGGTCCGGGTCGGCGCGCTCCGGTTCCGGGGCCTGTTCGAGGATCGTGTGCACGTTCGTGCCGCTGATGCCGAAGGAGGAGACGCCGACCCGGCGGGGGCCGTCCGGCGCCACCCAGGGGCGGGCCTCGGTGAGCAGCGCGACGGTGCCGGCCGACCAGTCGACGTGCGGGGTCGGCTCGTCGACGTGCAGGGTCGGCGGCAGCACCCCGTGCCGCATCGCCATCACCATCTTGATCACACCGGCAACGCCGGCGGCGGCCTGGGTGTGCCCGATGTTCGACTTGATCGAGCCGAGCCAGAGCGGCCGGTCGGCGGGCCGGTCCTGCCCGTACGTGGCGATCAGGGCCTGCGCCTCGATCGGGTCGCCGAGGGTGGTGCCGGTGCCGTGCGCCTCGACGGCGTCGATCTGGTCGGCGGTGAGCCGGGCGTTGGCGAGGGCCTGGCCGATCACCCGCTGCTGGGCGGGGCCGTTGGGCGCGGTGAGCCCGTTGGACGCGCCGTCCTGGTTGACCGCGCTGCCGCGTACCACGGCGAGGATCGGGTTGCCGTCGCGCTGGGCGTCGGAGAGCCGCTGGAGCACCAGCAGGCCGGTGCCCTCGCCCCAGCCGGTGCCGTCGGCGGCGGCGGCGAAGGGCTTGCAGCGGCCGTCGGCGGCGAGACCGCGCTGCCGGGAGAAGCCGACGAAGATGCCGGGGGTGGCCATCACGGTGGCGCCGCCGGCCAGCGCCAGGTCGCACTCCCCCGCCTGCAGGGCCTGCGCGGCGAGGTGCATCGCGACCAGCGAGGACGAGCAGGCCGTGTCGACGGTGACCGCCGGGCCGTGCAGCCCGAAGGTGTACGAGAGCCGGCCGGAGATGACGCTTGCCGAGTTGCCGGTGGCGAGGTAGTTCTCGTCGACGCCCCCGGCGACCATCAGCAGCTGGCCGTAGTCCTGCCCGTTGGTGCCGACGTAGACGCCGGTGCGGCTGCCGCGCAGGCTGGTGGGGTCGATCCGGGCCCGTTCGAACGCCTCCCAGGCGGTCTCCAGCAGCAGCCGCTGCTGCGGGTCCATGGCGAGGGCCTCGCGGGGGCTGATGCCGAAGAACGCGGGGTCGAACTCGCCGGCGCCGTCGACGAAGCCGCCCTCGCGGACGTAGCTGGTGCCGGTGTGCTCGGGATCCGGGTGGTACAGCTCGGCCAGGTCCCAGCCGCGCTCGCCGGGCATCAGGGTCATCGCGTCGGTGCCGGACTCGACGAGCCGCCAGAGCTGCTCGGGTGAGCTGACCCCGCCGGGGAAGCGGCAGCTCATGGCGACGATGGCGATGGGCTCGTGGTGGTAGGTGACGCCGTCGGCGGCGAGCTGCCCGGGTCCGTCGCCGGAGCTGAGCCGGTGCAGGTGGGCGGCGAGTTCGCCGACGGTGGGGTGGTCGAAGACGAGCGTGGCGGGCAGCGTCATGCCGGTCTCGGCGGTGAGCCGGTTGCGCAGTTCGACGGCGGTGAGCGAGTCGAAGCCGAGGTCGCGGAAGGTGCGGTCGGGCAGGGGCTGCCCGGCCGGGTAGCCGAGCACCACGGCGGCCTGGACGCGGACCAGCTCGGTGAGCTGCGGAAGGGAGCGGCCCACCACCACGGAACGCACCGCGCCGGCCGGTGCCGCCGGCACGCCGGGCAGGCCGCCGATGAGCGGGTTCGGGCGGGTGGCGCTCCACGAGGCGGCCAGCCGGCCCCAGTCGACGTCGGCCACCACGACGGCCGCCTCGCCGGTGTTGACGAGCCGGCCCAGGGCGGTGGCCGCCTCGGCGCCGGGCAGCGGGTTGAGGCCGCCCCGGGTCAGCCGTGCGGTCAGCGCGCTGTCGGTCGCGGCCATCCCCTGCTCGGCCCAGGCGCCCCAGGCCAGGGCGGTGGCCGGCAACCCCTGGTCGCGACGCCAGGCGGCGAACGCGTCGAGGTAGGCGTTGGCGGCGGCGTAGTTGGCCTGGCCGGCGCTGCCGATCACGCCGGCAAGGGAGGAGAAGAGCACGAACGCGTCGAGGGACCGCCCGGCGGTGGCGTCGTGCAGCACCCGGGTGGCACGGACCTTGACGTCCAGGACGGCGCGCATCCGGTCCAGGTCCATCCCGTCGAGCATGCCGTCGGCGATGACGCCGGCGGTGTGCACGACGGCGGTCAGCGCGGGCAGGCCGGCGACGAGGGCGGCGACCGCGTCGGCGTCGGTGACGTCGCAGGCGACCGTCCGGACGGCGCCGAGTGGCGCCAGTTCGTCGACGAGGGCCGCCGCGCCGGGGGCGTCGGGGCCGCGCCGCGACGCCAGCACCACCTCGGCGGCGCCGTGTTCCAGCAGCCAGCGGGCGACGTGCCGGCCGAGGGCGCCGGTGCCGCCGGTGACCAGGACGGTGCCGGTGGGCCGCCAGCCGGCGGCCGTCGGCGCGGTGGCCGGGACGAGCCGGCGGCCGTACGCCCCGGAGGTGCGCACCGCGACCTGGTCCTGCCCGCCGTCGGCGAGCAGCGCGAGGAACGTCTCCCGGACGGTGCGGTCCACCCGGCCCGGCACGTCCACCAGGCCGCCCCAGCGGTCGGGCTGTTCGAGGGCGACCGCGCGGCCGAGGCCCCAGGCCAGCGCGGCCCACGGGTCGGCGATCCGCTCCCCGGCGGTGGCGGCGACCGCGTTGCGGGACACGCACCACACCCGGCCGGCGAGGCCGGCGTCGGTGAGGGCCTGCACCAGCGTCAGCAGCACCGCCGCGCCGTTCGACACGGCGGGCGCGTCCGGCAGTGGGTCGTCCCGTTCGGGCAGTACGCACACCACGCCCGTCCAGCCCCGCTCGCTGGTCTCGCGCAGCCGGTCGGCCAGGTCGGCACGGCTGGCGGTGGGCGCGACGGTCAGGGTGTCCACGCTGGCGCCGGCCCCGGTCAGGGCCTGCGTGACGCCCGCGTCGTCGGAGCCGGTGTCGACGACCAGCCAGCGGCCGGGCAGCCCGGGCACCGGGGCCGGCCGCAGCGGCTCCCACGTCACCCGGTAGGACCAGCCGTCGAGGAGGGCGTCGCGCTGCCGGCTCCGCCGCCAGGTCGACAGCACCGGCAGGGCGGGGGCGAGGGCGTCCAGGGCGGCGTTCTCCGCGCCGAGCTGGGCGGCCAGCGCGCTGAGGTCCTCGCGTTCCACCGCCGTCCAGAAGTCGGTGTCCGTGTCGGCGGGCCGCTCGGGGGTGCCGGCGACGGTCCCCTCCGGCCAGTAGCGGCGGTGCTGGAAGGCGTAGGTGGGCAGGTCGACGCGGGCGGCGCCGGTGTCGGCGTACCAGGCCTGCCAGGTCACACCGACGCCGTGGACGTGCAGCTCGGCCAGGGCGTGCAGCAGGGCGTGCGGCTCGGGGCGGTCCCTGCGCTGCGTGGGCACGGTCAGCGCGTCGCCGGTGGGCAGGTCGGTGTGCATCGCGGTCAGCACGCTGTGCGGGCCGACCTCCAGGAACGTGCCGACGCCGGCGGTACGCAGGACGGCGACGCCGTCGGCGTACCGGACGGCCTCGCGGACGTGTCGCACCCAGTAGTCGGGCGTGCGCATCTCGTCGGGGTCGATGCTGCCGGTGAGGTTGGAGACCACCGGCACGGACGGCGCGGCGAACGTCAGCCGGGCGAGTACGGCCCGGAACTCGTCGAGCATCGGCTCCATGAGCGGGCTGTGGAACGCGTGGCTCACCCGCAACCGGCGGGTCCGCGCCCCCTTTCCGGCCCAGGACGCTTCCAGCTCGTCGAGCGCGGTCACGTCACCGGAGACGACCACGGCCGTCGGGCCGTTGACGGCCGCGATGCCGACCCGGTCGGCGAACCCGGAAAGGGACTCCCGCACCGCCGCCTCGTCGGCCGCCACCGCGAGCATCCCGCCACCGACGGGAAGCGCCTGCATCAGGCGACCCCGCGCCGCCACCAGAGCGCACGCGTCCGCCAGCGACAACACCCCGGCCACGTGCGCGGCCGTCACCTCGCCGATCGAGTGACCGCCCACGAAGTCGGGCACGATCCCGAACGACTCCACCAGCCGGAACAGCGCCACCTCGACCGCGAACAGACCGGCCTGCGTGAACACGGTCTGGTCCAGCAGGTCCGCGTCCGGCGTGCCCGCCTGGGCGAACAGCACCTCCCGCAGCGGACGCGGCAACAGCGGGTCGAGCTGCGCGCACACCTCGTCCAACGCCGACGCGAACACCGGGAACGACCCGTACAGCTCACGACCCATGCCGGCGCGCTGCGCGCCCTGACCGGAGAACAGCACCGCCAACGCGCCCCGGCGTACCACCGAACCGGTGACGACGGCGCCGGCCGGCTCACCGGCGGCGAGGCCGCGCAGCCCGGCGACCAGGTCGTCGCGGCCCTCCGCGAGCAGCACCGCGCGGTGGTCGAGCACGGTGCGGGAGGCCACCGAGGACCAGCCGACGTCCAGCGGGCGCGCGCCCGCGTCGGCGGCGAGCCAGCGGGCCCACCGGCCGGCCTGGGCGGCGAGCGCCTCCTCGGCGCGGGCCGACAGCAGCACCGGCACGACCGGGCGGGCGATCGGCGACGGGCTCGGTTCGTCGGCGGCTTCGGGGGACGGCTCGGGTGCCTGCTCCACGATGGTGTGCGCGTTGGTGCCGGACACCCCGAACGACGACACGGCGGCCCGCCGGGGCCGGTCCACCGCCGGCCAGGGCGTCGCCTCGGTCACCAGCGACACCGCGCCGGCCGACCAGTCGACCTCGGGGGTGGGCGCGTCCACGTGCAGGGTCGGCGGCACCACCGCGTGCCGGATCGCCATCACCATCTTGATCACACCGGCCACGCCGGCGGCGGCCTGGGCGTGGCCGATGTTCGACTTGATCGAGCCGAGCAGCAGCGGCTCGCCGTCGCCCCGGTCCTGCCCGTACGTGGCGAGCAGCGCCTGCGCCTCGATCGGGTCGCCGAGGCGGGTGCCGGTGCCGTGCGCCTCCACCACGTCGACCTGCTCGGGGCCGAGCCGGGCGTTGGCCAGGGCCTGCCGGATGACCCGTTCCTGGGACGGCCCGTGCGGGGCGCTGAGCCCGTTCGACGCGCCGTCCTGGTTCACCGCGCTGCCCCGGATCACCGCGAGCACGGGCTGCCCCCGGCGTACGGCGTCGGAGAGGCGGGTGAGCAGCAGCAGGCCGACGCCCTCGGACCAGGTCGTGCCGTCGCCGGCGGCGGCGAAGGCCTTGCACCGGCCGTCGGCGGCCAGGCCGCGCTGCCGGGAGAAGCCGATGAAGACGCCCGGGGTGGGCATGATCGTGACACCGCCGGCCAGCGCCAGCTCGCAGTCGCCGTTGCGCAGCGCCTGGGCGGCCAGGTGCAGCGCGACAAGCGACGACGAGCAGGCCGTGTCGACGGTGACCGCCGGCCCCTCCAGCCCGAGGGTGTACGCGACGCGCCCGGAGATGACGCTGGTGGCGCTGCCGGTGAGCAGGTGGCCCTCGCCGTTCTCGGCCTGGGCGACCACCCCGTCGTAGCCGTGCGAGGCCGCCCCGACGAACACGCCCGTGCGGCTGCCGCGCACCGACGGCAGGGGCAGCCCGGCCCGCTCGAACGCCTCCCAGGACGCCTCCAGCAGCAGCCGCTGCTGCGGGTCCATGGCGAGCGCCTCGCGGGGCGACACACCGAACAGGTCGGCGTCGAAGTCCCCCGCGTCGTGGACGAAGCCGCCCTCACGCACGTAGCTGGTGCCCGGGTGGTCGGGATCCGGGTGGAATAGCCGGTCGAGGTCCCAGCCCCGGTCGGCGGGGAACGGGCCGATCCCGTCCACGCCGTCGCGGACGAGCTCCCACAGCGCCTCCGGGCTGTCGACGCCGCCCGGGTAGCGGCAGCTCATCGACACGATGGCGATGGGCTCGGTGTCCCGGGCCTCCAGCTCGCGCAGCCGGCGGCGGGTACGCCGCAGCTCGGAGGTGGTCCGCTTGAGGTACTCGACGTACTTCTCGTCCTCGGTGCTCATCGCGGACCCACCTCACTTGGCATGCCGATGTCGGTGCGACTGGCCATCAGGACGTCTCCAGTTCGCGGTCGATCAGGTCGAAGATGTTCTCGGCGGTGGCCGACTCGAGGTCGTCGTCGCCGTCGGACTGCCGTGCCGTCAGCCGGTCCAGCAGGCCGTGCAGCCGGTCGGTGATCCGGCGGAACTCGTCGCCGTCGGCGTCGAGGTCGGCGAGGGCCGCCTCCAGCCGGTCGAGGTCCTGCCCGAGGCCACCGGAGCGTTCCCCGCCGCCGCTGGCGGGGGCGGGGGCGAACCGGGCGGCCAGCCAGGCGGCGAGCACGTTCGGCGCCGGGTTGTCGAAGATCAGGGTCGCGGGCAGCCGCAGTCCGGTGGCGGCGCCGAGCCGGTTGCGCAGTTCCACGGCGGTGAGCGAGTCGAAGCCGAGTTCGCGGAAGGCGCGGGTCGGCTCGACGGCGCCCGGGTCGGCGTGGCCGAGCACCGTCGCCACGTGCGCCAGCACCAGGTCGGTCAGGGCGCGTACCCGCTTCTCCTCCGGCAGCCCGCGCATCGTCTCGGCGAACGCGGCGCCGTCGGTGGCCTCGGCGCCGCCGGCCGCGCTGCGGCGCGCCCGGCGGCGGGTGAGCTGGGACAGCAGCGGGTGCACGGGTCCCGTGCCGCCGCCGGTGCCGAACCGGGCCGGCACCACCAGCGCCCGCTCGGATCCGCGCGCGACGTCGAACAGTTCCAGGGCCTCGCCCGTGGCCAGCCCCACCACGCCGCCCCGGTCGAGGCGGCGGCGGTCGGCGGCGTCGAGGTGCCCGGTCATGCCGCTGGCCTGCGCCCAGAGGCCCCAGGCCAGCGAGACGGCGGGCAGCCCGAGGGCCCGCCGGTGGGCGGCGAGCGCGTCGAGGAAGGCGTTGCCGGCGGCGTAGTTGCCCTGGCCCGCCGCGCCGAGCACGCCGGCCGCGCCGGAGAAGAGCACGAAGGCGTCCAGCTCCCGGTCGAGGGTGGCGCGGTGCAGGTTCCAGGCCGCGTCGACCTTGGGCCGGAGCACGGCGTCGAGGCGCTCCGGGGTGAGCTGGTCGACGGTCCCGTCGTCGAGGACGCCGGCGGCGTGCACGACGGCCGTCAGCGGGTGCGCGGCATCCACCATGGACAGCACGTCGGCGACCGTCTCCGGGTCGGCCAGGTCCGCGGCGACGACGGTGGCCTCCGCGCCGAGTTCCTTGAGTTGGGCCAGCAGGTCGCCGGCGCCCTCCGCGTCCGGGCCGCGCCGGCTGACCAGCAGCAGGTGCCGGACGCCGTGTGCGGTGACCAGGTGGCGGGTGACCAGCGCCCCGAGGGTGCCGGTGGCACCGGAGACCAGGACCGTCCCGTCGGGACGCGGCTGCCGGGGCATGGTGAGGGCGAGCTTGCCGACGTGCCGGGCCTGGCTGAGGAACCGGAACGCCTCCGGGGCCCGCCGCATGTCGAAGGTCCGCCGCGGCAGGGGGTGCAGGACGCCGGCGGCGAAGAGCGCCATCACCTCGCCGAGCATCTGCCCGATGCGGTCCTGGCCGGCGTCGATGACGTCGAAGACCTGGTAGCTGACGCCGGGGTGGTCGGCCGCGACCCGCTGCGGATCCCGCTTGTCGGTCTTGCCCATCTCGGCGAACCTGCCGCCGGGCGCGAGCAGCCGCAGCGCGGCGTCGACGAAGTCGCCGCTGAGCGCGTTGAGCACCACGTCGACGCCCCGGCCGCCGGTGCTCGCGCGGAACTCGTCGACGAAGTCGAGGGTGCGGGATGAGGCGATGTGGGCGTCGTCGAAGCCGGTGGCGCGCAGCACCGGCCACTTGCCGGGGCTGGCGGTGCCGAAGACCTCCGCGCCGAGGTGGCGGGCGATCTGGACGGCCGCCATGCCGACCCCGCCGGCGGCGGCGTGGATCAGCACGGACTCACCGGCGCGCAACCGGGCCAACTCGACGAGGCCGTACCAGGCGGTCACGAACGCCACCGGCACGGCTGCCGCGTCCGCGTACGACCAGCCGGCGGGGATCCTGGTGACCACCCGGTGGTCGGTGATCGTGACCGACGAGAACGAGTTGGGGAAGAGGCCCATCACCCGGTCGCCGGGCGCCAGGTCGGTCACCCCGGGGCCGACCTCGACCACCACGCCCGCGCCCTCGTTGCCGAGCCCCTCCTGGTCGGGCACCATGCCGAGGGCCAGCACGACGTCGCGGAAGTTCAGCCCGGCGGCGCGCATCTCGACGCGTACCTGGCCGGGTGGGAGCCCGGCGGCGGCGATCTCCGGGCAGGGCACCGCCACCAGGTTCTCCAGCGTTCCCTTGCCGGCCACGTCGAGTCGCCACGGGACGCCGCCGTCGGGCAGCGCGAGCACGTCGGCGTCGCGGGCCCGGGTGAGCCGGGGCACCAGCGGGGTGCCGTCGCGGAGCGCCACCTGGGGTTCGCCGGAGGCGACGGCCGCGGCCAGCGCCTCGGCGGAGGCGGCCGTGTCGTCGGTGTCCAGCAGCAGGAAGCGGCCGGGGTGCTCGGACTGCGCGGAGCGGACCAGGCCCCACACGGTGGCCTGCGCCGGGCGGCGGGGGGCCTCGCCGGGTGCCGCGCCGACCGCGCCGCGGGTGCCGAAGACCAGCCGGGCGTCGTTGAGGCGGGGCTCGGCGAGCCAGCCGCGCAGCAGCGCCAGTGCCGCCCGGGCGTCGTCGTGCGCGGCCCGGGCCGGGTCGTCGGCGTCGTCGTGCGCGGCCCGCGCGGGGTCGTCGTCGCGCAGGTCCACCACCACGTCGGGTACGACGCCGTCGGCGTCGATCGCGGCGACCAGCGCGGCCAGGTCGGCGTGGCGCCGCACCGGGTGACCGGCCGACGCCAGCGCCTCGGACAGGCCGGCCGCGCCGCCGCCGAGCAACGCCCAGCAAACGGTGGGCGCGGCGGTCTCCTCGGTGGTGACCGGGCCGGCGGGCAGCCAGTCGAGGTGGTGCAGGGCGTCGCGGTGCGCGGCGGGGGCCGCCGGGGCGGCGGAGGCGGGGCGGAAGGTCAGTGCCCCGATCTCGGCGACGGGCTGGCCGGCGGCGTCGGCGACGGTGACCGTGACGGTGTCGCGGCTCAGCGTCCGCAGCCGGACCCGGAGCCGGGTGGCGCCGTGGGCGTGCAGGGCGACCGCCTCGAAGGCGAAGGGCATCCACACCTCGGGGTTGGCCGGGTCGCCGATGAGGGCGGTCACGCCGGACGCCTGGAGGGCGGCGTCGAGGAGCGCGGGGTGCAGGCCGAAGTGGGCCGCGGCGGGGGCGGCGGACTCGGGCAGCGCCACCTCGGCGTGCACCTCGTCGCCGTCGCGCCAGACCCGGCGCAGCCCCTGGAAGGCGGGCCCGTACGCGAGCCCGCCGTCGGCCATCCCCGCGTACCAGGCGGACAGGTCGGCGTCGACGGGGGTCGCCCCGGCGGGCGGCCAGTCGACGAGGGTGGGGCCGGACGTGGCCGGGTGGGGATGCAGCGACCCCTCGGCGTGCCGGGTCCACTCGGCGTCCTCGGACTGTTCGGGGCGGGAGTGGATGGTGACGGCGCGCTTGCCGTCGTCGTCGGGCGCGCCGACGCGCAGCCGCACCTGGATGGCGGCGCCGTCGGCGGGGAGCGCCATCGGGGCGAGCAGGATCAGCTCGCCGACCTGTCCGGCGTCGACCTCGTCCCCGGCGCGGACGACCATGTCGAGCAGTGCGGTGCCCGGCACGACGGCCGTCTCCCGGACGACGTGCTCGGCCAGCCACGGGTGGGTACGGGTCGACAGCCGGCCGGTGAGCACGACGGTGTCGTCGTCGGGCACCCGTACGGCGGCGCTGAGCAGGGGGTGTCCGGGGTCGTGCAGCCCGGCGGCACCCACGTCCTGCGGCTGGTACGCCGGCGCGTCGACCCAGTACCGACGGTGGTCGAACGCGTACGTCGGCAGGTCCGTCACCGCCGCCGGGGCGAGCACCGCCGTCAGGTCCACCGGCAGGCCGACCGCGTGCGCCGTCGCCAGGGTCGTCAGCAGGCGGGTCGGGTCGTCCTCACCCCGCCGCAACGTGCCCAGCACGTGCCCGCTCGTGTCGGTGTCGTCGAGGATCGCCGTCACCGGCATCCCCAACACCGGATGCGGACTGACCTCCACGAACGTGGAATGCCCGGCAGCGATGGCGACACGGACGGCCGTGTCGAACAACACCGGCTGCCGCAGATTGTCATACCAGTACTGCGCACCCATGCTCTGCGGGTCCACCCAGTCACCGGTCAACGTCGACACCAACCGCACCTCACCGATACGAGGCGCGACGTCCGCCAGATCGGTGCGCAACTGCTCCGCGACCTGCTGCACCGCCGGCGAATGCGACGCGTAATCCACCGGAATGACCCGAGCCCGCACACCGTCGGCCTGACACGCCGCCACCAGATCCGCCACCGGCTGCGGCGGACCAGACACCACCACCGTCGCCGGACCGTTGACGGCCGCCACACCCACACCGGGGAACGCATCCAGGCGGGCGGTGACCTGCTCGGCCGACAGATCCACCGACGCCATCGCACCCGTGCCCGCGAGGACCGCCAACGCGCGGGAACGCAACGCGACGGTCTTCGCGGCGTCCTCCAGGCTCAGGATGCCCGCCACGCACGCGGCACCGATCTCACCCTGGCTGTGACCGACCACCGCCGACGGCATGACACCCACGTGCCTCCACACCGCCGCGAGCGCGATCCCGACCGCGAACAGCACCGGCTGCACGACCTCCACCCGCTCAAGCCACGACTCGTCGCCACCCGTCAACACGGACACCAGGTCCACGTCCAACCACGGCGCCAACGCCACCTGACACTCGGCGAGAGCCGCGTCGAACACCGGGCACGCGCCGACCAGACCCGCCGCCATCCGCGCCGACTGCGCACCCTGACCCGGGAACACGAACACCGGACCCGCACCACCGTCGGCGGTGAACCCGGAGACCGTGTTCACCGCCGGAGATCCGTCGGCGAGGGCGTCCAGACCGGACAGCAGTTCCTCGGCGTCCCGGCCGACCACGGCCGCCCGGTGGTCGAGCACCGATCGAGTCGTGGCGAGGGACCAGGCCACCTGTGCCGGGTCGACGGCCGCGTCGGCGGCGCGGTCGCGCAGGAACGCGGCCAGCCGGGCCGCCTGGCCGGCGAGTGCGCCCCTGGACTTCGCCGAGACGGGCCACAGCAGCGGGCCCGTGGGCAGGAGGCCGGCACCCGTGGCGGGCGCCGCGGCGGCCGGCCCGTCCGGCGTGCCGGTCCCGCCCTGCTCCAGGATCAGGTGGGCGTTGGTGCCGCTCATGCCGAACGAGGAGACGCCCGCCCGGCGGGGCCGGTCCACGGCCGGCCACGGCCGCGCCTCGGTGACCAGTTCGACGTCGCCGGCCGACCAGTCGACGTGCGGGGTGGGCCGGTCGACGTGCAGGGTGGCGGGCACGACCCCGTGCCGCATCGCCATCACCATCTTGATCACGCCGCCCACCCCGGCCGCGGCCTGGCTGTGGCCGAGGTTGGACTTGAGCGAGCCGAGCAGCAGTGGCCGGCCCGCCGGCCGGTCCTGGCCGTAGGTGGCGAGCAGCGCCTGGGCCTCGATGGGGTCGCCGAGGGTGGTGCCGGTGCCGTGCGCCTCGACCGCGTCCACCAGGTCGGGGGTGAGCTTCGCCCCGGCCAGCGCCTGCCGGATGACCCGCTGCTGGGAGGGGCCGTTCGGGGCGGTGAGGCCGTTGGAGGCGCCGTCCTGGTTGATGGCGGAGGCGCGGATGACGCCGAGCACCCGGTGGCCCAGGCGGCGGGCGTCGGCGAGCCGTTCCAGCAGCAGCAGGCCGACGCCCTCGGACCAGCCGGTGCCGTCCGCCGACGCGGCGAACGACTTGCACCGGCCGTCGGCGGCCAGGCCACGCTGCCGGGAGAACTCGACGAACGGGCCGGGGGCGGCCAGCACGGTGGCGCCGCCGGCCAGCGCCAGCTCGCACTCCCGCTGGCGCAGCGCCTGGCAGGCCAGGTGGATGGCGACCGACGACGACGAGCAGGCGGTGTCGACGGTGACCGTGGGCCCCTCCAGCCCGAAGGTGTACGCCACCCGGCCGGACAGCACGCTGGCGGCAGTGCCGGTGACCATGTACCCCTCGGCGTCGGAGGCGCCGTGCAGCACGGACGCGTAGTCCTGGCCGGAGGTGCCGACGAAGACGCCGGTGCGGCTGCCGCCCAGCGACAGGGGGGCGAGGCCGGCGCGCTCGAAGAGTTCCCAGGCGACCTCCAGCAGGTGCCGCTGCTGCGGGTCCATCGCCTGCGCCTCGCGGGGCGAGATGCCGAACAGGGCGGCGTCGAACGCCCCGGCGTCGCGCAGGAACCCGCCCGAGGCGGTGTACGACGTGCCGGCGTTGTCGGGGTCGGCGTGGTAGAGCCGGTCCAGGTCCCAGCCCCGGTCGGTCGGGAAGTCGGAGATGGCGTCGCCGCCGGCCTCGACGAAGGACCACAGCTCCTCGGGAGAGCTGATCCCGCCGGGGTACCGGCAGCTCATGGAGACGATCGCCACCGGCTCGGACTCCTCGGCGGTGACCTCGCGCAGCCGCTGCCGGGTCTGCTGCAGCTCGGCGATGACGCGCGTCAGGTACTCGCGCAGCCGCTCTTCATCCGACATGAAATCCCGCTCCCTCGTTCCTCACCGATATCTGACGCGCGACTCAGGAGAGCCCGAGGTCCCTGTCCACAAGATCGAAAAGCTCCTGGTTGCTGGCCACCCGCAGCCGGTCGGCCACCTCGGTGGCGTCGCCGGTCGCCTCGGCCGCCCCGAGCCGTTCGAGCAGGCGGTGCAGGCGCATGGTGACCCGCACCCGGCCGATGTCGTCCTGGTCGCGCAGCACGAGGGCGCTCTCCAGCTGGTCCAGCTCCTCGACGGTCGGCAGGGCCTCGACCGACGCCTCGCTGACCAGTTCGCCGCGCAGGTGCTCGGCCAATGCCAGCGGCGTCGGGTAGTCGAAGACCACCGAGCTGGCCGGGTTGAGGCCGGTCGACCGCGCCAGCCGGCCGCGCAGTTCCACGGCGGTCAGCGAGTCGAAGCCGAGGTCCCGGAACGGGCGGTTGTTCTCCAGG
This sequence comes from Micromonospora sp. NPDC047074, assembly GCF_040643815.1. NCBI lineage: Bacteria > Bacillati > Actinomycetota > Actinomycetes > Micromonosporales > Micromonosporaceae > Micromonospora > Micromonospora sp. NPDC047074. The sequence goes on from NZ_JBEYVB010000009.1 coordinate 115,519, forward strand.
GCGTACGGGCTGTCGTGGCCGATGACCTCGGCGGCGGCGGTACGCACCAGGTCGACCAGCAGCCGGATCTGCTCGGCCTCGGGCAGGTCGGCGAGCCGCTTGCGCAGCCCGGTCAGGACCTCCCCGCCGTCGGCGGCGGCCTGCTCGGGCGCGGCGTCGAGCGCCGCCACCTCCGGGATCTCGCCGATCAGCGGGCGCCGCCGGGCCGAGGCGAACACCGGCGCGAAGCGCGCCCAGTCCACGTCGGCGACGGTGAACTGCGCCCCGTCGGCGGCGACGGCGGCGCGCAGGGCCGCCATCGCCGGCTCCCGGTCGAGCAGGGTGAGGCCGCGCCGGCTCATCGCCGCGGCGTGGCCGTCGCTGACCATGCCGCCGCCGGCCCACGGACCCCAGTTGACGGAGACCACCCGGGCCCGCCCCGCCGGCCGGGACTGGGCCCACGCGTCGAGGAAGGCGTTGCCGGCGGCGTACGCGCCGTGGTCGCCGACGCCCCAGGTCGCCGCGATGGAGGAGAAGTAGACGACCAGTTCGAGCCGCTCGGGGTCGAGGAACTCGTCGAGGTGCCGGACACCGGTGATCTTCCCGGTGACCACGGCGGCGAGTTCCCCGAGGCCGACCTCGGTGATCGGGTTGAGCAGCCCGACGCCGGCGGCGTGCACCACCGCGTGCACCCCGCCGTCGCGGTGCAGCTCGTCGGCGAGCGCGGCGACCGCGTCGGCGTCGGTGAGGTCGCAGGCGACGACGCGGGCGTCCGCGCCGAGGGCGGCCAGTTCCGCCACCACCTCGTCGACGCCGGGCGCGGCGGGCCCGCGCCGGCTGACCAGGATCAGCCGCTCGGCGCCGTGACGGGCGAACCAGGTGGCGGCGTACCGGCCGATCGCGCCGGTGCCGCCGGTGATCAGGACGGTGCCGTGCGGCTGCCAGCCGGGCCCCTGCGGCGCCTCGGCGCGGCCGGCGCGGGCCAGCCGCCGCAGGTGCACGCCCGTCGCCCGGACGGCCGCCTGGTCCTCCTGCTCGGTGTTGAGCAGCATCCGCACGGCGTGTTCGCCGGCCTGCTCGTCGAGGTCGGCGGGCAGGTCGAGCAGGCCGCCCCAGTGGGTCGGGTGCTCCAGGGCGGCGACCAGGCCGAGGCCCCAGGTGGTGGCCTGGACGGGGTTCGCCACCGGGTCGTCGGCACCGGTGCTGACGGCCTGGCGGGTGAGCAGCCACAGCCCGGCGGCCGGCAGGACGCCGGGCACGGCCTGGAGCAGCGCCAGGTTGCCGGTGAGCCCGGCGGGCACGCCGGGGTGGTCGGGGTGGGACCGCTCGTCGAGGGCCAGCAGGGAGACGATCCGGGTCGGGGCGCCGGGCTCGGCGAGCCGGCCGGCCAGCTCGTCGCGGGTGACGGCGGCCGGGTCGACCGCCAGGGTGCGCACGGTGCCGCCGTGCCCGGTCAGCAGGCCGGCGAGCCGGTCGGCGACGTCAGCCGCGTCGGGCGGGGCGACCAGCAGCCAGTCGCCGGTCGCCGCCCCGACGGCCGGCTGCCGTACGGGCCAGGTGATCCGGTAGCGCCAGCCGTCGACAAGCGTCTCCTCCCGCTGCCGACGGCGCCAGTCGGCGAGGTCGGGCAGCAGGTCGCGCAGCGGCCGGTCGGGGTCGACGCCGACCCGCTCGGCGAGGGCCGCGCCGTCCTGCTCGGCGACGGCCTGCCAGAACCCGTCGTCCTCGGCGGGGACCGGCGCGGCGGTCGGGGCCGCGGCGCCGTCGAGGGTCGGCCAGAACCGGTCGTGCTGGAACGCGTACGTGGGCAGCGGCACGGGGGCGGCGGCGGGCAGCAGGGCGGTCCACCGCAGCGGCACGCCGTGGCAGTGCAGCGCGGCCACCGCCGCGAGCAGGGTGGCCACCTCGTCGCGTCCGGCGCGCTGCGTGCCGGTGACCAGCACCCGCTCGTCGGCGCGCAGGGCGTCGGCGGCGAGCGCGGTCAGCACCGCGTCGGGACCGACCTCCAGCACGGTGGTGACCCCGTGGGCGGGCAGCCGCTCGACGGTGTCGGCGAACCGGACGGCCTCGCGGACGTGGCGCACCCAGTAGTCGGCGGTCCGCAGCTCGTCCGGGTCGGCGGGCGCACCGGTCAGGTTGGACAGCAGCGGCAGGGTTGGTGGCGCGTACGCGAGGGTGGCCGCCACGGCCGCGAACTCGGCCAGCATCGGCTCCACCAGCGGGCTGTGGAAGGCGTGGCTGACCCGCAGCCGCTTGGTGCGCACGCCGGCGTCGCCGAAGTGGGCGGCCAACTCGTCCAGCGCCGTGATCTCCCCGGAGAGGACCACGGCGGCCGGGCCGTTGACGGCGGCGAGCGCCACCCGGCCGGCGTACCCGGCGAGGAGGTCGTGCACGTCGGCCTCGGCGGTGGCCACCGCGAGCATGCCGCCGCCGGCCGGCAGGGCCTGCATCAGCCGTCCCCGGTTGCCGACGAGGGTGCAGGCGTCCGGCAGGGTGAGCACGCCCGCGACGTGCGCGGCGGTGATCTCCCCGACGGAGTGGCCGGCGACCAGTTCGGGCTGGACCCCCCAGCTCTCCAGCAGGCGGAACAGCGCCACCTCGAAGGCGAAGAGCGCGGCCTGGGTGAAGGCGGTCTCGTCCAGCAGGGTGGCCTCGGGGGTGCCGGACGCGGCGAACATCACCTCACGCAGCGGCCGGGGCAGGTGGGCGTCGAGGTGCTGGCAGGCCGCGTCGAGGGCCGCCGCGAAGGCGGGGAACGCGTCGTACAGCTCGCGGCCCATCCCGGCGTGCTGGGCGCCCTGACCCGAGAAGAGCACGGCCAGCGGCCCGCCCGGTTCGGCGACCCCCCTGGTGAGGCTCGGGTGGCTCTCGTCGTTCGCCAGCGCGCGCAGCCCGGCCACAAGGGTGGCCCGGTCGGCGGCGAGCAGCACCGCCCGGTGGCGCAGCGCGGACCGGCCGGTGGCCAGCCCGTACGCGATCTCGCCGTCGGTGGCGGTGGCGGTGGGCAGCCAGTCGGCCAGCCGCGCCGCCTGGGCGCGCAGGCCGGCCTCGGCGGCGGCCGACACCGGCCACGGCAGCACCGGCAGCGGCGCGGCCGGGAGGCCCTCCCCCGTCGGATCCTGCGAACCCTGCGGTCCGGCCGGCGGGACCTGTTCGAGGATGAGGTGGGCGTTGGTGCCGCTGACGCCGAAGGCCGACACGCCGGCCCGGCGCGGCCGGTCCACCTCGGGCCAGGGCCGCGACGTGGTGAGCAGCTCGATGGCCCCGGCGGTCCAGTCGACGTGCGGCGACGGCTCGTCCACGTGCAGGGTGGGCGGCAGTTCGTCGTGCCGCAGCGCCATCACCATCTTGATCACGCTGGCGACGCCGGCGGCGGCAGCGGTGTGGCCGATGTTCGACTTGACCGAGCCGAGCAGCAGCGGCCGGTCCGCGGGCCGGTCCTGCCCGTAGCTGGCCAGCAGGGCCTGCGCCTCGATCGGGTCGCCGAGCCGGGTGCCGGTGCCGTGCCCGTCGACCACGTCCACCTCGGACGGGGCGAGCCGGGCGTTGGCCAGGGCCTGGTGGATGACCCGCTGCTGGGCCGGCCCGCTCGGGGCGGTCAGCCCGTTGCTGGCGCCGTCCTGGTTCATCGCCGAGCCGCGGACCACGGCGAGGATCGGGTTGCCGGAGCGCTCGGCGTCGGAGAGCCGTTGCAGCAGCACCAGGCCCACGCCCTCGCCCCAGCCCGTGCCGTCGGCGGCGGCGGCGTACGACTTGCACCGGCCGTCGGCGGCGAGCCCCCGCTGGCGGGCGAACTCCAGGAACGCGCCGGGCGTCGCCATCACCGTCACGCCGCCGGCGACGGCCAGGTCGCACTCGCCCTGCCGCAGCGACTGGCTGGCCAGGTGGATGGCGACCAGCGAGGACGAGCAGGCGGTGTCCACGGTGATGGCGGGGCCCTGCAACCCGAAGGTGTACGCGAGCCGGCCGGACATCACCGCCGCCGTGTTGCCGGTGGCCTGGTAGCCCTCGGTCTCGGCGCGGGCCGCCAGCAGCAGGGTGGCGTAGTCCTGGCCGTTGGTGCCGACGAAGACGCCGGTGCCGGAGCCGCGCATGTCGGCCGGTGCCATTCCGGCCCGCTCGAACAGCTCCCAGCCGGTCTCCAGCAGCAACCGCTGCTGCGGGTCGGTGACCAGCGCCTCCCGGGGCGAGATCCCGAACAGGCCGGCGTCGAACCCGGCCAGGTCGGCGAGGAAGCCGCCCTCGCGGGCGTACGAGGTGCCGGGGCGGTCCGGGTCCGGGTCGTAGATCGCGTCGAGGTCCCAGCCGCGGTCGGCGGGGAAGCCGGTGATCGCGTCCCGCCCGTCGGCCACCAGCCGCCACAGGTCCTCGGGGCTGTCGACCCCGCCCGGGTAGCGGCAGCTCATCGCGACGATGGCGATCGGCTCGTCCAGCGCGGCGGCGGGCCGCGTGACGGCCGGTGCCGCCGCGTCCGCCACGCCGAGGATGCGGTCGGCCAGGTCGGCGGCGAGCAGGGCCGGGGTGGGCCGGTCGAAGACCAGCGTGGTGGGCAGCGTCAGGCCGACCGCCTCGCCGAGCCGGTTGCGCATCTCGACGGCGCTGAGCGAGTCGAAGCCGAGTTCCCGGAACAGCCGGTCGTCGCCGATCGCCTCCGGCGAGGGGTGGCCGAGCACGGCCGCGGCATGCGAGCGGACCAGGTCGAGCAGGACGCGCCGGCGTTCCGGTTCGCCGAGGTTGGCGAGCCGGGCGCGCAGCGGGGACGCCTCGGCCTGGTCCCCGTTGCCCGGCTGGCGGGCGGCGAGGGCGCGGGCCACCTCGGGGATGTCGCCGATCAGCGGCCGGGGCCGGGCCAGCGTGAAGGTGTCCAGGAAGCGGTCCCAGGTGACGTCGGCGACGGTGAGCGTGGGCTCGTCGCGGGCCACCGCCGCGGCCAGTACGGAGACCGCCAGGTCGGGGTGCATCGGGCGGATGCCGGAGCGGGCCATGTGGTCGGCGCCGTCGGTCTCCAGCATGCCGCCGCCGTCCCAGGCGCCGAAGGCGAGGGCGGTGCCGGCGAGGCCCCGCCGACGCCGGTCCTCGGCCAGGGCGTCGAGGAAGGCGTTGCCGGCGGCGTACGCGCCCTGGTGGCCGCCGCCCCAGACGCCCGCGCCGGAGGAGAAGAGCACGAACGCGGCGAGGTCGTCGCCGAGGACCGCGTCGAGGTTGACCGCCCCGGCGACCTTGGCGTGCAGGGCGCCGGCCAGTTCGGCGAGGCCGGTGTCGGCCACCGCGCCGGCGTGCGGGACGCCGGCCGCGTGGAACACCGCGTCGATCCGTACGCCCTCGTCGGCGAGCCGGTCGACCAGGGCGCGCAGCGAGTCCCGGTCGGCCACGTCGCAGGCCGCCAGGGTGACGGTCGCGCCGTGGCCGGTCAGCTCGGCCTCCAGCTCGGCGGCGCCGGCCGCGGCCGGTCCCTGCCGGCTGGTCAGCACCAGGTGTGCGGCGCCCTCGCGGGCCAGCCAGCGGGCCACGTGGGCGCCGATCGACCCGAGGCCGCCGGTGACCAGCACGGTGCCGGCGGGGCGCCAGCCACCGTCGGCCGGACGGTCGTCGGCGGCGCGGACCAGGCGGCGGACGAAGAGCCCGGAGGCGCGTACGGCGATCTGGTCCTCGTGGTCCGTCCCGGCGAGGGCGGCGACGAGCCGGCCCCGGGCGCGCTCGTCGAGGTCGGCGGGCAGGTCGACCAGGCCGCCCCAGCGGTCCGGGTGTTCGAGCGCGACGACGCGGCCGAGCCCCCAGACGAGAGCCTGGTCGGGCCGGTCCAGCGGGTCGGCCCGGCCGGTGCTGACGGCGCCGCTGCTGGCGCACCAGAGCGGCGCGGTCACGCCGGCGTCGCCGAGCGCCTGCACCAGGGCGAGGGTGCCGGCGAGCCCGGCCGGCAGCACGGGGTGCGTCGGGTGCGGCGTGCCGTCGAGGGCGAGCAGGGAGCACACCCCGGCGACCGTTGCCGGATCGGTGCCGCGCAGCAGGTCGGCCAGGGCCACGCGGTCGGGTTCGGCGACGCTGAGCAGGGTGGCGGTCGCGCCGCCCTCGGTGAGCGCCCGGACGACGGCGGCGGCCAGGGGCGCGTCGGCGTACGCCGCCGGCACCGGCACCAACCAGGTCCCGGAGAGCGCGGCCGGCGGCGGGGCGGTGACCGGCTTCCACCGCACCCGGTAACGCCAGGCGCTGACGGTGGACTCGTCGCGGCGGCGCTGCCGCCAGGCGGCGAGCACGGGCAGCGCCTCGTCCAGGCGGCGGGTCTCGGCGCCGTCCAGCCGCATCGCCTCGGCGAGCGCGTCGGCGTCGGCCCGCTCGACGGCGTCCCAGAACTGCCGGTCGGCCGGTTCCTCGGCGGTCGCGGCGGTGATGCCCCGCAGCGGCCCGTCCGGCCAGTAGCGCTGGCGCTGGAAGGCGTACGTGGGCAGGTCGACGCGGACGGCGTCGGCGAACGACGGGGTCCAGGTGACCGGCACGCCGGCGACGTGCAGCTCGGCCAGGGCCGCGAGCAGGGCGTACGCCTCGGGCCGGTCGCGGCGCTGCACCGCCACCGCCGAGCCACCTTCGGGCAGCAGGTCGGCGTTGAGCGCGGTCAGCACGCTCTGCGGGCCGACCTCCAGGAAGGTGCCGACGCCGGCGTCACGCAGGGCCTGGACGCCGTCGGCGTAGCGGACCGCCTCGCGGACGTGCCGCACCCAGTAGTCCGGGGTGGCGACCTCGCCCGGGGCGGCGATCGCGCCGGTCACGTTCGACACGAGCGGCAGCAGCGGCTCCCGGAACACCAGCCCGTCCAGGGCGGCACGGAAGTCGGCGAGCATCGGCTCCATGAGCGGGCTGTGGAACGCGTGGCTGACCCGCAGCCGGCGGGTCCGCGCGCCCCGTTCCGCCCAGAGCGCCGCCAGCTCGTCCAGGGCGTCGGTCGCACCGGAGACGACCACGGCCGTCGGCCCGTTGACGGCCGCGATCCCGAGCCGGTCACCGGACGCGGCGGGGTCACCCGGGTCGCGGTCGGCGTCCCGGGCGGGGCCACCGGCCAGTTCGGCGAGGGAGGCGAGCACCGCCGCCTCGTCGGCCTCGACCGCGAGCATCCCGCCGCCCGTGGGCAGGGCCTGCATCAGCCGGCCCCGCGCCGCCACCAGGGCGCACGCGTCGGGCAGCGACAGCACCCCGGCGACGTACGCGGCGGTCACCTCGCCGATCGAGTGGCCGCCCACGTGGTCGGGCACGATCCCGAACGACTCCACCAGGCGGAACAGCGCCACCTCGACCGCGAACAGCCCGGCCTGGGTGAAGACGGTCTGGTCCAGCAGCTCCGCCTCCGGCGTGCCCGCCTCGGCGAACAGCACCTCGCGCAGCGGCCGGGGCAGCAGCGGGTCCAGGTGGGCGCACACCTCGTCCAGGGCGGACGCGAACACCGGGAACGCCGCGGACAGCTCACGCCCCATGCCGGCGCGCTGGGCGCCCTGGCCGGAGAAGAGCAGCGCGAGTCGGCCGGCCGGCGTACCCGATCCGGTGACGACCGCGCCGGACGGCTCGCCGGCGGCCAGCGCGCGGAGCGCGGCCAGCAGGCCGTCCCGGTCGGCGGCGAGGAGCACCGCGCGGTGCTCCAGCACCGAGCGGGTCGTCACCGACGACCAGCCCACGTCGACCGGGCGCAGGTCGGGGTTGTCGGTCAGCCAGGTCGCCCACCGGCCCGCCTGTCCGGCGACCGCCTCGCCGGAGCGGGCGGAGAGCAGCACCGGCACCGGAACCGCCGGGCGGTCCGAGGCCTCGCCGGCCGGGCGTCCGGCTCCGGAGGTGACGTCGGTCGGGCGGCCGGCGCTGGCGTCGTTGCGGGTGGCCCCGCCGTGGGCCGGTGCGCCGTCGACGACGGGCGGCTGTTCGAGGATGACGTGCGCGTTGGTGCCGGAGATGCCGAACGACGACACCGCCGCCCGGCGCGGCCGGTCCACCGCCGGCCACGCCCGCGCCTCGGTCACCAGCGCGACGTCACCGGCCGACCAGTCCACGTGCGGGGACGGCTCGTCCACGTGCAGCGTGGCCGGCACGAGGCCGTGGCGCATGGCGAGCACCATCTTGATGATGCCGGCCACGCCGGCCGCCGCCTGGGTGTGGCCGAGGTTCGACTTGACCGATCCCAGCAACAACGGGCCGGCCTCGCCACGGTCCTGACCGTAGGTCGCCAGCAGCGCCTGCGCCTCGATCGGGTCGCCGAGCGTGGTGCCGGTGCCGTGCGCCTCCACCGCGTCCACGTCGGCGGGCGTGAGCCGCGCGCTGGCCAGGGCCTGCCGGATCACCCGCTGCTGCGACGGACCGTTCGGGGCGGTCAGGCCGTTCGACGCACCGTCCTGGTTGACCGCGCTGCCGCGCACCACCGCCAGGATCCGGCGACCGTCGCGCCGGGCGTCGGCGAGGCGCTGCACCAGCAGCACACCGACGCCCTCGCCCCAGCCGGTGCCGTCCGCGGACGCCGCGAACGACTTGCACCGTCCGTCCCGCGACAACCCCCGCTGCCGGGAGAACTCCACGAACGTGCCCGGGGTGGCCATCACGGTGACGCCGCCGGCCAGGGCGTACTCGCACTCCCCCGACCGCAACGCCTGCACCGCCAGGTGCAACGCCACCAGCGACGACGAACACGCCGTGTCCACGGTCACCGCCGGGCCCTCCAGCCCGAACGTGTACGCCACCCGACCCGACAGCACACTGCCCGACGTGCCCGTACCGACGTAGCCCTCGACGCCCTCGGGCAGGTCCATCAGCTGGGAGGCGTAGTCGTGGTACATCACGCCCGCGAACACACCCGTGCGGCTGCCCCGCAACCGCTGCGGGTCCACCCCCGCCGACTCGAACGCCTCCCAGGAGGTCTCCAGCAGCAACCGCTGCTGCGGGTCCATGGCCAGCGCCTCGCGCGGCGAGATCCCGAAGAAGCCGGGGTCGAACTCCGCCGCGTCGTGCAGGAAACCACCGTGCCGCGTGTACGACGTGCCGCTGCGGTCCGGATCCGGATCGAACAGGCCCTCCAGGTCCCATCCACGGTCGCCGGGGAACTCCGAAACCCCGTCGCCCCCGGCGGCCAACAGCTCCCACAACTGCTCGGGCGAGGCGACCCCGCCCGGATAGCGGCAGGCCATGCCGACGATCGCGATCGGCTCGTCGGCGCCCACGGAGACGACCGCGCTGGTCGTCGCCGCCGTCGGGGCCCCGGCCAGCTCCTGGTGCACGTGGTCGGCGAGGGCCTGCGGGGTCGGGTAGTCGAAGACCAGGGTGGACGGCAGCCGCAGCCCGGTGGCCGCGTTGACCCGGTTGCGCAGGTCCACCGCCGTCAGCGAGTCGAAGCCCAACTCCCGGAACGCCCGGTCCGCCGGCACCTGCTCCGCGCCACCGTGCCCGAGCACCTGCGCCACCAGGCCACGGACGAGGGTGCCGACCTGCTCCCGGGCCTCCTCGACGGAGAGCCCGGCCAGTCGCGCGGCCCAGCCGTCGCCCCGCCCGGACTTCCCGGCCTGCCGGCGGGCCACCGACGAGCCCAGCAGCGTACGCAGCATCGGCGGCACCAGGCCGCCGGCCGCGCGGGCCCGCATCGCCGCCACGTCCAGCACGGCCGGCACCAGCGCCGGCCGGTCGGCGCGCAGGGCCGCGTCGAAGAGCGCGAGCCCGGTCCCGGCGTCGAGCGGCGTGAGGCCCGACTGCGCGGCACGCGCCCGGTCCGCCTCGCCGAGCGTGGCGGCCATCCCGTCGACGTCCCACATGCCCCAGGCCAGGGAGACCGCCGGCAGGCCGAGGCCACGACGGTACGCGGCGAGGGTGTCCAGGAACGCGTTGCCGGCCGCGTACGCGCCCTGACCGGGCGAGCCCCACACCCCGGCGATCGAGGAGAACAGCACGAACAGGTCGAGATCCAGGTCGGCGGTGGCCTCGTGCAGCCACCAGGCGGCGTCGACCTTCGGGGCGAGCACCCGGGCCAGCCGTTCCGGCGTGATCCCGGTGACCACGGCGTCGTCGAGGACGCCGGCCGCGTGCACCACGCCGGCCAGCCGGCCGGCGGCGGTGATCCGGGTGACGAGGTCATGGGCCTGGGTGCGGTCGGTGACGTCGCAGGCCACCACCTCGGCCTGTGCGCCGAGGTTGGTCAGCCGGTCGACGAGGTCGGCGGCGCCGGCGGCGGCGGGCCCCCGCCGGGAGGCGATCACCACGGAGCGGGCCCCGTGCGTGCGGACCAGGTGCGCGGCGACCAGGGCGCCCAGCGCGCCCGTGCCGCCGGTGACCAGCACCGTGCCGTCGCCGAGCGCCGGGGCGTCCCCGGCCGGGGGCACGGCCCGGACGAGCCGGGGGCTCAGCAGCTCGGTGCCGCGCAGCGCTACCTGGCCGCCCGTTCCGGCGGGGTCGGCGGCGACCGCGGCGAGCACGGCCAGGACGTCGGCGTCGGGGTCGCGGTCGAGGTCGGCGAGGACGACGCGGCCGGGGTGCTCCGACTGCGCGGAACGCAGCAGGCCCCACAGGGCGGCACCGGCCAGGTCGGTGACCCGGTCGTCGGGCGCGGCGGCGACCGCACCCCGGGTGAGCACCACGAGGGGGGTGTCGGCCAACTCGTCGGCGGCGAGCCAGTCCCGCACGACCGTCAGCACGTCGGTGGTGAGCGACCGTGCCCGCGCGGGCAGGGCCGACGCGCCGTCGGCGTCCGGCGTGCCGTCGCCGCTGGTCAGGCCGCCGCCGGTGGCCTCCGGGCCGGCGGGGGCGGTGGCGAGCAGGAGCAGCCCGGGGGCCGGGTGGAGCGGGTCCACCGCCGCCCGCACGGCGGGCACGTCGGCGTACGCGGCCAGGTCGGGCAGGGTGGGGCAGGCCGCCCCGAGCACGGCCCAGGCCGGCGTGGTCCCGGTCGGCGTGACCTGCTCCGGCTGCCAGGACACCTCGAACAGCGACCGGCCGGCCGCACCGGACGCCGGTACGCCGGTCAGTTCCCGCAGCACGAGGGAGTCCACCGAGACCACGGGCCGGTTCGCCTCGTCCACGGCCACCAGGCGCACCGCCGAGCCGTCCCGGGTCAGCCGCACCCGCAGCACGGCCGCACCGGCAGCGTGCACCTGCACGCCCTCGAACGCGAACGGCACCGTCGGCCCGGTCCCGCCGGCCCCGGCGGGCAGCAGGCCCGCCGGGTGCAACGCGGCGTCCAGCAGCGCCGGGTGCACCCCGAACGCGACCGCGGCCCCCGCGACGTCCTCGGGCAGGGCCACCTCGGCGAAGACCTCGGCGCCGGCCGTCCACAGGCGGCGCAGCCCCTGGAACACCGGCCCGTACGTCAGGCCGCGCTCGGCCATCGCCGGATACCAGTCGGCGAGGTCCACCTCGGTCGCGGCGACCGGCGGCCAGGCGTCGACGCCCGGCTCCTCGGGCCGCGCCGGCTCCAGCAGCCCCTCGGCGTTGCGGGTCCAGCCGGCGTCCGGGTCGTCCTCGGGCTGGGAGTGCACGGTCACCGACCGGGCACCGGCGTCGTCGGCGGCGCCCACCTGCACCTGGACGCGTACGCCGCCGTCGGCGGGCAGCGTCAGCGGGACGCCGAGGGTCAGCTCCCGCACCCGGGCGGTGCCCACCTCGTCACCGGCGCGCACCACCAGCTCGATCAGCGCCGTGCCCGGCACCACGACGGCCCCGGAGACGACGTGGTCGGCGAGCCAGCCGTGGGAGCTGGCCGCGAGGCGGCCGGTGAGCAGCACCATGTCCTCGCCGGCCACCGCCACCGCGGCGCCGAGCAGCGGGTGCCCGGCCGTGCCGAGGCCGGCGCGGGAGACGTCGACGAAGCGGCCCGTCGACTCCAGCCAGTACCGCTCGTCCTGGAAGGCGTAGGTGGGCAGGTCGACGCGGCGACCGCCGCCGAGCTGGCTCGCCCAGTCGACGGTGACCCCGTCGGCGTGCAGGCCCGCCATGGCCGTCAGCAGCGCGCGGGGCTCCGGCCGGTCCTTGCGCAGCAGGGACGCCAGCACCGGGGCCGGCGCGTCGGCGGACCGCCCGGCGAGACAGTCCTCGGCCATCGCGGTGAGCACGCCGCTCGGGCCCAGCTCCACGAACGCGCCGACGCCCGCCTCGACGAGCGTGTCGACGGCGTCGGCGAACCGCACCGCCTCGCGGACGTGCCGCACCCAGTAGTCCGGGCGGCACAGCAGCTCCGGTTCGGCGATCCGGCCGGTCACGTCGGACACGACGGGAATGGTCGGCGGGTGGTAGGTGAGCCCCTCGGCGACCGCCGCGAACTCCGCCAGCATCGGGTCCATGAGCGCGCTGTGGAAGGCGTGGCTGACCCGCAGCCGCCGGGTGCGTACGCCCCGGTCGGCGAAGGTCCGCTCCAGCTCGTCGAGCGCGGCGACGTCGCCGGAGACGACGACGGCGGCGGGCCCGTTCACGGCGGCGACGTCGACCCGGCCGGGCAGCCCGGCGAGACGGTCCCGTACGGCGGCCTCGTCGGCGGCGACGGCGAGCATCCCCCCGCCGGCCGGCAACGCCTGCATGAGCCGGCCCCGCGCGGCGACCAGCGCGCACGCGTCGGCCAGCGACAGCACCCCGGCGACGTGCGCGGCGGCGATCTCGCCGATGGAGTGGCCGGCGAGGAAGTCCGGCCGCAGGCCCCAGCGCTCGGTGAGGCGGAACAGGGCCACCTCGACGGCGAACAGGCCGGCCTGGGTGAAGACCGTCTGGTCCAGCAGGTCGGCCTCGGGCGTGCCGGGCTCGGCGTGCAGGACCTCGCGCAGCGGCCGGGGCAGCAGCGGGTCGAGCCTGTCGCACACCTCGGCCAGGGCGTCGGCGAAGACGGGGAACGCGGCGGCGAGGTCGCGACCCATGCCGGCGCGCTGCGCGCCCTGACCGGAGAAGAGGAACGCCAGCCGGCCGCGCGGGACGGCCGCTCCGACGGTCACGTTCGCGGCCGGCCCGCCGGCCGCGAGCGCGCGCAGCCCGGCGAGCAGGTCGTCGCGGTCCTCGGCGAGCACCACCGCGCGCTCGGGCAGGGTGGCGCGGGGCAGCGACGACACGGCGACGTCGACCGGGCGCAGCGCCTCGTCGGCGGCGATCCGGTCGGCCCACCGGCCCGCCTGCGCGGCGAGGGCGTCGACGCCCCGGGCGGAGAGGAACACCGGCGCCAGCGGCAGCGGCTCGCCGGCCGGTTCCGGTTCCTCGCCGTCGGGGGCCTGTTCGAGGATGACGTGCGCGTTCGTACCGCTGATCCCGAACGACGACACCGCGGCCCGGCGGGCCCGGTCGACGGCCGGCCAGGCGCGGGCCCCGGTGAGCAGCGACACCCGGCCGGCGGACCAGTCGATGTGCGGGGACGGCGCGTCGACGTGCAGGGTGGCGGGCAGCCAGCCCCGCTGGATGGCCTGCACCATCTTGATCAGGCCGGCGGCGCCGGCGGCGGCCTGGGTGTGGCCGAGGTTGGACTTGACCGAGCCGAGCCAGAGCGGGTCGTCGGCGGGCCGGTCCTGGCCGTAGGTGGCCAGCAGCGCCTGCGCCTCGATCGGGTCGCCGAGCGTGGTGCCGGTGCCGTGCGCCTCGACGGCGTCCACGTCGGCCGGGGAGAGCCGGGCGTTGGCCAGCGCCTGCCGGATCACCCGCTCCTGCGAGGGGCCGTTCGGGGTGGTGAGCCCGCTGCTCGCGCCGTCCTGGTTGACGGCGCTGCCCCGGACGACGGCGAGGATGCGGCGGCCCTCGCGCTGCGCGTCGGAGAGCCGCTGGAGCAGCAGGACGCCCACGCCCTCGGCCCAGCCGGTGCCGTCGGCGGCGGCGGCGAAGGACTTGCACCGGCCGTCCGAGGCCAGGCCGCGCTGCCGGGAGAAGTCGGCGAAGACGCCGGGGGTGGAGAGGAAGGTGACGCCGCCGGCCAGCGCCAGGTCGCAGTCGCGCTGGCGCAGCGCCTGGCTGGCGAGGTGCACGGCGACCAGCGACGACGAGCAGGCGGTGTCGACGGTGACGGCCGGCCCTTCCAGGCCGAAGGTGTAGGCCACCCGCCCGGAGACGACGCTGCCGGAGTTGCCGGTGCCGATGTAGCCCCCGACGCCGTCCGGCGGGTCCAGTACCCGGGACGCGTAGTCGTGGTACATCACCCCGGCGAACACGCCGGTACGGCTGCCGCGCAGCCGCGTCGGGTCGAGCCCGGCGGACTCGAAGGTCTCCCAGGCGACCTCCAGCAGCAGCCGCTGGTGCGGGTCCATGGCCAGGGCCTCGCGGGGCGAGATGCCGAAGAAGGCCGGGTCGAAGCCGGTGGCGTCGTAGAGGAACCCGCCCCGGTCGGTGTACGAGGTGCCCGGGTTGTCGGGGTCGACGGAGAAGAGCCGGTCGAGGTCCCAGCCCCGGTCGGTGGGGAACTCGCCGGTCCCCTCCCGCTCCTCGGTGACCAGGTCCCACAGGTCGCCCGGGCTGCGTACGCCACCGGGGAACCGGCAGGCCATCCCGACGACGGCCATCGGTTCCCGGTCCTTCGCCTCCACCTCGCGGACCCGGCGGCGGGCCTCGCGCAGGTCCGCCGTCGCGCGCCGGAGGTAGTCGAGGAACTCCTGCTCACTGGGCATCGAAACGCTCCGTATCGGGATTCGAGGTCCGTGACATGCGACGTCAGACCGTTCCGAGTTCGTCGTCGAGGAAGCTGAAGATCTCCTCGGCGGTGGCCGAGTGCAGGCCGGCGTCGGCGGTCGGGTCGTCGCCGCCGGGTTCGGCGATGGTCCAGAGGGAGAGCAGTTCCCGCAGCCGGGCGGCGACGGCGGTGCGGTCGGTGTCGTCGGCCGCGACCGCCTTCATGGCGCCTTCCAGCTTGTTCAGCTCGCCGAGCACGGACAGCGCGGAGGTGCTCCGCTCGGCCAGCAGCGCGCCGCGCAGGTAGCCCACCAGGGCCGTCGTGGTCGGCCGGTCGTAGATCAGCGTGGCGGGCAGGCGCAGGCCGGTGGCGGCGCCGAGCCGGTTGCGGAACTCCATCGCCGTCAGCGAGTCGAAGCCCAGCTCGACGAAGCCCCGGTCCTCGCCGATGGCCCGGAAGGACGGGTAGCCGAGCACCGCCGCGGTGTGGGTGCGGACCAGGTCGGACAGCACCCGGTCCCGCTCGGCCTCGGGGGTGGCGGCCAGGGTCGCCCGCAGCGCGTCCGGGTCGCCTCCGGCGGCGGTCGCGGCGGGGGCGGTGGCGCGGACCAGGCCGTGCAGCAACCGGGGCAGCGCCGGCCCGAGCCGGCCGAGCACCGCCAGGTCCAGATTGACGGGTACGACCACCGCGTCGTCGCACCGCAGCGCCTCGCTGAACAGCTCCATGCCCTCGTCCGGGCCGAACGGGCGGAAACCGGCCCGCTGCATCCGGTCCTCGTCGACGCGGATGCCCTGCCCGTCGGTGTTCGCCCACGGGCCCCAGGCCATCGAGGTGACCGCCAGGCCCCGGGCGCGCCGGTGGTGGGCGAGCCCGTCGAGGAACGCGTTCGCCGCCGCGTAGTTGGCCTGGCCGGGGGCGCCGAACAGGCCGGAAGCGGAGGAGAACAGCACGAACGCGGCGAGGTCCAGCTTCTCGGTGAGCGCGTGCAGGTGCCAGGCGGCGTCGACCTTGGGCCGCAGCACCGTGTCGAGGCGCTCGGGGGTGAGCGCGGCGAGGATGCCGTCGTCCAGCACGCCGGCGGCGTGCACCACCCCGACCAGCGGCGCGTCGGCGGGGACCTCGGCGACGAGGACGCCCAGCGCGTCCGGGTCGGTGACGTCGCAGGCCACCACCCGCGCGGTGACACCCGCGCCGGCCAGCTCCGCGACCAGGTCCCCGGCGCCGGGGGCGGCCGGGCCGCTGCGGCTGACCAGCAGCAGGTGCCGTACGCCGTGCCGGGTCGCCAGGTGCCGGGCGAGGTTGCGGCCCAGCGCGCCGGTCGCGCCGGTGACCAGCACGGTGCCGCCGGTGAGGTCGGGCGTTCCCGCCTCCGGCGACGGCGAGGCGAGCCGGCCGAGCCGGGGCGTACGCGGCTGGCCGCCCCGGATGGCGAGCTGCGGCTCCCCGGTGGCCAGGGCCGTCGGCAGGGCGGCGGCGGAGCGCGGGTCGGCGTCGAGGTCCACCAGGACGATCCGGCCCGGGTGCTCGGACTGCGCGGAGCGGAGCAGTCCCCACACGGTGGTGGCGGGCAGGTCGTCGACCCGGTCGGCGTCGTCGACGTGCACGGCACCCGAGGTGGTGACCACCAGTCGGGCCGGCACCAGGCTCTCCTCGGCGAGCCATGCCTGGGTCAGGGCCAGGATCTCGTGGCTGACCAGGTACGCCGCCCGGACCGGATCCGGTTCGTCGGTGCGCCGGCCGGCGTCGACGAGGACCGCGTCGGGCACGGGCGTGCCGCCGCGCACGGCGGCGACGAGCGCGGGCAGGTCGGCGTACCCGTCGGCACCGTCGGCGCCGAGGGTGACGATCCGGCCGGGCCGCCCGGCGCCGGGCGCGGGGGTGGTCCAGTCGAGCCGGTGCAGCGACCGGTTGGCGGTGCGCCGGGCGGCGTCGAGCTGGTCGGTGGAGATCGGCCGCAGCACGAGCGCGTCCAGGGACGCCACCGGTACGCCGCCGGTGTCGGTGACGGTCAGCGTCACGGCCGAGTCGGCGACCCGGAGCCGGATCCGCAGTTCCCGGGCGCGGCTGGGCTCGATGGCCAGCCCGGTCCAGGCGAACGGCAGCCCGGGGCCGACCCCCGACGCCGCCGCGTCGGCCGGCCGGGCGGCCACGCTGGCGCCGATGGCGTGCAGCGCGGCGTCCAGCAGGGCCGGGTGCAGCGTGAAGGCGTCGGCCGGGACCCCGTCGTCGAGGGCGACCTCGGCGAGGACGTCGTCGCCGTGGCGCCAGGCGGCGCGCAGCGCCCGGAAGGCCGGCCCGTAGTGGTAGCCCATCGCGGCGAGGCCCGGGTAGAGGTCGTCCAGCGCGACCGGTTCGGCGTCGGCGGGGGGCCAGGCGCCGGCCGGCGCGGCGGTCACGGGCCGGGTCGGGGCGAGCAGGCCGGTGGCGTGGCGCTGCCACTGCCGGGTCGCGCCGGGCTGGCCGTCGTCGAGGCGGGAGTGCACGCCGACCGGCCGGTGCCCGTCGGCGTCCACGGCGCCGACACGTACCCGCAGGTCGACGGTGCCGTCCTCGGGCACCACGAGGGGCGCCTCCAGGGTCAGCTCGGCGACGTGGGCGGTGTCGACGTGCCGGCCGCTCCAGGAGGCCAGTTCCACCAGCGCGGTGCCGGGCAGCAGGACGGTGCCGAGCACGGCGTGGTCGGCGAGCCACGGGTGGGTGGCCAGCGAGATCCGCCCGGTGAGCAGCAGCCCCTCGTCGCCGGGCAGGTCGGCGACGGCGCTGAGCAGCGGGTGGTCGGCCGCGTCGAGCCCGACCGCCGGCAGGCCGGCCCGCCCCGGCCCGGTGCGCGACAGCCAGTAGCGGTCCCGCTGGAAGGCGTACGTGGGCAGGTCGGTCAGCGGTTCGGCGGCGGCCAGCACGGCGCGCGGGTCCACCGGCAGGCCGTACGCGTGCGCGGTGACGATGCTGGTCAGCAGCCGCGCCGCGTCGTCGCCGCCACGGCGCAGGGTGCCCAGCACCTGGCCGGTCACGCCGGCGTCGTCGAGGATGGCGTTCAGCGGCGGGTTCAGCACCGGGTGCGGCGACACCTCCACGAAGGCGGTGTGCCCCGCCGCCACCGCCGTGCGGACGGCCGGGTCGAACAGCACGGGCCGGCGCAGGTTCTCCGCCCAGTAGTCGGCGCCCAACGCGGCACCGTCGATCCACTCGCCGGTGACCGTGGAGACGATCCGGACGTGGCCCGGCTGCGGGGTCAGCCCCGCCAGCTCGGCCCGCAACCGGTCGGCGACCTCCTGCACGGCCGGGGAGTGCGACGCGTAGTCGATCGGCACGACGCGGGCCTTGACGCCGTCGGCCGTGCAGGCCGCCACCAGGTCGGTGATCGCCTGCCGGGGCCCGGCCACCACGACCGCGCGCGGGCCGTTGTGCACGGCGACGCTCACGCCCTCGGGCAGCCTAGCGGTGGCCTCCGCCAGGGAGCAGTCCAGCGACGCCATCGCGCCGACGCCCGCGATCGAGGTGAGCGCCCGGGCCCGCAGCGCCACGACCCGCACCGCGTCGGCCAGGGAGAGCACACCGGCGACGTACGCGGCGGCGACCTCGCCCTGGGAGTGGCCGATCAGCGCCTGCGGGGTGACCCCCACGTGCTGCCACACGGCGGCCAGCGCGACACCGACGGCGAACATCACCGGCTGGGCGATCTCCGACCGCTCCAGCCACGACTCGTCGTCGCCGGTCAGCACCGCGACCAGGTCGACGTCGATCCACCGGGCCAACTCGACCTGGCACTCGGCGAGCGCGGCGTCGAAGACCGGGCAGGCGCCGATCAGGCCGGCGGTCATCCGGACGGACTGCACGCCGTGCGCGGGGAAGACCCAGACCGGGCCCTCACCCGGCTCGGCCACGACGCCGGTGACCAGGCCGGCGGCGGGCAGGCCGGCGGCGGGCAGGCCGGCGGCGAGGGCGTCCAGCCCGGCCAGCAGCTCGTCGCGGTCGGCGCCGACGACCCCGGCCCGGTGCTCGAACGCCGACCGGGTGGTGGCCAGCGACCACGCCACCCGCGCCGGGTCCACGTCCTCGTGCTCCCGCACGTACCGGGCCAGCCGCCCGGCCTGCGCGGCCAGCGCCGCACCGGAGCGCGCCGACACGGACCAGACAAGCGGCCCCGGGGACACCAGCGCGGCGTCGGCGGAGCGCGGTGCGGGGCTCTCGTCGGGCTCGGTGGCCGGTCCGTCGGCCTGCTCGACGATGACGTGGGCGTTGGTGCCGGAGATGCCGAACGACGACACGGCGGCGCGGCGGGCCCGGCCCGTCTCGGGCCACGGCACCGCCTCGGTGGCGAGCGACACCGCCCCCGCCGACCAGTCGATGTGCGGCGACGGCTCGTCCACGTGCAGCGACGCCGGCACGACGCCGTGCCGCATCGCCATCACCATCTTGATCACACCGGCGACACCGGCGGCGGCCTGGGCGTGCCCGATGTTCGACTTGATGGACCCGAGCAGCAGCGGTGCCGCCTCGCCCCGGTCCTGCCCGTACGTCGCCAGCAGGGCCTGCGCCTCGATCGGGTCGCCCAGGGTGGTGCCCGTGCCGTGCGCCTCGACCACGTCCACGTCGGCGGACGCCAGGCCGGCCGACGCGAGGGCGTGCCGGATCACCCGCTGCTGCGACGGGCCGTTCGGCGCGGTCAGGCCGTTGGACGCGCCGTCCTGGTTGACGGCGCTGCCCCGCACGACCGCGAGGACCTGGTGGCCGTTGCGGCGGGCGTCCGACAGCCGCTCGACCAGCAGCATGCCGACGCCCTCGGCCCAGCCGGTGCCGTCGGCGGCGGCGGCGAACGACTTGCACCGGCCGTCGGCGGCCAGGCCGCGCTGCCGGGAGAACTCGGCGAAGGTGTCCGGGGTGGCCATCACGGCCACGCCGCCGGCCAGCGCCAGGTCGCACTCGCCGCGCCGCAGCGCGGACGCGGCCAGGTGCAGGGCGACCAGCGACGACGAGCACGCGGTGTCGACGGTGACGGCCGGGCCCTCCAGCCCCATCGTGTACGACACCCGGCCGGAGATGACGCTGGGCGAGCCGCCGGTCATCAGGTAGCCCTCGGTGCCCTCGGGCGCCTCGGTCATACCGGAGCCGTAGCCGGAGGTGGAGGCGCCGACGAAGACGCCGGTGCGGCTGCCGCGCAGGCCCTGCGGGTCCAGGCCGGCCCGTTCGACGACCTCCCAGGACGCCTCCAGCGTGAGCCGCTGCTGCGGGTCCATGGCCAGGGCCTCGCGCGGCGAGATGCCGAAGAAGGCGGGGTCGAACCGCGGCACGTCGTGCAGGAAGCCGCCGGCCGGGGTGTATCCGGGGTCCTGCCCGTCCGGGAGGTCCCAGCCCCGGTCGGTGGGGAACGGGCTGATGGCGTCGACGCCGTCGGCGACGATCCGCCACAGCTCCTCCGGCCCGCCGGCCCCGCCGGGGTACCGGCAGGCCATCCCGACGATCGCGACGGGCTCGTCGGTGACGGCGGCGGCGACCGGCTCGGTCGGGGCGGCACCGGCCGCGCCGAACACGGTGGTCCGCAGGTGGGCCGCCAGTACGGCCGGGGTGGGGTGGTCGAAGACCAGGGTGGACGGCAGGCGCAGTCCGGTGGCGTCGTTGAGCCGGGTCCGGAAGTCCACGGCGGTCAGCGAGTCGAAGCCGAGGTCCTTGAACGGGCGGCCCCGCAGGTCCCCGGGGGTGGCGTGGCCGAGCACCCGGGCGGTCTCCTCGTTGACCAGCCGCAGCAGCTCCCGTTCCTGCTCCGCCTCGGGCAGGCCGACCAGGTGGGCCAGCTTCTCGGTGGGCGCGGCGGACGCGGCGGACTCGGCCTCCTCGGCCCGCAGGGCCAGGACCTGGGGGATCTCGGAGATCAGCGGGCTGGGCCGGGTGATGGTGAACGTCGGGTGGAAGCGACCCCAGTCGACGTCGACGACGGTGACGCCGGGCTGCTGCCGCTGCACGGCCCGGTCGAGCGCGACCAGCGCCCGCTGCGGGTCGATGGTGGGCAGGCCCATCCGGTGCAGCGCCTCGGCGCCGGCGTTCTTGGACGCCATGCCGTCGGCGCCGCCCCAGGCCGTCCAGGAGATCGCGGTGGCGGCCAGGCCCCGGTCGCGGCGGCTCCAGGCCAGCGCGTCGAGCATGGCGTTGCCCGCGCCGTACGCGCTCTGTCCGGCGCTGCCCCAGATCCCGGAGACGGAGGAGAAGAGCAGGAACGCGTCGAGCCTGCGGTCGGCGAGGGCGCGGTCCAGGTGCAGGGCGCCGAGCACCTTGCCGGCGACCACGGCGGAGAACCCGTCGAGGGTGGTGTCCTCGATCGAGGCGAGGTGGTCGAGGCCCGCCGCGTGCACCACCACGGTCAGCTCCGGCAGCGAGTCGACGAGCGCGGCGACGGCCCGCTCGTCGGTCATGTCGCAGGAGACGGCGTCGACCCGCCCGGCGTACTCGCCGAGCAGTCCGGCGAGGCCGGGGGTGTCGGCGCCCCGGCGGGCGGCGAGCACGACGTGCCGGGCGCCCCGGTCGAGCAGCCACCGGGTGAGGTGACCGCCGAGCGCGCCCGTACCACCGGTGACCAGGATCGTGCCGCCGGTCCACCAGTCGCCGGCGGGCCGTTCGGGGGCGGGGGCCGGGGCCGGGGCGAGCCGGCGGGCCCAGACGCCGCCCGCCCGGACGGCCACCTGGTCCTCGCCGCTGCCGCCGGCGAGCACCGCGGCCAGCCGGCCCAGGAGCCGGTCGTCGGCGGTGGCGGGCAGGTCGACCAGCCCGCCCCAGCGCGGCGGCGCCTCGAGGGCGGCGGCCCGGCCGAGGCCCCAGACCATGCTCTGGAGCGGGTGCGTCACCCGGTCCACGGGGCCGGCCTTGACGGCGCCGCTGGTCAGGCACCACACCGGCGCCACCAGCTCGATGTCGGCCATGGCCTGGAGCAGGGCCAGGGTGCCGGCCACGGCGACGGTCGTGCCGGGGTGTTCCGGCAGCAGCCGGTCCTGACCGGCCGCCACGGCGAGGACGCCGTCGAACGGGCCGTCGCCGGCCGCCGCGGCCAGCCGGGCGGCCAGCGCCGCGCGGTCCAGGTCGGCGTCGCCGAGCACGACCGGCACCGGTTCGGCGCCGCCGTCGCGCAGCAGGCCGGGCAGCAGGTCGGCCCACGCCGGCGCGTCGGCGGCGGGCAGCACGACCAGCCAGCGGCCCGCCGGCCGGTGCTCCTCGTCGACGGGCACGGGCTTCCAGGAGACCTGGTACGACCAGCCGTCCACCGCCGAGTGGTCGCGCCGGTTGCGCCGCCACGACGCGAGCACCGGCAGGGCGGGCAGCAGCGCCGCCACGGGGTCGCGGTCGGTGCCGGCCGGGTCCGCGCCGAGCTGCCCGCGCAGCGCCGCGACGTCGGACTGCTCGACGGCCGTCCAGAACTCGGCGTCCTCGGTGCCGGCCGCGGCGAACCCGGTGAACCCGGCGGCGGGCGGCGGCTCCGGCCAGAACCGCTGGCGGTGGAACGCGTACCGGGGCAACTGCACCCGGCGGGGCTCGGCGCCGGCGAAGAGCCTGGTCCAGTCGACCGTGACGCCGGTGACGTGCAGTTCGGCCAGGGCGGCGAACGCGGACTCCGGCTCGGGGCGGTCGCGGCGCAGCATCGGCACCGCCGCCGGGCCGCCCTCGTCGTCGGTGTCGGCGGCGAGGATCTCCCGGGTCAGCGCGGTGAGCACCCCGCCCGGGCCGACCTCCAGGAACGCGCCGACCCCGGCGTCGCGCAGGTGGGCGACGCCGTCGGCGAACCGGACGGCCTCCCGCACGTGCCGGACCCAGTAGCCGGTGGTCCGCATCGCGGCGGGGTCGACGGGTGCGCCGGTCAGGTTGGACACGATCGGCAGGGTGGGCTCGCGCAGCTCCAGCCGGTCCAGCACGGCGGCGAAGTCGGCGAGCATCGGGTCCATCAGCGGGCTGTGGAAGGCGTGGCTGACCCGCAGCCGCCGGGTGCGTACGCCGTCGGTCGCGAAGCGGCGCTCCAGGTCGTCGAGCGCCTCCTCGGCGCCGGAGACCACGACGGCGGTGGGGCCGTTGACGGCGGCCACCGCCACCCGGTCCGTCAGGTCGGCGATCGCCGCGCGCACGACGTCGGCGGTCGCCGTCACCGACAGCATGGCCCCGCCCGGGGGCAGAGCCTGCATCAGCCGGCCCCGGGCGGCGACCAGCGCGCAGGCGTCCGGCAGCGACAGCACGCCCGCGACGTGGGCGGCGGTCAGCTCGCCGATCGAGTGGCCCAGCAGCACGTCCGGGGTGATCCCCCACGACTCCAGGAGCCGGTGCAGGGCCACCTCGACGGCGAACAGCCCGGCCTGGGTGTAGACCGTCTGGTCGAGCAGTGCGGCGTCGGCGCTGCCCGGCTCGGCGAAGAGCACCGGGGTGAGCGGCCTCGGCAGGTGCCGGTCGAGCTGGCCGCTGACCTCGGCGAGCGCGCGGGCGAAGACCGGGAACGCCTCGGCCAGGTCGCGTCCCATGCCGGGCCGCTGCGCGCCCTGGCCGGAGAAGAGGAAGGCCAGCTTGCCGCCGCCGCGGGTGGCGCCGGCGGTCACGCCCGGGGTGGCCTCGCCGGCGGCGAGCGCCCGCAGGCCGCGCAGCAGGTCGGCGCGGTCGGCGGCGACCAGCACGGCGCGCTGCTCCAGGACGCCGCGGGTGGTGACCGACGACCATCCGATGTCGACAAGCGCGCTGTCGGGGTCGGTGTCCAGCAGGCCCGCCCAGCGGGTCGCCTGGGCGGCCAGCGCCTCGCCGTCGCGGGCGGACAGCAGCACGGGCACGAACCCGGCCCCCGTGACGGGGGCCGGGTCGGCGGGCGTCTCGGGCGGGGGGACGGATGCCGCCGACCGGGTGGTGTCGGCGGCATCCGTCTGGGGCGCCGTCGGGGGGACGGCGGCCGGGCTCTCCGCGGGTGCTTCTTCGATGATCACGTGGGCGTTGGTGCCGCTCATGCCGAACGACGACACGCCGGCCCGGCGGGGCTGCTCGCCGGCCGGCCACGGCACCGGCTCGGTGACCAGGGACACCGCCCCGGCGGACCAGTCGACCTCCGGGGTCGGGGCGTCGACGTGCAGGGTGGCGGGGACGCGCTCGTGCCGCATCGCCATCACCATCTTGATCACTCCGGCGACGCCGGCGGCGGCCTGGGTGTGGCCGATGTTCGACTTGATCGAGCCGAGCAGCAGCGGCTTGTCCTCCGGCCGGCCCTGCCCGTACGTGGCCAGCAGCGCCTGCGCCTCGATCGGGTCACCGAGGTTGGTGCCGGTGCCGTGCGCCTCCACCACGTCGACCTGCTCGGTCGACAGCCGGGCGCTGGCGAGCGCCTGGAGCACGACCCGCTGCTGGGAAGGCCCGTTGGGGGCGGTCAGTCCGTTGCTGGCGCCGTCCTGGTTGACGGCGCTGCCCCGGACCACCGCCAGGACGGGGTGCCCGAGGCGCCGGGCGTCCGAGAGCCGCTCGACCAGCAGCAGGCCGGCGCCCTCGCCCCAGCCGGTGCCGTCGGCGGCGGCGGCGAACGACTTGCACCGGCCGTCGGCGGCCAGGCCGCGCTGCCGGGAGAAATTGACGAATGCGGATGGCGTGGCCATGATGGTGGCGCCGCCGGCCAGTGCCAGGGAGCACTCGCCCTGCCGCAGTGCCTGACAGGCGAGGTGCAACGCGACCAGCGACGACGAGCAGGCGGTGTCCACGCTCACCGCGGGGCCCTCGAGGCCGAGCGCGTAGGAGACGCGGCCGGAGACCACGCTGGCGGCGGTGCCGGTGAGCAGGTACCCCTCGGCGCCGGGCGGCGGCACCTGGAGCAGCACCGCGTAGTCCTGGCCGGCGGAGCTGGCGAACACCCCGACCTGCTGGCCGCGCAGGGTGGCCGGGTCGATTCCGGCGTGCTCGAACGCCTCCCAGGCGGTCTCCAGCAGCAGCCGCTGCTGCGGGTCCATGGCGATCGCCTCGCGGGGCGAGATGCCGAAGAAGGCCGGGTCGAACTCGGCCACGTCGTCGACGAACCCGCCGTGCCCGGCGTAGGAGGTGCCGGGGTGGTCCGGGTCCGGGTGGATGAGCCGTTCCAGGTCCCAGCCCCGGTCGGCCGGGAACTCGGAGATGGCGTCGGTGCCGGAGTCGACGAGCTGCCACAGGTCCTCGGGGGACTTCACGCCGCCCGGATAGCGGCAGCCCATGCCGACGATGGCGATCGGCTCACGCTGCGCGTTCTCCAGGTCGCCGAGCTTGCGCCGGGTCTGGTGCAGGTCGGCGGTGACCCACTTGAGGTATTCACGGAGCGTGTCTTCAGTCGCCATCAGCGCCACCTTCATGGGCCGGAGGAACCATGCGACCCGACACCGTCCACAGACGCCTCGGCCGCGATATCACCACCCATTTCACGGGTCGGAAATTGCGGCTATTCAGCGGCGGCACAGCGCACACCAGGTCTTACCTACCGAGGAAAGGTAATTGCGGCCCGCTGACGGTCACAACCCCTACGGTGCCCCTAGCGGCCGCCCCTAGGCGCACGACCTCGCCCACCCCCCACAGGATGGGCTTGACCTCCCCTTCGGCGAGTGTCGGCGGGGCCGCTCCGGCGGCCTGTCCGGGCCCGCGCGCGCGGCCCCGCCGGCACCTTCGGCGCGATACGCCGAATTCCTTTAACGGGTACGTCAGAAATTGCCTCCGGGGCCCCCGAGTTCGCGGTGAATGAATTCGAAAATCTCCGCGTCGGACGCGTCGTGCAGAGTTTGCGTCACGGGCTCGGATTCGGGTTCGGTCCGGTCGTCGCCCCACCGGGCGATGAACGCCTGCATCTGCACCAGCAGTTTCTGCCGGGTCAGCGGGTCCGGCGTGCCGGCCGAGAAGAGGTCGTCCACCTTCTCCAGCTCGGTCAGCAGCCCGGCGGTGGCGGTCTCCCCGCCGGTGACCACCTGGCCCCGCAGGTGCCGGGCCAGCGCCAGCGGGGTCGGGTAGTCGAAGACGACGCTCGCCGGCAACGTCACGCCGGTCGCCGCGCGGAGCCGGTTACGCAGCTCGACCGCGGTCATCGAGTCGAAGCCGACCTCCCGGAAGGCCCGCACCGGGCTCAGCTGGCCGGTGTCGGTGTGACCGAGCACCGTCGCCGCCTGGCGGCACACCAGCTCGACCAGGATCTCGTCCCGGTCGGCCTCGCTCAGCGGAATGAGCCGTTCCCGCAGGGCGGTGACCGCCGTCTCGTCCGCCGACCCGTCGTCGTCGAGGGCACGGACCGCCTCGGCGGCCTCGGGGATCTCGACGATCAGCGGCCGGGGCCCCATGGCCGCGAGGACCGGCGCGAACCGGTCCCACCGGACGTCGGCGACCACGACGAGCGAGCCGTCCCGGACCGCCCGCCGCAGCGCCTCGGTGGCCAGCTCCGCCGGCATCCCGGGCAGCCCGCGCCGGTCGAGCTGGTCCAGTTCGGCGTCGGTGGTGCCGTCCTGCCACGGGCCCCACGCCACCCAGCTCACCTGTCGCCCGGCGCGCTGCCGGTTGGTGGCCAGCGCGTGCAGCAGCGCGTCACCGGCGGCCTGCCCGGTCCGCCCGGCCAGGCCCCACACCCCGGCGAGAGAGGAGCAGAGCACCAGCGGTCCGGGCGACTGGTGCTCCAGCTCGTCGGCGTACCGGGGGATGTCTCCGACGGTGGCGGCCAGGTCGGCGGCCAGGTCGGCGAGGGTGAGCCGGGCCAGGGGCAGGTCTCCGGTCCCGGCCGGCAGGTGCACCACCGCGGTGACCGGGCTGCCGTCGGCCGCGAGCTGCGCCATCCGGTCGGCGAGCTTTCCGCCGACCGGCTCGTCCAGCGGCAGCACCGTGGCGCCCGCCCCGGTCAGCCAGGCCGTCGTGTGCCGGGCGACCGGGCCGGTACCGCCGCCGACCAGCACGGTGCCGTGCGGGGTGTACCCGTCGACGGCGGCCGCCGGGCCGGTGTGCCGGACCAGCCGCCGGGCGTACGTGCCGGAGGCACGCACCGCGAGCTGGTCCTCGCCCTCGGCGTTGGTCAGCGCGACGGCCAGCGCGCCGGTCACGTCCGCCGGAAGCCCGCCGGGCAGGTCGACGACGCCGCCGACGTGCCGGGGGTGTTCCAGCGCGGCGGCCAGCCCGAGGCCCCAGGTGGTGGCCTGGGCGGGGTGTGCCACCGACTCGTCGTCGGTGGCGACCGCGCCCGTGGTGGCCAGCCAGAGCGGCGCGGCCGGGCCGTCGACGTGCGCCTGCGTCAGCAGCAGGTTGGCCGCCAGGCCGGTCGGCAGCGCGGGCTGCTCGGGGTGTGGCGCCTCGTCCAGGGCGAGCAGCGAGAGCAGGGCCGTCGGCTGGTACGCCTCCCGTGCGGCGGCCAGTTCGGCGGCGATCCCGTCCCGGCTGGCCGTCGCCGCGTCCACGGTCAGGACGTGCACCACCGCGCCGGCGGCGGTGAGCGCGGCGGCGACCTCACCGGTGATCTCCCGCTGCGGGGCGATCAGCAGCCACGTCCCCGGCTGGCCGGCGGTGAGCCGCCGGGGCCGCCAGGTGATCCGGTACCGCCAGCCGGTGAGGGTGCCGTCGGATTCCTGGCGGCGTCGCCAGGAGTCCAGTTCGGGCAGTAGCTCCCGCAGCGGCTGACTGGCGTCGATGCCGAGCCGGTGCAGGTCGCCGTCGCTGACCGCCCGCCAGAACGCCGCGTCGACCTGGCCGGTCGCCGTGCCGGGACCGGTCGCCGCGATCGGCGTCGGCCAGTACCGCTGCCGCTGGAACGGGTAGGTGGGCAGTTCGGGCAGGGCGCGCGGCGCGGGTGGTGGCCCGGCCAGCGCGGTGAGCGGGCCGGTCCAGTCGACGGTCCGGCCGGTCGCCCAGTGCGCGGAGAGCGCGGTCAGCAGTGCGGTCGGCTCGGCGGAGCCGGTACGCAGCGTGGCGATGGCGGTGGCCCGCTCGGGCAGCAGGTCCGCGTTCATGGCGGTGAGCACCGCCGACGGCCCGACCTCCAGGAAGGTCTCGGCGCCCGCCGCGTGCAGGGCGGCGACGCCGTCGGCGTACCGGACGGCCTCCCGCACGTGCCGCACCCAGTAGTCGGGGGTGCGGATCTCGCCCGGGTCCGCGAGCGCACCGGTCAGGTTCGACACGACCGGCAGCAGCGGCTCGGCGAACGTCAACCCGTCCAGCACGGTACGGAACTCGGCCAGCATCGGCTCCATCAGCGGGCTGTGGAACGCGTGGCTGACCCGCAGCCGGCGGGTCCGCGCGCCTCGGCCGGACCAGATCCCTTCCAGCTCGTCGAGCGCGGCCACGTCACCGGAGACGACCACGGCAGCCGGCCCGTTGACCGCCGCGATCCCGACCCGCCCGGCGAACCCGGCGGTGTCGGTGCCGCGACGGCGACCGCCCTTTCCGGCCCGCGGACGGCGGCCGGACCCGGTGGCGTCGGCGCCACGACCGGTCAGTTCGGCCAGCGAGGCGAGCACCGCCGCCTCGTCGGCCGCGACCGCGAGCATCCCGCCACCGGTCGGCAACGCCTGCATCAGGCGGCCACGCGCCGCCACCAGAGCGCACGCGTCCGCCAGCGACAGCACACCCGCCACGTGCGCCGCCGTCACCTCGCCGATCGAATGACCGCCCACGAAGTCCGGCACGACACCGAACGACTCGACCAGCCGGAACAGCGCCACCTCGACCGCGAACAGACCGGCCTGCGTGAACACCGTCTGGTCCAGCAGCTCCGCCTCCGGGCTGCCCGCCTCCGCGAACAGCACCTCCCGCAGCGGACGCGGCAACAGCGAATCGAGGTGAGCGCACACCTCGTCCAACGCCGACGCGAACACCGGGAACGACCCGTACAACTCGGCACCCATGCCGGCGCGCTGCGCGCCCTGACCGGAGAACAGCACCGCCAGCGGACCGGTGCCGGCCGCCGTGCCGGCAACCACCGCACCCGACGGCTCACCGGCCGCCAACGCGCGCAGCCCGGACAGCAGCTCCTCCCGGTCAGCCGCGAGAACCACCGCCCGGTGGTCCAACACCGAACGGGTCAGCACCGACGACCAACTCACGTCCACCGGCCGCAGACCGGCGTCCCCGGCCAACCACGACGCCCACCGGCCCGCCTGGCGGGCCAGCGCGCCGTTCGACCGGGCCGAGACCAGCACCGGCAGCGTCGGGCGGCCCGAACCGCCGGTGGCCGCTTCGCCGCCGGTCTGCTCCGACTCGTCCACGTTTTCCCGGCCGGCACCTGAGCCGGTCCCGGTGGGCTCGTCGGCGACCAGTTCGCCGTCGACGACCACGGGCGGCTGTTCGAGGATGACGTGCGCGTTGGTGCCGGAGATGCCGAACGACGACACCGCCGCCCGGCGCGGCCGGTCCACCGCCGGCCAGGAGGTCGCCTCGGTGGCGAGGCTGACGGCACCGGCGGTCCAGTCGACGTGCGGCGACGGCTCGTCCACGTGCAGGGTCGGCGGGACGAGACCGTGCCGCATCGCCATGACCATCTTGATGATGCCCGCGACACCGGCGGCGGCCTGGGTGTGGCCGATGTTCGACTTGATCGAGCCGAGCAGCAGCGGCCGGTCCCCCGGCCGGTCCTGCCCGTACGTGGCGAGCAGTGCCTGCGCCTCGATCGGGTCGCCGAGCATCGTGCCGGTGCCGTGCGCCTCCACGGCGTCCACGTCCGCCGCGGTGAGTCGCGCCGACGCCAGGGCCTGCCGGATCACGCGCTGCTGCGACGGCCCGTTCGGGGCGGTCAGCCCGTTCGACGCGCCGTCCTGGTTGACCGCGCTGCCCCGCACGACCGCGAGGATGCGGCGGCCGTCCCGGCGGGCGTCGGACAGCCGCTGCACCAGCAGCATGCCCACGCCCTCGGACCAGCCGGTGCCGTCGGCGGCGGCGGCGAACGCCTTGCACCGCCCGTCCTGCGACAGCCCCCGCTGCCGGGAGAACTCGACGAACGTGGTCGGGGTGGCCATGACGGTGACGCCGCCGGCCAGGGCGTAGTCGCACTCCCCCGACCGCAACGCCTGGGCCGCCAGGTGCAACGCCACCAGCGACGACGAGCACGCCGTGTCGACGGTGACCGCCGGTCCTTCGAGGCCGAAGGTGTACGCGACCCGGCCGGAGAGCACGCTGCCCGAGTTTCCGGTGCCGACGAAGCCCTCGACGCCGTCGCCCGCACCCGCGAGCTGGGAGGCGTAGTCGTGGTACATGACGCCGGCGAAGACGCCGGTGCGGCTGCCCCGCAACCGCTGCGGGTCGAGGCCGGCCGACTCGAACGTCTCCCACGACGTCTCCAGCAGCAACCGCTGCTGCGGATCCATCGCCAGGGCCTCACGCGGGGAGATCCCGAAGAAGGCCGGGTCGAACTCGGCCGCGTCGTACAGGAAGCCACCGTGCCGCGTGTACGACGTGCCGCTGCCGTCCGGATCGGGGTCGAAGAGCCGGTCCAGGTCCCAGCCGCGGTCGGTCGGGAACTCGGAGATCCCGTCACCGCCGGTCGCCAGCAACGCCCAGAGCTGCTCGGGCGAGGCGACCCCGCCCGGGTAGCGGCAGGCCATGCCGACGATCGCGATCGGCTCGTCGACACCCACCGTCACCACGCCGGCGGTGGCCGATTCCGCGGCCGGCACCCCGACGAGTTCCTGGTGCACGTGCTCCGCGAGGACCTGTGGCGTCGGGTAGTCGAACACCAACGTCGACGGCAACCGCAGGCCCGTCGCGGCGTTGACCCGGTTGCGCAGGTCCACGGCCGTCAGCGAGTCGAAGCCCAGCTCCCGGAACGCCCGGTCCGCCGGCACCTGCTCGGCGGAGCCGTGCCCGAGCACCTGCGCCACCAGGCCCCGCACCAGCACACCCATGCGGGCCCGGGCCTCCTCGACCGGCAGCCCCGCCAGCCGCGCGGCCCAGCCTCCGCCCTGCCCCGCCTGCCGGCGCGACGACGTCCCGCCCAGCAGCACCCGCAGCATCGCCGGCACGCCGGTGGCACCGGCCTGGGCGCGCATCGCCGCGAGATCCAGCACCGCCGGCACCAGCACGGGCCGGTCGGCGCGCACCGCCGCGTCGAACAACTCGACACCGGTGTCGGCGCTC
Organism: Micromonospora sp. NPDC047074; assembly: GCF_040643815.1. NCBI lineage: Bacteria > Bacillati > Actinomycetota > Actinomycetes > Micromonosporales > Micromonosporaceae > Micromonospora > Micromonospora sp. NPDC047074. The sequence goes on from NZ_JBEYVB010000009.1 coordinate 146,123, forward strand.
ATCGGGCTCAGGCCGGTACGGGACATCCGCGCCCGGTCGGCGTCGCTCAGGGCGGCGGTCATCCCGTCGGTGTCGGTGTCCCACATGCCCCAGGCCAGGGACACCGCCGGCAGGCCCCGGTCGCGCCGGTGCACGGCGAGGGCGTCCAGGAACGCGTTCCCGGCCGCGTACGCGCCCTGCCCCGGCGAGCCCAGCACACCCGCGATCGACGAGAACAGCACGAACAGGTCCAGATCCAGGCCGGCGGTCGCCTCGTGCAGCCACCACGCCGCATCCACCTTCGGCGCCAGCACCGACGCCAACCGCTCCGGCGTGATCCCCGTCAGCACGGCGTCGTCGAGGACACCCGCCGCGTGCACCACGCCCGCGAGCCGACCGGCGGCGGTGATCTCCGCGACCAGGGCGTCCACCTGCTCCCGGTTGGTGACGTCGCACGCCACCACCCGGGCCTCGGCGCCCAGCCCGGCCAGCTCCGTCACCAGCTCGGACGCCCCCTCGGCGTCCGCGCCCCGGCGGCTGACCAGCACCAGCGAGGACACCGACCACGCCGACACCAGGTGCCGGGCCAGCAGCGCGCCCAACGCACCCGTACCACCGGTCACCAGGACGGTGCCGGCGACCGGCGAAGGCGCGGAGACGGCCGTACCGGTGGCCCGGACCAGCCGGGGCGTGAACACCCGGCCGCCGCGCACCGCCACCTGGCCGCCCGTCGCGGACGCGTCCGCCACCACGCCCGCGAGCAGCCCGAGGGTGCCCGCGTCGGGGTCGGCGTCCAGGTCCGCCAGCACGATCCGGTCCGGATGCTCCGACTGCGCCGACCGCAGCAGGCCCCACACCGCGGCCCCGCCCAGGTCCGTCGCCCCGTCGGACTCGGCGGCGGCGACGGCACCCCGGGTCAGCACCACCAGACGCGTGTCGCCCAGGCCGTCGGCCGCCAGCCAGGACCGCACGACGCCCAGCACGTCCGCGACGACGCCGCGGACCGCGTCCGGCGACTGCGCCCCGGCGGCGGGCACCGGCAGGACCAGCACCGTTGGCGCCGCCGGGTCCGTCGCCACCTCATCGATGCCGGCGTACGACGGCAGCCCCGCGAGGTCGCCGCCGAGCACCGCCCAGCCGGCCGGGTCGCCCGCCGCGACGGCCTGCTCGGCCTGCCACGCCACCTCGAACAGCGACCGGCCCGCCACGCCCGAGGTGGGCAGGCCGGTCATCTCCCGCAGCACCACGGAGTCGACCGACACGACCGGCGCACCGGTCTCGTCGACCGCCGTCAGCCGCACCGCCGACCCGTTCCGGGTCAACCGGACCCGCAGCACGCCCGCACCGGCGGCGTGCACCTGCACACCCTCGAACGCGAAGGGCACCTTCGGCCCCGGGGCGCCAGCGGCGGCGTCGCCCCCGTCCGCGTCGGCCCGCAGCAGCCCCATCGCGTGCAGGGCCGCGTCCAGCAGCGCCGGATGCATCCCGAAGCCCGTGGTGCCGCCGGTGGCCTCCTCCGGCAACGCCACCTCGGCGTACACCGCGTCGCCGGACGTCCACGCCCGACGCAGCCCCTGGAACACCGGCCCGTACGACAGGCCGCGCTCCGCCAGCGCCGGGTACCAGCCAACCAGGTCGGTCTCGGACGCGTCCACCGGCGGCCAGACGCCGACTCCCGGCTCCCCCGGCAGCGCCGGTTCCAGGATGCCTTCGGCGTGCTGGGTCCACGGCGCGTCGTCGTCCTCGGGCTGCGAGTGCACCGTCACGACCCGGGCACCCGCGTCGTCCGCGGCGCCCACCCGCACCTGCACCCGCACCCCACCGGAGGTCGGCAGCACCAGCGGGACGCCGAGGGTCAGCTCCCGTACCCGCGAGGCGTCGACCTCGTCGCCGGCCCGCACCACCAGCTCGATCAGCGCGGTGCCCGGCACGATCACCGCACCGGAGACCGCGTGGTCGGCCAGCCAGGCGTGCGACGACAGCGACAGCCGGCCGGTGAGCAGCACCCCGTCGCCGCCGGCCAGCCGCACGGCCGCGCCGAGCAGCGGGTGGTCCGCGATGCCGAGGCCGGCCCCGGAGACGTCGCCCGGCCGGGCCCGGCTCGGTTCCGGCCAGAAGCGCCGGTGCCGGAAGGCGTACGTGGGCAGGTCGACGCGGACGGTGTCGGCGTCGGCGTACCACTGGGTCCAGGTGACGGGGACGCCGGTGACGTGCAGCTCGGCCAGGGCGTGCAGCAGGGCGTGCGCCTCGGGCCGGTCACGACGCTGCACCGCCACGGACGAGACGTCCTCGGGCAGCAGGTCGGCGTGCATCGCGGTCAGCACGCTCTGCGGCCCGACCTCCAGGAACGTCGCCACCCCGGCGGCACGCAACGCGGCGACACCGTCGGCGTACCGGACGGCCTCGCGGACGTGCCGCACCCAGTAGTCCGGGCTGCACAGCGTGCCCGCGTCGGCGAGCGCGCCGGTCAGGTTCGACACGACCGGCAGCAGCGGCTCCCGGAACGTCAACCCGTCCAGGACCGTACGGAACTCCGCGAGCATCGGCTCAATGAGCGGGCTGTGGAACGCGTGGCTCACCCGCAAGCGACGGGTCCGCGCCCCCTGCTCCGCCCAGTGCGCCTCAAGCTCGTTCAGGGCGTCGACCGCGCCGGAGACGACCACGGCGGTGGGACCGTTGACGGCCGCGACCCCGACCCGGTCGGCGCCAGCCAGCCCGGCCAGCGACTCCCGCACCGCCGCCTCGTCGGCCGCCACCGCGAGCATCCCGCCACCGGTGGGCAGCGCCTGCATCAACCGGCCCCGCGCCGCCACCAGGGCACACGCGTCCACCAGCGACAGCACCCCGGCCACGTGCGCGGCGGTCACCTCACCGATCGAATGCCCACCCACGTAGTCCGGCACGACCCCGAACGACTCCACCAGCCGGAACAGCGCCACCTCGACCGCGAACAGACCGGCCTGCGTGAACACCGTCTGATCCAACAGCTCCGCCTCCGGGCTGCCCGCCTCCGCGAACAACACCTCCCGCAGCGGACGCGGCAACAACGGATCGAGCTGCGCGCACACCTCGTCCAACGCCGACGCGAACACCGGGAACGCCGCGTACAACCCGGCACCCATGCCGGCGCGCTGCGCACCCTGACCGGAGAACAGCACCGCCAGCGGACCGTTGGCGGTCGCCGCGCCGGTCACCACCGCGCCCGACGGCTCGCCCGACGCCAGGCTCCGCAGCCCGGCCAGCAGGTCGTCCCGGTCGGCGGCGACGACCGCCGCACGGTGCTCCAGCACCGCGCGGGTCGTCACCGACGACCACGCCACGTCCACCGGACGCAGCGCCTCGTCGGCCGCGAGCCAACGCGCCCACCGGCCCGCCTGCGCCGCGAGGGCCGGCCCCGTCCGCGCCGACAGCAGCACCGGCACCGCCGGCGGCACCCGGCGCTCGACGACCTCGCCCTCGACCACCTCGGCCGGCGGCTGCTCGACGATCACGTGCGCGTTCGTGCCCGAGATCCCGAACGACGACACCGCCGCCCGGCGCGGCCGGTCCACCACCGGCCACGGCGTCGCCTCCGTCGCCAGGGCCACGGCCCCGGTCGTCCAGTCGATGTGCGGCGACGGCTCGTCCACGTGCAACGTGGGCGGCACGATGCCGTGCCGCATCGCCAGGACCATCTTGATCACGCCGGCCACACCGGCGGCGGCCTGCGTGTGCCCGATGTTCGACTTGATCGAGCCGAGCAGCAGCGGCCGGTCCGCCGGCCGGTCCTGCCCGTACGTGGCCAGCAACGCCTGCGCCTCGATCGGGTCGCCCAGCGTCGTGCCCGTGCCGTGCGCCTCCACCACGTCGACGTCGGCGACCGACAGTCGGGCGTTGGCGAGGGCCTGCCGGATGACCCGCTGCTGCGAGGGCCCGTTCGGCGCCGTCAACCCGTTCGACGCGCCGTCCTGGTTGACCGCGGTACCGCGTACCACGGCCAGGATCCGCCGGCCGTCCCGCTGCGCGTCGGAGAGCCGCTGCACGAGCAGCATGCCCACGCCCTCGCCCCAGCCCGTGCCGTCCGCGGCGGCGGCGAACGCCTTGCACCGCCCGTCCGGCGACAGGCCCCGCTGCCGGGAGAACTCGATGAACGTCCCCGGCGTCGCCATGACCGTCACGCCGCCCGCGAGGGCCATGTCGCACTCCCCCGAGCGCAGCGCCTGCACCGCCAGGTGCAGCGTCACCAGACTCGACGAACACGCGGTGTCCACGGTCACCGCCGGGCCCTCCAGGCCCAGCGTGTACGCCACCCGCCCGGAGGCGACGCTGCCGGAGGTGCCGGTGCCGAAGTAGCCCTCGACCTCCTCCGACACCTCCATCAGGCGCGTCGTGTAGTCGTGGTACATCACCCCGGCGAAGACGCCGGTGCGGCTGCCGCGCGCGGTGGACGGGTCCAGCCCGGCGGACTCGAACGCCTCCCATGTGCTCTCCAGCAGCAGTCGGTGCTGCGGATCCATGGCGAGGGCCTCACGCGGCGAGATCCCGAAGAAGTCGGGATCGAACTCGGCCGCCCCGTCGAGGAACGCGCCGTGCCGGGCGTACGAGGTGCCGCTGTGGCCCGGGTCCGGGTGGAACAGCGACTCCAGGTCCCAGCCGCGGTCCGTCGGGAACTCCCGCATCGCGTCCGCGCCGGCGGCCACCAGCTCCCACAACTGCTCGGGGGTCTGCACGTCGCCGGGGAAGCGGCAGGCCATGCCGATGATGGCGACCGGCTCGTCGAGGACCGCCACGGCGGTCCCCCGCGTCGGCGCCGCGTCCACCCGGCCCGCGATCTCCCCGTCGAGGAACTCGGCCAGCACGACCGGGGTGGGGTAGTCGAAGGTGATCGTGGCCGGCAGCCGCAGGCCGGTGGCGGTGGCCAGCCGGTTGCGCAGCTCGACCGAGGTCAGCGAGTCGAAGCCCAGGTCCTTGAACGGCCGCTGCGGGTCCACGCTCCCGGCCGACCGGTGCCCCAGCACCCCCGCCACGCTCCCGACGACCAGTTCGACGAGCTGTTCCCGGCGTTCGGCCGGGCTCAGCGCCGCGAACCGCTGGCCCACCGCCAGCTCTCCGCCGCCCGGCTCCCCCGCCCGTCGCCGGGCGGGCTGACGCAGGAGGTTGCGCAGCATCGCCGGTACCGCACCGGTCACCCGCGCGGGCAGCTTCATCAGTACGAGGTGCGCGCCGCCGTGCCGCTGCGCGGCGTCGAGGAGGGCGAGCCCCTCGGCGTCGGTGAGCGGGCCGCTGCCGGCGCGGATGGCCCGCCGGTGCTCGGTCGCCTCCAGGTGGGCGGTCATGCTGCTGGTGGTGGCCCAGAGCCCCCACGCCAGGCTGACCGCCGGCAGGCCCTGCTCGCGGCGCTGCCGGGCGAGGGCGTCCAGGAACCCGTTCGCCGCGGCGTAGTTGCCCTGCCCGGGCGAGCCCAGCGTGGCCGCGATGGACGAGAACAGCACGAACGCCGACAGGTCCAGGCCCGCCGTGGCCTCGTGCAGTGCCCACGCGGCGTCCACCTTCGGCGCCATGACCGCGTCCAGCGTCTCCGCGTCCAGCGAGGTGATCGTGGCGTCGGCGATCACCCCCGCGGCGTGCACCACCGCGGTCAACGGATGCGCCTGATCCACCCCGGCGACCAGGTCGGCCACCTGGGCCGGATCGGCGACGTCCACGGCGACGGCGGTCACCGTCGCGCCGTCCTCGGTCAACCGGTCGACCAGCGCGGCGTAGTCGCTGCCCTCGGCGGGGGCCCGCCGGGAGGCCAGCACCAGGTGCCGGGCCTGCCCCGTGGCGACGAGGTGCCGGGCCACGATGCCGGCCAGCGTGCCGCTGGCACCCGTGATCAGCACGGTGCCGTCCGGGTCGAACGCGGCCGGCAGCACCCCACCGGCGTGGGCGTCCTGGCTGCGGTGCGGCGACGTGGGCCGCACCAGCCTGGGCACGTACACCCGGCCGTCGCGGACCGCGAGTTGCCCGCCGGTGGCGGCCGGGTCGGCGGCTGCGGCGGCGAGTACCGCCAGGGTGTCGGCGTCCGGTTCGCGGTCGAGGTCGGCCAGGACGATGCGGTCGGGGTGTTCCGACTGGGCCGACCGCAGCAGGCCCCACACGGCCGCACCCGCGGCGTCGGCCAGCCGGTCGTCGTCCCGGGCCACCACGGCGCCCCGGGTCACGACGACCAGCCGCGCGTCCGCGAGCGCGTCGGCAGCCAGCCAGGGCCGCACCGCCGCGAGGACATCGGTGGTGACCGCCCGTACGGCCTGCGGAACGGGCACGTCGAGCCCGCGGACGGGCACCGGGAGCAGCACGGCCGTCGGTGCGGGCTGTCCCGCCTCGACCGCGGCCAGCAGCGCCGACACGTCCGCCACCACCCGCACGCCCGGCAGCTCGACCGGGACGGGGTTCCCCGGCTCGGCGCCGTCGACCGGCCGGCTGTCCGCCAGCGCCCAGAGGTCGACGTCCCGCGCCGGGGTGACGTCCTCGGCCTGCCAGGACACCTCGAACAGGGAGCGGTCCGCGACGCTCGGCGCGGCACCGGCGTCCATCTCCCGCAGCACGAGGGAGTCCACCGACACCACCGGGGCACCCGACCCGTCGTAGGCGACCAGGCGCACGCCGGAGCCCGCCCGGGTCGCCCGCACCCGCAGCGCCCGCGCGCCCGACGCGTGCACCTGCACGCCTTCGAACGTGAACGGCACCCGGGGCCCGGACGTGGCGTCGGTGTCGGTGTCCAGCAGCAGCCCGATCGGGTGCAGGGCGGCGTCGAGCAGGGCGGGGTGGACCTCGAACTGTCCGGCGGCCTCGGCCGCCGCGTCGGGCAGCGCGATCTCGGCGTACGCCTCGCCGCCGCCGGTCCACACCCGCCGCAGGCCCTGGAACACGGGCCCGTAGGCGAGGCCGTGGCCGGCCAGGGCGTCGTACCAGCCGGTGAGGTCCACCTCGGACACCCCGGCGGGTGGCCACGCCTGGAGCGCCTGCTCCGCGGACGACGCCGGCTCCAGCACGCCCTCGGCATGCCGCAGCCACTCGGCGTCGGCGTCCTCCTCCGGCTGGGAGTACACGGTCACCTGGCGCGCGCCGGACCCGTCGGCCACGCCGACGCGCACCTGCACCCGCACCGCACCGGACGGCGGAAGCGTCAGCGGCGCGGCGATGGTCAGCTCCTGCACCCGGGAGGTGCCCACCTCGTCACCGGCCCGCACCACCAGCTCCACCAACGCCGTGCCCGGCACCACCACCGCACCCGACACCACGTGGTCGCCCAACCAGGGGTGCGACCCGAGGGACAGCCGCCCGGTCAGCACCACCTCGTCGTCACCGGCGAGGCGCACGGCGGCGCCGAGCAGGGGGTGGCTCGGGGCGGCGAGGCCGGCGCTGGACACGTCGCCGACGCGCCAGGCCGCCGCGTCGGGCCAGAACCGTTCCCGCTGGAACGCGTACGTCGGCAGCTCCACCCGGCGGGCACCGGAGCCGGCGAACACCGCCTCCCAGTCCACCCGTACGCCCGCGGCGTGTAGCCCGGCCAGCGCGGTGAGCAACTGGCGGCGGCCGTCCTCGTCGCGGCGCAGCGAGCCGACGACCACGCCGCCCGACCGGGCGGCGTCGGCCCGGTCGAGGGCGTCCTGGACCACGACCTTCAGCACCGGATGCGGACTGATCTCCACGAAGGCCCGGTACCCGCCGTCGATCAGTGCGTCGAGCACGGGCGCGAGCCGCACCGGCTCCCGCAGGTTGCGGTACCAGTAGTCGGCGTCGAGCGCGGTGGTGTCCAGCAGGTCGCCGGTGACCGTGGAGTAGAAGGCCACCCCGGTGGGGCCGGCGTCGATCGTGCCGAGGGCGGCGGCCAGATCGTCGCGGACGGCGTCGACGTGCGCGCCGTGCGACGCGTAGTCCACCGCGATCTGCCGGGCCCGGATGTCCCGCTCGGCGCAGACGGCGAGCAGCTCGGTCACCGACGCGGCGTCGCCCGACACGACGGTGACGCTGGCGCCGTTGAGCGCGGCGACGGAGAGGGTGCCCGCCCACGGCGCGATCAACCGCTCGGTGTCCTCGGCCGACAGCGGCACGGACACCATTCCGCCCAGACCCGAGATGGCGAGCAGGCCCCGGCTGCGCGCGACGACGAGCCGCATCGCGTCGGGCAGGGTCAGGGCACCGGCGGCGCAGGCCGCGGCGATCTCGCCCTGCGAGTGGCCGATGACCGCGTCCGGCACGACGCCGCAGGACTTCCACACCTCGGCCAGGGACACCATGACCGAGAACAGCAGCGGCTGCACCACGTCGACCCGGTCCATCGGCGGCGCGTCCGGAGCCGCCCGCAGCACGCCCTCCAGCGACCAGTCGACCAGCCGGGACAGCTCCGCCCCGCACTCCCGCAGCCGGTCCCGGAAGACCGGCGACGACTCCAGCAGGTCCAGGGCCATGCCCGCCCACTGCGAGCCCTGGCCCGGGAAGACGAACACCGTCTTCGGCTTCTCGTCACCGGCCGCACCGGCGGGCTCGGCCAGGGCCAGCCCCGCCGACACGTCGTCCCGGCCGGCGGCGACCACCACCTGCCGGTACGGGTGGTGGGCACGGCCGGTGGCCAGCGACCAGCCGACGTCGACGAGGTCGAGCTCCGGCTGCCCGGCGAGCCACTCCCGGATCCGGGTCGCCTGGTCGCGCAGCGCGCGCGGGCTGCGGGCCGACACGAGCAGCGGTACGGCGTCCGGGGCGACCAGTCCGGGCACCCCGCCACTCGGCGCGGGCCGGGTCGGCGGGGCGGCGGCGACCGGCGCCTGCTCCAGGACCACGTGGGCGTTGGTGCCGGAGATGCCGAAGGACGAGACCGCGGCCCGGCGCGGCCGGTCGACGGCCGGCCACGGCGTCGCCTCCCTGGCCAGGGCGACCGCCCCGGCGCTCCAGTCGACGTGCGGGGACGGCTCGTCCACGTGCAGCGTGGGCGGCACGATGCCGTGCCGCATCGCCATGATCATCTTGATCACGCCGGCCACACCCGCCGCCGCCTGCGTGTGCCCGATGTTCGACTTGATCGAGCCCAGCAGCAACGGCCGCTGGGCGGGCCGGTCCTGCCCGTACGTGGCCAGCAACGCCTGCGCCTCGATCGGGTCGCCCAGCGTCGTGCCCGTGCCGTGCGCCTCCACCGCGTCCACGTCGGCCGTGCTGAGGCGGGCGGCGGCCAGGGCCTCCAGGATCACCCGCTGCTGCGACGGACCGTTCGGCGCCGTCAGGCCGTTCGACGCGCCGTCCTGGTTGACCGCGGTACCGCGTACCACGGCCAGGATCCGCCGGCCGTCGCGCTGCGCGTCAGAGAGCCGCTGCACCAGCAGCATGCCCACGCCCTCCGACCAGCCGGTGCCGTCCGCCGAGGCGGCGAACGACTTGCACCGGCCGTCGGCCGACAGCCCACGCTGCCGCGAGAACTCCACGAACGTCCCCGGCGTCGACATCACGGTGACACCGCCGGCCAGCGCCAGGTCGCACTCCCCCGACCGCAGCGCCTGCGCGGCCAGGTGCAGGGCGACCAGCGACGACGAGCAGGCCGTGTCGACGGTGACCGCCGGGCCCTCCAGCCCGAACGTGTACGCCACCCGCCCCGACAGCACGCTGCCGGCGGTGCCCGTACCGATGAAACCCTCGGCGTCCGGCGGGAGGTCGGCCAGCCGCGAGGCGTAGTCGTGATACATGACGCCGGCGAAGACGCCGGTACGGGAGCCGCGCGCCCTCGCCGGGTCGAGACCGGCGGACTCGAACGTCTCCCAGGACGCCTCCAGCAGCAGCCGCTGCTGCGGGTCCATGGCGAGGGCCTCGCGCGGCGAGATGCCGAAGAACCCGGGGTCGAACTCCGCCGCCCCGTACAGGAACCCACCGTGCCGCGTGTACGACGTACCGCTGCGGTCCGGGTCGGGGTCGAAGAGGCCGTCGAGGTCCCAGCCCCGGTCGGTGGGGAACTCGTCGATCCCGTCCCCGCCGGCGGCCAGCAGCGCCCACAGCTGGTCGGGGCTGTCCACGCCGCCGGGGTAGCGGCAGGCCATGCCGACGATCGCGATCGGCTCGTCGACGCCGACCACCCGCGCCGCCGGGCGGCGGGCGGTGAGCTGGCCGGAGACCTGCGCGTACAGGTGGTCGGCCAGCACGGCCGGGGTCGGGTAGTCGAACACCAGGGTCGACGCCAGCCGCAGCCCGGTGGCCGCGTTGACCCGGTTGCGCAGGTCCACCGCCGTCAGCGAGTCGAAGCCCAACTCCCGGAACGCCCGGTCCGCCGGCACCGCCTCCGCGCCGCCGTGGCCGAGCACCTGCGCCACCAGGCCCCGCACCAGCAGGTCGACCCGGGCGCGGGCCTCGTCGGGGGCCAGGCCCGCCAGCTGGTCGGCCCAGTCGCCGCCGTGACCGGCCTGCCGGCGGGCGACCGCCGTCCCGACCAGGGTGCGCAGCACCGCCGGCACCTGACCGGCCGCGCCGAGGGCGGCCCGCATCGCCGGTACGTCGATCACGGCCGGCACGGGCGCCGGCTGCTCCCCGCCCAGCGCGGCGTCGAACAGCGCCAACCCGACCTCGGCGGTCATCGGCGTCAGGCCGGCCCGCGCCGAGCGCGCCCGGTCCGCCTCCGACACCGACGCCGCCATGCCGTCGGTGTCCCACATGCCCCACGCCAGGCTGACCGCCGGCAGGCCCGCCTGCCGCCGGTACGCCGCGAGCGCGTCCAGGAACGCGTTGCCCGCCGCGTACGCCGCCTGACCCGGCGAGCCCAGCACACCGGCCGCCGACGAGAACACCACGAACAGGTCCAGGTCCAGGCCTGCCGTCGCCTCGTGCAGCAACCAGCCCGCCGACACCTTCGGCGCGAGCACGGCCGCCAGCCGCTCCGCCGTCAGCGACGAGACCACTCCGTCGTCGAGCACGCCGGCGGTGTGCACCAGCCCGGCCAGCCGGCCCGCCGAGGTCACCTCGGCGACCAGCCCGGCCACCTGCTCCCGGTCGGTCACGTCGCACGCCAGCACCCGCGCCGACGCGCCCAGCGCCGACAGCCGCTCCACCAGCGCGTCCGCGCCCGCGGCGGCCGGACCCTGCCGCGACACCAGCACCAGCGACCGCACCCCGTACCCGGTCACCAGGTGCTCCGCCACGAGCGCGCCCAACGCACCCGTGCCGCCGGTCACCAGCACCGTGCCCTCGCCCAGGACCGGCGCGGCCCCGGCCGGCGCCCGGACCAGACGCGGCACGAAGGCGCGGCTCTCCCGGACGGCCAGTTGGCCGCCCGTGGCGGCCGGATCGGCGGTGACCCGGGCCAGCAGGGCCAGGACGCCCGCGTCCAGGTCGCCGTCCAGGTCGGCCAGGACGATGCGGCCCGGGTGCTCCGACTGCGCCGACCGCAGCAGGCCCCACGCGGCGGCACCCGCGAGGTCGGTGACGTGGTCCCCGTCCCGGGCGGCCACGGCCCCCCGGGTCGCCACGACGAGCCTGGTGTCGGCGAGCGCGTCGGCCGCCAGCCAGGTCTGCACGGCGGCCAGGAGGTCGGCGGTGACCGCGCGGACGGCGTCCGGCACGGGCACCTCGGCATCGACGTCCGGCACGGACGCCTCGGGAGCGGCGGCGAACAGCGGCAGCAGCAGGGCGCGCGGCGCCTCGACCCGGCCCGCGCCGACCGCCTCGACCAGCGCGTCGACGGCCGGGAACGCCGGCAGGTCCACCTCGTACGGTTCGGCGGCCAACAGCGCCCAGCCGGGCGTCCCGTCGGCCCCGACGACGTCCTCGGGCTGCCAGGCGAGGGCGAACAGCGACCGGGCCGCCGGGCCGGCGGCGGCCACGGCCGTCATCTCCCGCAGGACGAGGGAGTCGACGGACACCACGGGCGCGCCCGACTCGTCCACCGCGACCAGCCGCGCGGAGGTGCCGGCCCGGGTGAGCCGTACCCGCAGGACGCGGGCCCCGGCGGCGTGCACCTGCACGCCCTCGAACGCGAACGGCACGCGTGGCCCGCCGGCCTCCTCGGCGAGCAGCAGCCCGACGGGGTGCAGCGCGGCATCCAGCAGCGCGGGGTGGACGCCGAACCGGGTGGCTTCGCCGGCCGCCTCGTCCGGCAGCGCGACCTCGGCGTAGACCTCGCCGTCGCCGGTCCACAGCCGGCGCAGCCCCTGGAACACCGGCCCGTAGGACAGGCCGTGCTCGGCGAGCCCGGGATACCAGCCGGCCAGGTCGGCCTCGGCGAGCCCGGCGGGCGGCCAGGCGCCGAGGGTCGGCTCGTCGGCCGACGCCGGATCCAGCACGCCCTCCGCGTGCCGGATCCAGCCGGCGTCCGGGTCGCCGTCGGACTGCGAGTGCACGGCCACGCCCCGGCCGCCCGCCTCGTCGGCGGCGCCGACGCGCACCTGCACCCGTACCCCGCCGGTCTCGGGCAGCACCAGCGGCGCCGCGATGGTCAGCTCCCGTACGCGGGAGGCGCCCACCTCGTCGCCCGCCCGGACCGCCAGCTCCACGAGGGCGGTGCCGGGCACGACGACCGTGCCGGCGACGACGTGCTCGGCGAGCCAGGGGTGCGTGGCGACCGACAGCCGGCCGGTCAGGACCACCATGTCCTCGCCGGCGACGGTGACCGCCGCGCCGAGCAGCGGGTGCCCGGCGGCGCCCAGCCCCGCGCCGGTGACGTCGCCCGCGCGGGCGCGGCCGATGCCGAGCCAGTAGTGCTCGTGCTGGAACGCGTACGTCGGCAGGTCGACGCGGCGCGGGTCCGTCCCGGCGTACCACTGGGTCCAGGTGACGGGGACGCCGTTGACGTGCAGCTCGGCCAGGGCGTGCAGCAGCGCCTGCCCGGCGTCGCGGTCGCGCCGCTGCGTGGCGACGGCCAGGGCGTCCTCGGCGAGCAGGTCGGCGTTCAGGGCGGTGAGGACGCTCTGAGGGCCGATCTCCAGGTAGGTGCCCGCGCCGGCGTCCCGGAGGGCGGCGACGCCGTCGGCGTACCGGACGGCCTCGCGGACGTGCCGGACCCAGTAGTCGGGGCGGGTCAGCTCCTGCGGGTCGGCGAGCGCCCCGGTCAGGTTCGACACGACGGGCAGCAGCGGCGCCCGGAACGTCAGCCCGTCGAGGACCGCCCGGAACCCGGCGAGCATCGGCTCCATCAGCGGGCTGTGGAAGGCGTGGCTGACGGCCAGCCGGCGCGTCCGCACGCCGCGCCCCTGCCAGGTGGCCCGCACCTCGTCGAGCGCGTCGACGGCTCCGGAGACGACGACGGCGGTCGGCCCGTTGACGGCCGCGATGCCGAGTGAGTCGGTGCGGCCGTCCAGGGACGCCAGCACCTCGGCCTCCGGCGCGGCCACGGCCAGCATCCCGCCGCCGGCCGGCAGCGCCTGCATCAGCCGGCCGCGCGCCGCGACGAGCGCGCACGCGTCGGCCAGCGTGAACACCCCGGCCACGTACGCGGCCGTGATCTCCCCGATCGAGTGGCCGCCCACAAGGTCCGGCACCACCCCGAACGACTCGACCAGGCGGAACAGCGCCACCTCGACCGCGAACAGACCGGCCTGCGTGAACACGGTCTGGTCCAGCAGCTCCGCCTCCGGCGAACCCTCGGCGGCGAACAACACCTCGCGCAGCGGCCGCGGCAGCAGCGGGTCGAGCTGCCCGCACACCTCGTCCAGCGCCGAGGCGAACACCGGAAACGCCTCGGACAACTCCCGGCCCATCCCGGCGCGCTGCGCGCCCTGACCGGAGAAGAGGACGGCGAGCCGGCCGCGCGCGGATCCCGTACCGGTGACGACCCCGGCGGCCGGGGAGCCGGCGGCGAGGGCGCGCAGCCCGGCGAGCAGCTCGTCCCGGTCGCCGGCGGCGACGACGGCGCGGTGTTCCAGGATCGCGCGGCTGACGACGGACGACCAGCCGACGTCGATCGGGCGGCGGGTCTCGTCGGCGGCGAGCCAGCGGGCCCAGCGGTCCGCCTGGGCGGCCAGCGCGGCGTCGGAGCGGGCGGAGAGCAGCACGGGCGCGGGCAGGGCAGGCTCGGGCGTCGCGCCGGCCGGGGCCGGCGGGGCGTCGGCGGGCGGCTGCTCGATGATCACGTGCGCGTTGGTGCCGCTGACCCCGAACGAGGACACGGCGGCCCGGCGGGGCCGGCCGGTCGCCGGCCAGGGCCGGGCCTCGGTAAGCAGCTCGACGGCGCCCGCCGTCCAGTCGATGTGCGGCGACGGCTCGTCGACGTGCAGGGTCGCCGGCAGGACGCCGTGCCGCATCGCCATGATCATCTTGATGATGCCGGCCGCCCCGGCTGCCGCCTGGGTGTGCCCGAGGTTCGACTTGACCGAGCCGAGCCACAGCGGCTCCCGGCCGTCCCGGTCCTGCCCGTACGTGGCCAGCAGCGCCTGCGCCTCGATCGGGTCACCGAGGGTGGTGCCGGTGCCGTGCGCCTCGACCGTGTCCACGTCGAGCGTGCTCAGGCGGGCGTTGGCCAGGGCCTGGCGGATGACCCGCTGCTGCGACGGCCCGTTCGGGGCGGTGAGCCCGTTGGACGCGCCGTCCTGGTTCACCGCCGTGCCCCGCACGACCGCCAGGATGTGCCGGCCCTCCCGCCGGGCGTCGGACAGCCGCTGCACGAGCAGCATGCCCACGCCCTCCGACCAGCCGGTGCCGTCCGCCGACGCCGCGAACGACTTGCACCGCCCGTCGGCGGCGAGCCCCCGCTGCCGGGAGAACTCGATGAACGTCCCCGGCGTGGCCATCACGGTCACGCCGCCCGCGAGGGCCAGGTCGCACTCCCCCGACCGCAGCGCCTGCGCGGCGAGGTGCAGCGCGACGAGCGACGACGAGCAGGCGGTGTCCACGGTGACCGCCGGCCCCTCCAGGCCGAACGTGTAGGCCACCCGGCCCGACACGACGCTGCCGGAGTTGCCGGTGCCGATGTAGCCCTCCAGGCCCTCGGGCAGCTCCTGCACCTGCGAGGCGTAGTCGTGGTACATCAGGCCGGCGAACACGCCCGTGCGGCTGCCGCGTACCCGCGCCGGGTCGATGCCGGCGGACTCGAACGTCTCCCAGGACGCCTCCAGCAGCAGGCGCTGCTGCGGGTCCATGGCGAGGGCCTCCCGGGGCGAGATGCCGAAGAAGCCGGGGTCGAACCGACCCGCGCCGTCCAGGAAGCCGCCGTGGCGGGCGTACGAGGTGCCGGGGTTGTCGGGGTCGGGGTGGAAGAGCCCGTCCAGGTCCCAGCCCCGGTCGGTCGGGAACTCGCCGATGCCGTCGCCACCGGCCACGAGCAGCGCCCACAACTGCTCGGGCGAGGACACCCCGCCGGGGTAGCGGCAGGCCATGCCGACGATGGCGATCGGCTCGTCGACGCCGACGGCGCGGACCGCCTCGGTGTGGGCGACGACCTGCCCGGAGAGCTGCTGGTGGATGTGCGCGGCCAGGGCGCTGGGCGTCGGGTGGTCGAAGACGAGGGTGGAGGGCAGCCGCAGGCCGGTGGCGGCGTTGACCCGGTTGCGCAGGTCGACGGCGGTCAGCGAGTCGAAGCCCAGGTCGCGGAACGCCCGGTCGGCGGGGACCGCCTCGGCGCTGCCGTGCCCGAGCACCTGGGCGACCAGGGCGCGCACCTGGGTCTCGACCTGGGCCCGGGCCTCGTCGGTGGGCAGCGCGGCGAGGCGCTGCGCCCAGCCGCCCGCGGCGGCGCCGGCCTGCCGGCGGGTCGCCGTGGCGCCGACGAGGGCCCGCAGGACCGGCGGTACGCCGGTCGCGGCGGTCGCGGCCCGCATCGCCCGCAGGTCGATCACCGCGGGGGTCAGGGTGGCGGTGTCGGCGGCGACGGCGGCGTCGAAGAGTGCCATGCCGACGGGGGCGGTGATCGGGTCGATGCCGGAGCGGGTCATCCGGGTGCGGGCGGCACCGCTCAGGGCGGCGGTCATCCCGTCCGTGTCGGTGTCCCACCTGCCCCAGGCCAGGGACACCGCCGGCAGGCCGAGGTCACGCCGGTGGGCGGCGAGGGAGTCCAGGAAGGCGTTGCCGGCCGCGTACGCGCCCTGCCCCGGCGAGCCGAGCACCCCGGCGATCGAGGAGAACAGCACGAACAGGTCGACGTCCAGTCCGGCGGTGGCCTCGTGCAGCCACCAGGCCGCGTCCACCTTCGGCGCCAGCACCGACGCCAACCGTTCGGGGGTGATCCCGGTCAGCACGGCGTCGTCGAGGACGCCGGCGGCGTGCACCACGCCGGCCAGCCGGCCGGTCGCGGTGATCTCCGCGATCAGGGCGTGCACCTGGTCCCGGTCGGTCACGTCGCAGGCCACCACCCGGGCCTCGGCACCCAGCCCCGCCAGCTCGGCCACCAGCTCCGACGCCCCACCGGCGTCGGCGCCACGGCGGCTGACCAGCACCAGGGACCGCACCGACCGGGCCGACACCAGGTGCCGGGCCAGCAGCGCGCCCAGCGCGCCCGTACCGCCGGTGACGACAACGGTGCCCTCGCCCACCGACGGCGCGGCGGCGGCCGGGGGCGCGGCGCGGACGAGCCGGGGCACGCGCACGGTGTCGGCGCGCAGGGCGACCTGGTCGCCGGCGCCGGCGAGCAGCGCGAGGTCCGGGCCGGTGAGGTCCCGGTCGACGTCGGCGAGGGCGATCCGGTCGGGGTGCTCGGACTGCGCCGACCGGAGCAGGCCCCACACGGCGGCGCCGGCCAGGTCGGTCACCCGGTCGGTGTCGACGGCGGCGACGGCGCCCCGGGTGACCACGACGAGGCGGGAGCCGGCGAGCTCGTCGGCGGCGAGCCACCGTTGCGCCACCGCCAGGGTCTCGGCGGTGGCCGACCGGACCTGGGCCGGCGGGGCGTCCCCCGCTCCGGCGGGCACCGGCAGCAGGATCAGCGCCGGCGCACCGGCGCCGGCCCGGACGGCCGCGAGCAGGTCGTCCAGGTCCGGGTGTACGGCGGCGCCGGCAAGGCCCGCGACGGCGGCGCCGAGGACCGCCCAGTCGCCGGCGGGCAGCTCGACGGGGGTGGTCGGCTCGGCGGGCCAGCTCACCTCGAACAGGGACCGGGCGGCGACGGCCGCCGCGCTCGGGTCGGCCGCGGTCTGCTCGCGCAGCACCAGGGAGTCGATCGACACCACGGGACTGTCGGTCTCGTCGACCGCGTGCAGCCGCACCGTCGAGCCGGCCCGGGCCAGCCGGACCCGGAGCAGGCTGGCGCCGACGGCGTGGACCTGGACACCCTCGAACGCGAAGACCATCATCGGGCCGGTCGTCGCGTCGGCGGGGAGCAGGCCGGTCGGGTGCAGGGCGGCGTCGAGCAGGGCCGGGTGCACCCCGAAGCCCTGCCCGGCGTCGGAAGCGTCGACGGGCAGGGCGACCTCGGCGTAGACGGCGCCGTCGTCGCCGGTCCAGGCCCGGCGCAGACCCTGGAACAGCGGCCCGTAGGACAGGCCGTGCCCGGCGAGGGCGGGGTACCAGCCGGTGAGGTCCACCTCGGTCGCCCCGGCGGGCGGCCACTGGCCGAGGCCGGCGTCGTCGGCCGGGTCGGCGGCGGCCACGACGCCCTCGGCGTGGCGTACCCAGTCGCCGTCGGGGGCGCCGTCGGGCTGGGAGTGGACGGTCACCACCCGGCCGCCGGAGGCGTCGGCGGTGTCGACCCAGACCTGGACGCGGACGCCGCCGTGGGCGGGCAGGACCAGCGGGGCGGCGATGGTCAGCTCACGGACCCGGGCGGCGCCCAGCTCCTCGCCGGCGGCCAGGGCCAGGTCGAGCAGCGCCGTGCCGGGGACCACCACCGTGCCGGCCACGACGTGGTCGGCCAGCCAGGGCTGCGCCGACGCGGACAGCCGGCCGGTCAGCACCACGGCGTCCTCGCCGGCCAGCCGCACGGCGGCGCCGAGCAGCGGGTGCCCGGCCGCGCCCAGTCCGGCGCCGGTGACGTCGGAGGTACGCCCGGCCGGGCGCAGCCAGAAGCGTTCCTGCCGGAAGGCGTACGTGGGCAGGGCGACCCGGCGGGCGCCGGTGCCGGCGAACAGCGGGGTCCAGTCGACGGGCACCCCGGCGGTGAAGAGTTCGGCGAGGCCGGTCAGCAGCGTACGCGGCTCGGGCCGGTCGCGGCGTTGCACGGCGACGACAAGCGCGCTGGCGGGGACCTGGTCGGCGTTCATGGCGGTCAGCACGCTCTGCGGGCCGACCTCCAGGAACGTGTCGACGCCCGCGCCGCGCAGGGCGGTGATCCCGTCGGCGTAGCGGACCGCCTCGCGGACGTGCCGCACCCAGTAGTCCGGGGTGCACAGCGTGTCCGCGTCGGCGAGCGCACCTGTCACGTTCGACACCACCGGCAGCAACGGCGCCGCGAACGTCAACCCGTCCAGGACCGCACGGAACTCCGCCAGCATCGGCTCCATGAGCGGGCTGTGGAACGCGTGGCTGACCCGCAGCCGACGGGTCCGTACGCCACTGTCGGACCAGGACACCTCAAGATCATCTAGCGCGGCCACGTCGCCCGACACCACCACGGCGGTGGGTCCGTTGACGGCCGCGATGCCGACCCGGTCGGCGAACCCGGAAAGGGACTCCCGCACCGCCGCCTCGTCGGCCGCGACGGCGAGCATCCCGCCACCGGACGGCAGGGCCTGCATCAACCGGCCGCGCGCCGCGACAAGGGCACACGCGTCGGCCAGCGACAGCACCCCGGCCACGTGCGCGGCCGTCACCTCACCGATCGAATGCCCACCCACGTAGTCCGGCACGACCCCGAACGACTCCACCAGGCGGAACAGCGCCACCTCGACCGCGAACAGACCGGCCTGCGTGAACACCGTCTGATCCAACAGCTCCGCCTCCGGGCTGCCCGCCTCCGCGAACAACACCTCCCGCAGCGGACGCGGCAACAGCGGATCGAGCTGCGCGCACACCTCGTCAAGGGCGGACGCGAACACCGGGAACGACCCGTACAACCCGGCACCCATGCCGGCACGCTGCGCACCCTGACCCGAGAACAGCACCGCCAGCGGACCGCGTTCGGTGGCCCGGCCGGTCACGGCGACGCGGGACGGCTCGTCGTCGGCCAGCGCCCGCAGCCCGGCGGCCAGATCCGCCCGGTCGGCGACGAGCAGCACGGCCCGGTGGTCCAGGGCGGACCTGGCGGTCACCGAGGACCACCCGAGGTCCAGCGGTTCCGGCGCCGGGCCGGCCGCCAGCCAGTCAGCCCAGCGGGCCGCCTGGCGGGGCAGTCCGTCCTCGCCCCGGGCGGAGAGCAGCACCGGCACCAGCGGCGGGGGCGGCACGGCGGCCGGCTCGTCGCCCTCGGCCTCCGGCTCCGGCTGCTCGATGATCACGTGGGCGTTGGTGCCGCTGACCCCGAAGGAGGAGACGGCGGCGCGGCGCGGCCGACCGTCGGCGGGCCACGGCTGGGCCTCGGTCAGCAGGGAGACCGCCCCGGCCGACCAGTCGACGTGCGGGGTCGGCTCGTCGACGTGCAGCGTCGGCGGCAGCACCCCGTGCCGCATCGCCATCACCATCTTGATCACACCGGCGACACCGGCGGCGGCCTGGGTGTGCCCGATGTTCGACTTGATCGAGCCGAGCCAGAGCGGCCGGTCGGCGGGCCGGTCCTGCCCGTACGTGGCGAGCAGGGCCTGCGCCTCGATCGGGTCACCGAGGGTGGTGGCGGTGCCGTGCGCCTCGACGGCGTCCACGTCGGCCGGCGTCAGGGCGGCACCGGCGAGAGCCTGGCGGATCACCCGCTGCTGCGCGGGGCCGTTGGGCGCGGTGAGGCCGTTGGACGCGCCGTCCTGGTTGACGGCCGAGCCGCGGATCACCGCGAGGACGCGGCGGCCGTCGCGCCGGGCGTCGGAGAGACGCTGCACCAGCAGCGCCCCGACGCCCTCGCCCCAGCCGGTGCCGTCGGCGGACGCGGCGAACGACCGGCACCGCCCGTCGGCGGCGAGCCCGCCCTGCCGGGAGAACTCCACGAACGCCCCGGGCGTGACCATGACGTTCACGCCGCCCGCGACGGCCAGGTCGCACTCGCCGGCACGCAGCGCCTGCACCGCGAGGTGCAGCGCCACCAGCGACGACGAGCACGCGGTGTCGACGGTGACCGCCGGGCCCTCCAGGCCGAACGTGTACGCGACCCGGCCGGAGATGACGCTGTGCGCGCCACCGGTCAGCCGGTAGCCGTCGAGGTCGCGGGTCTCGTCGCCGGTGCCGTACCCGGACGGGGACGCGCCGACGAAGACGCCGGTGCGGCTGCCGCGCAGCGCGTCGGGGGCGACGCCGGCCTGCTCGAACACCTCCCACGACGCCTCCAGCACCAGCCGCTGCTGCGGGTCCATCGCCAGGGCCTCGCGCGGGGAGATGCCGAAGAAGACCGGGTCGAAGTCGGTGGCCCCGTCGATGAAGCCGCCGGCGCGGGTCGCGGAGCGGCCGGGCGCCTCGGGGTCGGTGGCGAGCAGCCGGTCGAGGTCCCAGTACCGGTCGGTGCGGAACTCGGTGATGCCGTCGCGTCCCTCGGCGACCAGCTCCCACAGCCCGTCCGGGTCGCTGACGCCGCCCGGGTAGCGGCAGCTCATGCCGACGATCACGATCGGGTCGTCGCTGACCGGCGCGACCGGCACCGGGTCACCGGCGGCCTCGACCTCGTGCAGGCGCAGCTCGGCGGCCAGGTGCCCGGCCAGCGCGGCCGGGTTGGGGTAGTCGAAGACCAGGGTGGTGGGCAGGGTCAGGCCGGTGGCCTCGGTGATCCGGTTACGCAGGTCGACCGCGGTGATCGAGTCGAAGCCCAGGTCCTTGAAGGCGCGCCGGGCCTTCACCGAGTCGGTGTCGTGGCCGAGCACGGCGGCGGCGTGCGCCCGGACCAGGTCGGTGAGGTGCCGGTCCTGCTCGGTGCGGGACAGGGCGAGCAGTTGTCGCCGCAGCAGGCCGGCGCTGTCGGTGGCCTGTTCGTCGGCCGGCTGGCCGCGCAGCGCCTCGCGGGCCTCGGCGATGTCGTCGAGCAGCGGGCGCGGCCGGGCGGAGGCGTACGCCGGGGCGAAGTGGGTCCAGTCGACGTCGGCGACGGTCAGGCAGGCCTCGCCGTGCTCGACGGCGCGGCGCAGGGCGAGCAGGGCCGCACCGGGCTGCATCGGGTTGAGCCCGCGGCGGCTGAGCAGCCGGCGGGCCTCCTCGGTGGTGGCCATGCCGCCCTCGGCCCAGGCGCCCCAGGCGATCGAGGTGGCGGCCAGTCCCCGGGCCCGGCGCTGCGCGGCCAGCGCGTCGAGGTACGCGTTCGCGGCCCCGTACGCGCCCTGCCCGCCGCTGCCCCAGACCGCGGAGATGGAGGAGAAGAGCACGAACGCGTCCAGCGGCCGGTCGCCGAGCAGCGCGTCGAGGTGCACCGCGCCGGCGACCTTGCCGGCGATGACCTCGTCGAGGACGCCCAGGTCGGTGTCGACAAGCGGGGTGAGCTGGGTGATGCCGGCCGCGTGCACGACCGCGCTCAGCGGGGCGACGTCGTCCAGCCCGGCGACCAGGGCGGCGACCTGCTCCCGGTCGGCCATGTCGCAGGCCACCACGCTGACCCGTACGCCCTGCGCGGTCAGCTCGTCGGCCAGCTCCTGGGCGCCGGCGGCGGCCGGGCCACGCCGGCTGGTGAGCACCAGGTGTTCGGCGCCGTCGGCGGCGAGCCAGCGGGCCACCTGCGCGCCGAGCGCGCCGGTGCCGCCGGTGACGAGCACGGTGCCGCGCGGCTGCCAGCGGGTCACCGGCCCGGCCGGGCCGGCGGTGGTCCGGGCCAGCCGGCGGACGAAGGTGCCATGCGGGCGTACGGCGAACTGGTCCTCGTCGCCCGCCCCGGTGAGGACCCGCAGCAGCGCGTCGGCACCGGCCGGGTCGGCCTGGGCGGGCAGGTCGACCAGGCCGCCCCACTGCCGGGGGTGTTCCAGGCCGACCACCCGGGCCAGGCCCCAGACCGCGGCCTGGGCGGCGCTGGCGACCGGTTCGCCGGGGTCGGTGCCGATCCCGCCCCGGGTCAGGCACCACAGGGGCGCGGCGACGGCGCCGTCCTGGAGGGCCTGCACCAGCCGGGTGGTGGCGGCCACCCCGACGGGCACCGTCGGGGCGTCGGGGTGGGGTCGCTCGTCGATGCCGAGCAGCGAGACCACGCCGGTCAGCGGGGCGTCCCGGTGGCCGGCGAGCAGGTCGGTGAGCTGCTGCCGCGTCGCGTCGAGGGGGTCGACGGCCAGCCGGCGCGCCTCTCCCCCGGCGGCGGTGACGGCCGCGTCGATCAGGTCGGCCCACTCGTCGGCGAGCGGGGTGCCGGTCGGGCACACCACCAGCCAGCTGCCGGCGACCGCGGCCGGGCTGGTGGCGGCCGGCTTCCACACCACCCGGTACGACCACCCGTCGAGCACGGCGCGCTGCACCCGGGCCCGGCGCCACGAGGAGAGCACGGGCAGGGCCGGGGCGAGGACGTCGAGGTCGGCGGGGTCCAGGTGGGCGGCGAGCGCGGTGACGTCGGCGCGGTCCACCGCCGACCAGAACTCGACGTCCACCACGTCGGGGCTGACCGGACCGGAGGCGGCCGGCGGCTGCCGGTCGGCCCAGTAGCGCTCCCGCTGGAAGGCGTACGTGGGCAGGTCGGTCAACGGTTCGGCGGCGGCCAGCACCGCACGCAGGTCCACCGGCAGGCCGTACGCGTGCGCGGTGGCGAGGCTGGCCAGCAGCCGGACGGCGGCGTCGTCGCCGCGGCGCAGGGTGCCCAGCACCTGGCCGGTGACGCCGGCGTCGTCGAGGATCGCGGTCAGCGGCGGGCCCAGCACCGGATGCGGCGACACCTCCACGAACGCGGTGTGCCCGGCCGCCACGGCGACCCGGACGGCGGTGTCGAACAGCACCGGCCGGCACAGGTTCTCGACCCAGTAGTCGGCGTCCATGCCGGTGCCGTCGACCCAGTCGCCGGTGAGCGTGGAGACGATCCGGGTGTGCCCGGCCTGGGGGGTGATCCCGGCCAGCTCGGCGCGTACCCGGTCGGCGATCTCTCCCATGGCCGGGGAGTGTGAGGGGTAGTCGACGGCCAGCACCCGGGCCTTGATCCCGTCGGCCGTGCAGGCCGCCACCAGCTCGGTGAGCGCCTGCCGGGGACCGGCCACCACGACCGCGCGCGGGCCGTTGTGCACGGCGATGCTCACGCCCTCGGGCAGCCGCGCGGCGGTCTCCTCGGCGGAGCAGTCCAGCGCGGCCATCGTGCCGACACCCGCGACCGCCGTCAGCGCCCGCGCCCGCAGCGCCACGACCTTCACCGCGTCGGCCAGGCTGAGCACCCCGGCGAGGTACGCGGCGGCGATCTCGCCCTGGGAGTGACCGATGAGCACCTGCGGGGTGACCCCGGCGTGCTGCCAGAGCCGCGCCAGACCGACGGCGACGGCGAAGAGCACCGGCTGCACGATCTCCGAGCGGTCCAGCCAGGACTCGTCGGTGCCGGTCAGCACCGCGACGATGTCGACGTCGATCCATCTGGACAGTTCCGCCTGGCACTCGGCGAGCGCGGCGTCGAACACGGGGCTGGCGCCGATCAGGCCGGCGGCCATGCCCGCGGACTGGGCGCCCTGGCCGGGGAAGACCCACACCGGGCCCTCGCCCGGCTCGGCCACGACGCCGGTGACCAGACCGGCGGCGGGCAGGCCGGCGGCGAGGGCGTCCAGCCCGGCCAGCAGCTCGTCGCGGTCGGCGCCGACCACCCCGGCCCGGTGCTCGAACGCCGACCGGGTGGTGGCCAGCGACCACGCCACCCGCGCCGGCTGCACACCCTCGTGCTCCCGCACGTACCGGGCCAGCCGCCCGGCCTGCGCGGCCAGCGCCGCACCGGAGCGCGCCGACAGCGGCCACAGGGTCACCGGCGCGGTGAGCAGGCCGGTGGTGGTGCCGGGGACGACGTCCCGCTCGGCCGCGCCGTCGGGCTCGACGGGGGCGGCCTGTTCCAGGATGACGTGGGCGTTGGTGCCGGAGATGCCGAACGAGGAGACCGCGGCCCGGCGGGGCCGGTCCCGCTCCGGCCAGGGCCGCGCCCCGGTGAGCAGGGAGACGGCGCCGGAGGACCAGGCGATGTGCGGGGACGGCTCGTCAACGTGCAGGGTCGCCGGCAGTACGCCGTGCCGCATCGCCTGCACCATCTTGATCACCCCGGCGATGCCGGCGGCGGACTGGCTGTGCCCGATGTTGGACTTGATCGAGCCGAGCCAGAGCGGGTCGTCGGCGGGCCGCTCCTGGCCGTAGGTGGCCAGCAGCGCCTGCGCCTCGATCGGGTCGCCCAGGGTGGTGCCGGTGCCGTGCGCCTCGACGGCGTCCACGTCGGCGCCGGTGAGCCGGGCGTTGCTGAGCGCCTGCCGGATGACCCGCTGCTGCGCGGGCCCGTTCGGGGCGGTCAGGCCGTTGGACGCGCCGTCCTGGTTGATCGCGCTGCCCCGCACCACGGCGAGGATCTGGTGACCGTTGCGGCGGGCGTCGGAGAGCCGCTCGACGAGCAGCAGGCCGACACCCTCGGCCCAGCCGGTGCCGTCGGCGCCCGCCGCGAAGGACTTGCACCGGCCGTCGGAGGACAGGCCCCGCTGGCGGGAGAAACCGACGAAGGCGCTGGGGGTGGCCATCACGGTGACGCCGCCGGCCAGCGCCAGGTCGAACTCGCCCTGCCGCAGCGACTGGCAGGCCAGGTGCAGCGCCACCAGGGACGACGAGCAGGCGGTGTCGACGGTCACCGCCGGCCCCTCCAGCCCCAGCGCGTACGCGATGCGCCCGGAGACGACGCTGGTGGCGGTGCCGGTGAGCAGGTAGCCCTCGTCGGCGCCGTCCGCCTCACCCTGCTGCCCGACCCCGTAGCCGTTGGCGGCGGTGCCGACGAACACGCCGACCTTCTGCCCACGTACGGAGGACGGGGCGATGCCGGCGCGCTCGAACGCCTCCCACGACGTCTCCAGCAGCAGCCGCTGCTGCGGGTCCATGGCCTTGGCCTCGCGCGGGGCGATGCCGAAGAAGTCGGCGTCGAACTCGGCCGCACCGTAGAGGAAGCCGCCCTGCTGGGTGGCCGACCGGGCCGCCTGGCCGTCCTGCGAGCCGGTCAGGTCGGCCAGGTCCCAGCCCCGGTCGGCGGGGAAACCGCCGATGGCGTCCCCGCCGGCGGCGACGAGGTCCCAGAGCTGGTCGGGTGACGACACGCCGCCGGGGTACCGGCAGGACATCGCGACGATGGCGATCGGCTCGCGCGCCGCCGCCGTCAGCTGCTGGTTGAGCTGCTTGAGTCGACCCGTCTCCTTGAGCGAAGCGCGAAGAGCCTCGACGACCTTGTTCTCAGGCGTAGACATCATGTTCTCCGTACGTGGGACGAGGGTCAGGACTCGGATCCGTCGAGGGCAAGCCTGATCAGGGTGTCGGCGTCCATCTCGTCGATGAGCTCGAGGGAGTCGTCGGTGTCGGTCGGGGCGTCGTCGCCGTCGCCGTCGGTCAGCTTCAGCAGCAGGTCCAGCAGTCCGGCCTCCCGGATGCGGGCCAGCGGGATGGTGGCGAGTGCCTGCCGGACGGCCGTCTCCGCCGGGTCGGCCTGCTCCGCCTCGTACGACTCGGGCACCAGTTCCCGGCCGAGGTGGTCGGCGAGGGCCACCGGGTCGGGGTGGTCGAACACGAGGGTGGTGGGCAGCGCCAGGCCGGTGGCCCGGGCGATCCGGTTGCGCAGCTCGACCGCCGTGAGCGAGTCGAAGCCGAGCTCCTTGAAGGCCCGTTGCGGCTTGACCTTCCCGGTGTCGGGGTGGCCGAGGACGGCCGCGGCGTGGGTGCGGACCAGCTCGGTGAGGAGCTTGTCCCGCTCGGCCGGGGTCAACGGCAGCAGCCGCTGCCGCAGGTCGCCGCCGTCGCCGGGCGACTCGTCGACCGACTCGTGCAGGGCCTGCCGCGCCTCGGGCAGTTCGGCGAGCAGCGGGCGGGGGCGGGCCGAGGCGTACGCGGGGGCGAAGACCGCCCAGTCGACGTCGACCACGGTCCGGCCCGGCTCCGGCTGCCCGACGGCGACCCGCAGCGCGTGCATGGCCTCGGCCGGGGGCATGACGGTCAGGCCGCGGCGGGACAGCATCCGCTGGGCCTCGTCGGTGGCCATGCCGCCGTCGGCCCACGGCCCCCACGCCACGGAGGTGGCGGCCAGGCCACGGGCGCGCCGCCGCTCGGCGAGCGCGTCGAGGAACGCGTTGCCCGCCGCGTAGCCGGCCTGCCCGCCGCTGCCCCAGATGCCGGCGATCGAGGCGAACATGACGAAGGCGTCCAGCGGCCGGTCGCCGAGCAGCGCGTCCAGGTGGGCCGCGCCGGAGACCTTGCCGCCCACCACGTCGGCCAGCGCGGCCAGGTCGGTCTCGACGATCGGGCTGAGCTGGTTGGTGCCGGCGGCGTGCACCACGGCGGTCAGCGGTACGGCCTCGTCCAGGCCGGCGAGCAGCGTGGCGACGGCGTCCCGGTCGGCCACGTCGCAGGCCACGATCGACACGCGTACGCCGTGAGCGCCGAGTTCGGCGCGCAGCTCGGCCGCGCCCGGCGCCGATTCACCGCGTCGGCTGGTCAGCACGACGTGCTCGGCACCGTTGGCGGCCACCCAGCGGGCCACGTGGGCGCCGAGGGCACCGGTGCCGCCGGTGATCAGGACGGTGCCGCGGGGCCGCCACCGCTCGGCGGCGTCGGGCGCGGCCGGTGCGGACCGGACGAGGCGGCGGGCGTACACCCCGGTGGGGCGGACCGCGAGCTGGTCCTCGTCGCCGGCTCCGGTGAGCGCCCGGACCAGCCGGTCCCCACCGGCGTGGTCCGCCGCCTCCGGGAGGTCGACCAGGCCGGCCCAGAGCTGCGGGTGTTCCAGCCCGACGACGCGGCCCAGGCCCCAGAGCCCGGCCTGCTCGGCGCTGGCGACCGCGTCGCCGTCGCCGGTGGCGACCGCCGCCCGGGTGGCGCACCACAACCGGGCCGGCACCTCGGCGTCGTGCAGCGCCTGGACCAGCAGCATCGTGGCGGCCGTCCCGGCGGGCAGCGCCGGGTGGCGCGGGTGGGGCTCGTCCCGCAGGCCCAGCAGCGAGAGCACCCCGGTGCCCGACCCGCCGGTGAGCTCGGCGATGAGCTGGACGGTGAGGGTCTCCCGGTCGACGGTGTCGACGTCGACGGTCAGCCGGCGCACCGTACCGCCGGCCCGGGTCAACGCCGCGTCGACCGCGTCGGCGTGCCGGTCGGCCAGCGGGTCGCCGGCCGGCTGCACCAGCAGCCACTCCCCCACCGGCACGCCGGTGCCGGGCTCGACGGGCCGCCACACCACCCGGTACGACCAGTTGTCCACGGCGGAGCGGCGGTGCCGGGCCCGGCGCCACGAGGTGAGCACCGGCAGGGCGGGGGCGAGCCGTTCGGCCTCGTCGCCGAGTTGCGCCGCGAGGGCGGTGAGGTCGGCCCGTTCCACCGCCGACCAGAACTCGGCGTCGGCGTCGTCGGGGGCCCGGGTCGGAAGGATCGCCGCGTCGGGCCAGTACCGCTGGTGCTGGAAGGCGTACGTGGGCAGGTCGACGCGGAACGCGCTCGTGCCGGCGTACCACTGGGTCCAGGTCACCGCGACACCGTGGACGTGCAGCTCGGCCAGGGCGTGCAGCAGGGCGTACGCCTCGGGCCGGTCCTTGCGCAGCGTCGCCACCGCCACGGTGTCCTCGTCGGGCAGCAGGTCGGCGTGCATCGCGGTCAGCACGCTCTGCGGCCCGACCTCCAGGAACGTCCCCACTCCGGCGGCCCGCAACGCGGCGACACTGTCGGCGTACCGGACGGCCTCCCGAACGTGCCGCACCCAGTAGTCCGGACTGACGAGCTCCTCCGGATCCGCCAGGGCACCGGACAGGTTCGACACCACCGGCAACAGCGGCTCCCGGAGCGTCAATCCGTCCAGCACCGTACGGAACTCCGCCAGCATCGGCTCCATCAACGGACTGTGGAACGCGTGACTCACCCGCAGTCGACGAGTGCGCGCCCCACGCCCGGACCAGTGCGCCTCAAGCTCGTCCAGGGCGTCGACCGCGCCGGAGACGACCACGGCGGTGGGACCGTTGACGGCCGCGACCCCGACCCGGTCGGCGCCAGCCAGCCCGGCCAGCGACTCCCGCACCGCCGCCTCGTCGGCCGCCACGGCGAGCATCCCGCCACCGGCGGGCAACGCCTGCATCAACCGACCCCGCGCCGCCACCAGGGCACACGCGTCCGCCAGCGACAACACGCCCGCCACGTGCGCGGCCGTCACCTCACCGATCGAATGCCCACCCACGTAGTCGGGCACGATCCCGAACGACTCGACCAGCCGGAACAGCGCCACCTCGACCGCGAACAGACCCGCCTGGGTGAAGACGGTCTGGTCCAGCAGGTCGGCTTCCGGCGTGCCCGCCTTGGCGAACAGCACCTCCCGCAACGGACGCGGCAACAACACATCCAGGTGCGCACACACCTCGTCCAGGGCGGACGCGAACACCGGGAACGACCCGTACAGCTCCGCGCCCATGCCGGCGCGCTGCGCGCCCTGACCGGAGAACAGCACCGCGAGCGGGCCCCGCGGGGTTGCCTCGCCGGTGACGACCGCGCCCGACGGGGAGCCGGCTGCCAGGCCACGCAGCCCGGCGAGCAGGTCGTCCCGGTCCTCCGCGAGCAGCACCGCCCGGTGCGGCAGGGCGGGGCGCGACACCACGGACGACCAGGCCACATCGAGCGGGCGCAGGGTGGGATCACCGGCGAACCAGGTGGCCCAGCGGTCCGCCTGGGCCGGGACGGCGTCCTCCTCACGGGCCGACAGCAGCACCGGCACCAGGGGCGACGGCACGGCGTCGACCGGCTCGGCGGCGACGGCCGGCGGCTGCTCGATGATGACGTGGGCGTTGGTGCCGGAGATGCCGAACGACGACACCGCCGCGCGACGCGGCCGGTTCACCGCCGGCCACGGCGTGGCCTCCGTCGCCAGGGTCACGGCCCCGGCGGTCCAGTCGATGTGCGGGGACGGCTCGTCCACGTGCAGGGTCGGCGGGACGAGACCGTGCCGCATCGCCATGATCATCTTGATGATGCCGGCGACACCCGCGGCGGCCTGGGTGTGGCCGATGTTCGACTTGATCGAGCCGAGCAGCAGCGGCCGGTCCCCCGGCCGGTCCTGCCCGTACGTCGCCAACAGCGCCTGCGCCTCGATCGGGTCACCGAGGGTGGTGCCCGTGCCGTGCGCCTCCACCGCGTCCACGTCCGCCGGGGCGAGCCGGGCACTGGTCAGGGCCTGCCGGATCACCCGCTGCTGGGCGGGGCCGTTCGGCGCGGTCAGCCCGTTCGACGCGCCGTCCTGGTTGACGGCGCTGCCCCGCACCACCGCGAGGATCCGGTGGCCGTTGCGCTGGGCGTCGGAGAGCCGCTCGACCAGCAGCATGCCGACGCCCTCGCCCCAGCCGGTGCCGTCCGCCGCGGCGGCGAACGCCTTGCACCGCCCGTCGGCGGCCAGGCCCCGCTGGCGGGAGAACCCGACGAAGGCGCTCGGGGTGGCCATCACGGTGACGCCACCGGCGAGGGCCAGGTCGCACTCGCCGCTGCGCAGCGCCTGCGCCGCCAGGTGCAGCGCGACAAGCGACGACGAGCAGGCCGTGTCGACGGTGACCGCCGGGCCCTCCAGGCCGAAGGCGTACGCGACCCGACCGGAGGCGACGCTGCCGGCCGTGCCGTTGACGAGGTAGCCCTCCAGTTCCTCGGGCATGGCGCCGAGGCGGCCGGCGTAGTCGTGGTGGATGAGGCCGGCGAAGACGCCGGTGGTGGCCGTCGTGTCGGCGGGGTCGATGCCCGCGTTCTCGAACGCCTCCCACGAGGTCTCCAGCAGCAACCGCTGCTGCGGATCCATCGCCAGGGCCTCACGCGGCGAGATCCCGAAGAACCCGGCGTCGAACTCCGCCGCGTCCAGCAGGAAGCCGCCCTGCCGGGTCGTCGAGGTGCCGGCCTTGTCGGCGTCCGGATCGTAGAGCGTGTCGAGGTCCCAGCCACGGTCGGTCGGGAACCCGCTCACCGCGTCAGCACCGGCGACCACCAGCTCCCACAACTGCTCGGGCGACGACACCCCGCCCGGGAAACGGCAGGCCATACCCACGATCGCGATCGGCTCGTCCCGGTCTGCACCGGCCGAGTGCCGGGCGGCCGGCGCGGCGTCCGGCGCCGCCGCCAGGCCAAGCTGGGCGTGGAGGTGGTCGGCGAGGCGGGCCGGCGTCGGATAGTCGAACACCGACGTCGCCGGCAACCGCAACCCCGTCGCCGACGCCAACCGGTTCCGCAACTCCACCGACGTCAACGAATCAAAACCAAGCTCCTTGAACGCCCGCCCCGCAGACACCGCCGACACCGACGCGTGCCCCAACACCGCCGCCGCCTGCCCACACACCAACTCCGTCAACAACCGACGCGCATCCACCTCCGACACACCCGACAGCCGATCCCGCCACGACGCGCCACCACCCGCCGTACCCGAACCCGCCAACCGGCGACCACCCGAGCGCACCAACCGACGCAGGACCGCCGGCACCCCGGCGGCGTCCCCGGTGACCCGGAGGTTCGCGGCGACCGGAACGGCCGGCACCGCGGCGACGGCGGCGTCGAAGAGCTCCGCGCCGGTCGCCTCGGGGAGGGCGGTCATGCCGATCCGGGCGAGCCGCCGCTGGTCGTCGCGGTCGAGCTGGCCGGTCATGCCTCCGGCGGTGGTGGCCCACATGCCCCAGGCGATGCTCGTCGCCGGCAACCCGAGCTGACGGCGGTGCTGGGCGAGACCGTCCAGGAACGCGTTCGCCGCCGCGTAGTTGCCCTGCCCCGGCGAACCCAACGTCGCCGCGATCGACGAGAACACCACGAACGCCGCCAGATCCAGACCCGCCGTCGCCTCGTGCAACGCCCAACCACCGTCGACCTTCGGCCCCATCACCGCCGCGACCGCCTCATCGGTCAGGGAGGTGACGGTCGCGTCCGCGATCACGCCGGCCGTGTGCACCACCGCCGTCAACGGACGCGCCGGATCCACCCCGGCCACCAGAGCCGCGACCTGCTCCGCGTCGGTGACGTCCACCGACACCGCCGTGACAGTGGCCCCCGCCTCGGTCAGCTCACCGACCAGGGCCGCATAGCCGTCCTGCCCGGACCCGGCCGGGTCGTTGCCCGCCTGACCCGCCCCGCCCGGCACGTGGCCGGTCTGCGGGAGCCGCCGGGAGGCCAGCAGCAGGTGCCGGGCCTGACCCGTCGCCACGAGGTGACGGGCCACCACACCCGCCAGCGCACCCGACGCACCCGTGACCAGCACGGTGCCGTCCGGGTCGACCGGAGCCGGCACCTGCAGAACGACCTTGCCCACGTGCCGGGCCTGCGACATGAACCGCAACGCCTGCCGCACCTGCCGCACCTCCCAGGTACGCACCGGCAACGGCCTGAGCGCACCCCGCTCGAAGAGGGCGAGCAACTCGGACAGCATCTGCCCGATCCGGGCACCACCGGCTTCGTTCAGGTCAAAGGCCCGATACGCGACACCCGGATGCGACGCCGCCACCAACTCCGGGTCACGGACGTCGGTCTTGCCCATCTCCACGAACCGGCCACCACGCGGCAACAACCGCAGCGACGCGTCGACGAACTCACCAGCCAGCGCGTCCAACACCACATCCACGCCAGCGCCACCCGACACCGACCCGAACGCCCGCTCGAAGTCCGTGTCCCGCGACGACGCGATCCGCTCCTCGGCGACACCCAGGCTCCGCAAGGCGCCCCACTTGCCGGGGCTCGCCGTCGCGTACACGGTCGCACCGAAGTGACGGGCCAGCTGGATGGCCGCCATGCCCACACCACCGGCGCCGTTGTGGATGAGCACCGACTCGCCCGAACGCAGCCCCGCCAGATCCTTCAACGCGTAGTACGCCGTCAGGAACACCACCGGCACCGACGCCGCCTGCGCGAACGACCAACCCGACGGCACCCGCGCAATCCGGTCCCGCTGCGCCACCACCTGCGGACCGAAGCCAGGCTCGAACAACCCGAACACCCGGTCACCCGGCGACAGATCCGCCACCCCCGGACCGACCTCCAGCACCACGCCGGCGCCCTCGCTACCCATCACCGCCGACGGATCCGGGTACATCCCCAACGCGATAAGCACGTCACGGAAGTTCACTCCCGCCGCGCGTACGCCCACCCGCACCTCGCGGTCCGCGAGCGGGGCGTCGGGGGTCGGCGCGATCCCGACCCCGTCGAGGGTGCCGGGGTCTACGGCCGCCACGTGCCACGGACCGGAGGACGGCACGGCGAGGTCGTCGCCGGCCTGCGGCAGGAGGCGCGGTACGTACACCGCGCCGTCGCGGACGGCCACCTGGCCGCCGGTGGCGGCGGGATCGGCGACGACCGCGTTCAGCAACGCCAACACACCCGCGTCCACGTCCCGGTCCACGTCCGCCAGGACGATCCGGTCCGGGTGCTCCGACTGCGCCGAGCGCACCAGACCCCACACCGCCGCGCCCGCCAGGTCCGACACGACGTCACCGCCGCCGGTGGCCACCGCGCCCCGGGTCACCACCACGAGACGGCTGTCCGCCAGCGGCTCCGCCGCGAGCCACGACCGCACGTGCGCCAACACACCCGACACCGCCGACCGCACCACCGCCGGCACCTCACCGGCGGCGTCGAACACAGCCGACGCGTCGCCGGCAGCCAGGCCGGCGGGCACCGCACCGGCGGCGTCACCTGCGGCGGGCATCGGGAGCAGCAGTACCCGGGGAGTCGCCTGCCCGGCGTCCTGCGCGGCCAGCAGCGCCGGCACGTCCGCAAAGGCCGTCGCCACGACGTCGCCCACAGGATCTCCGACGACCGCCCAACCCGTCAGGTCGGCGAGCGGCTCGACCTGATCGGCCTGCCAGGCCAGCTCGAACAGCGACCGGTTGGCGGCCCCGGACGCGGCCATGGTGGACATCTCCCGCAGCACCAGGGAGTCCACCGACACCACGGGCGTACCGGTCTCGTCCGTCGCGACCAGGCGCACCCCGGAGCCCGCGCGGGTCAGCCGCAGCCGCAGGACCGTGGCGCCGGAGGCGTGCACCTGCACGCCCTCGAACGCGAACGGCACGCGGGGCGTCGACCCGTCGGCACCGTCGAGCAGCCCGATCGGGTGCAGCGCCGCGTCGAGCAGCGCCGGGTGCACCCCGAACGCGGCCACGTCGGGAGCGGCGTCCTCCGGCAGGGCGACCTCGGCGTACACCTCACCGCCGCCGGTCCACACCCGCCGCAGCCCCTGGAACACCGGCCCGTACGACAGGCCACGCTCCGCCAGGGCCGGGTACCAGCCGGCCAGGTCGACCTCGGCCACGCCGACCGGCGGCCACACCTCGATCGTGGGCTCGTCGGCCTCGACGGCCACCAGGGAACCCTCGGCGTGCCGGGTCCAGCCCGCCTCCGGGTCCTCGTCCGCCTGGGCGTACACGGTGAGCGGGCGGGCACCCGTCGGGTCGGCGGCGCCCACGCGCACCTGCACCCGCGTTCCGCCGGTGGCAGGCAGCACGAGCGGAGCCGCGATGGTCAGGTCGCGTACCCGGGAGGCGCCCACCTCGTCACCGGCGCGCACGGCCAGCTCGACCAGCGCCGTGCCGGGCACCAGGACCGCGCCGGCGACCACGTGGTCGGCCAGCCAGGCGTGGGTGGACCGCGACAGCCGGCCGGTCAGCACCACCTCGTCGTCGCCGGCGAGCCGTACGGCCGCGCCGAGCAGCGGATGCCGCGCGGCGCCCAGGCCGGCACCGGCCACGTCGCCGGCCTGCCACGAGCCGGCCCGCGGCCAGTAGCGCCGCCGCTGGAACGGGTAGGTCGGCAGGTCGAGGGGCAGGCCGGTGGCGCCGCCGAGCAGCGGGGTCCAGGTGACCGCGGTGCCGGTGGCGTGCAGCTCGGCGAGTGCGGCGATCAGCGCCGACGCCTCGGTACGCCCCTTGCGCAGCACCGGCACGACGACCGCTTCGGTCTGCCCGTCCTCGTCGGCGAGGGTGTCCCGCACCATCCCGGCGAGGACCCCGTCCGGGCCGATCTCCAGGAACGTGCCCACGTGCCGCTGCCGGAGGTGGTCGACGCCGTCGGCGAAGCGGACGGCGTCGGCCACGTGCCGCACCCAATACCCGGGGTCGGTGATCTCGGCGGGGTCGGCGGCCCCGCCGGTCAGGTTGGACACCAGCGGCACCGACGGCTCGGCGAAGGTGAGCCCGTCCAGGACGGCCCGGAAGTCGGCGAGCATCGGCTCCATCAGCGGGCTGTGGAAGGCGTGGCTGACCCGCAGCCGGCGGGTACGCACCCCGCGGCCGGACCAGAGTGCGTCCAGTTCGTCGAGCGCGCCCACCTCGCCGGAGACGACCACGGCGGTGGGGCCGTTGACGGCCGCGATCCCGACCCGGTCGGTGAGCCCCGCCAGCGAGGCGAGCACGGCGGCCTCGTCGGCGGCGACGGCGAGCATGCCGCCGCCGGCCGGCAGGGCCTGCATCAGCCGGCCGCGTGCGGCCACCAGGGTGCAGGCGTCGGCCAGGGAGAGCACCCCGGCGACGTACGCGGCGGTCACCTCGCCGATGGAGTGCCCGCCGAGCAGGTCCGGCGCGATGCCGAAGGACTCGACGAGCCGGAACAGCGCCACCTCGACGGCGAACAGCCCGGCCTGGGTGAACTCCGTCCGGTCCAGCAGTTCGGCCTCGGGTGAGCCGTCCGGGGCGAACAGCACCTCCCGCAGCGGGCGCGGCAGCAGCGGGTCGAGCTGGGCGCACACCTCGTCGAGGGCGGCGGCGAACACGGGGAACACCCCGTACAGCTCCCGGCCCATGCCGGCGCGCTGCGCGCCCTGGCCGGAGAAGAGCACGGCGGTGCGGCCGGCGCGGGCCGTGCCCCGCACGACGACGGACGACGGCAGGTCGTCGGCCACCGCGTCCAGCGCGGCGAGCAGGCTCTGCCGGTCGCGCGGCAGCAGCACCGCGCGGTGTTCGAACGCGGACCGCCCGGTGGCGAGCGCGTGACCGAGGTCCGCGACGGTCACCCGGGGGTTCTCCTCGACGTACGCGCGCAGCCGGCGGGCCTGTTCACGCAGCGCCTCGTCGGTGCGGGCCGACAGCACGCACGCCACGGTGAGGTCGCCGGCGGGCGCCGCCTCGGGTGCGGTGCTCACGGTCGTCGGCTCGGGGGCCTGCTCCACGATGGTGTGCACGTTGGTGCCGCTGATGCCGAACGAGGAGACGGCTGCCCGGCGGGGCCGCCCGACCTCCGGCCAGGGCCGGGCCTCGGTGAGCAGGGAGACCGCGCCGTCGGTCCAGTCGATGTGCGGGGACGGCTCGTCGGCGTGCAGGGTGCGGGGCAGGACGCCGTGCCGCATCGCCATGACCATCTTGATGATGCCGGCGACGCCGGCGGCGGCCTGCGCGTGGCCCATGTTCGACTTGATCGAGCCGAGCCACAGCGGCCGGTCGGCGCCGCGCTCCTGGCCGTAGGTGGCGATCAGCGCCTGGGCCTCGATCGGGTCACCGAGCGCGGTGCCGGTGCCGTGCGCCTCGACGGCGTCGATGTCGCCGGGCGTGAGGCGGGCGTTGGCCAGGGCCTGCCGGATGACCCGCTGCTGGGACGGGCCGTTCGGGGCGGTCAGGCCGCTGCTCGCGCCGTCCTGGTTGACGGCCGAGCCCCGGATCACGGCGAGGATCCGCCGGCCGTTGCGCTGGGCGTCGGAGAGCCGCTCCAGCAGCAGCATGCCGACGCCCTCGGCGAAGCCGGTGCCGTCCGCGCCCGCGCCGAAGGCCCGGCACCGGCCGTCGTGGGACAACCCGCGCTGGCGGGCGAACTCGGCGAGCATGCCCGGGGTGGACATGACGCTGACCCCACCGGCGAGCGCCAGCCGGCACTCGTTCTGCCGCAGCGCCTGGGCGGCCAGGTGCAGCGCCACGAGCGACGACGAGCAGGCGGTGTCGACGGTGACGGCGGGCCCTTCCAGCCCGAAGAGGTAGGAGATGCGGCCGGAGGCGACGCTGCCGGCGCTGCCGTTGCCGACGTACCCGTCGAGTTCGTCGGAGGTGCCGAGCGCGGCGGCGGCGTAGTCGTGGTAGATGAGGCCGACGTACACGCCGGTGCTGCTGCCCCGCGCGGAGTGCGGGTCGATGCCGGCCCGTTCGAAGGCTTCCCAGGAGGTCTCCAGCAGCAGCCGCTGCTGCGGGTCCATGGCCAGGGCCTCGCGGGGCGAGATGCCGAAGAAGCCGGCGTCGAAGTCGGCGGCGTCGTAGAGGAAGCCGCCCTGCCGTGGGGTGGCGTGGTCGTCGTCGGCCCGCAGGTCGGCGAGGTCCCAGCCGCGGTCGGTGGGGAACGGCGCGATGACGTCGGTGCCGGCGGTGACGAGGTCCCACAGGTCCTCGGGGGTGTGCACGTGCCCGGGGAACCGGCAGGCCATGCCGACGATGGCCACGGGTTCGTCGACGGCGGCGACGGTCGCCGGCGTGACGGCCGTGGGCGCGGCCCGGCCGACGAGTTCCTGGTCGAGGAAGTCGGCGAGGACGAGCGGCGTGGGGTGGTCGAAGGCGACGGTCGCGGGCAGCCGCAGGCCGGTCGCGGTGGCGAGCCGGTTGCGTAGTTCGACGGAGGTGAGGGAGTCGAAGCCGAGTTCCTTGAAGGGGCGGTCGGCGTCGACGCTGTCGGCCGAGCGGTGGCCGAGCACCGCCGCGACGTTCGTCGCCACCAGGTCGAGGAGCCGGCCGCGACGCTCGACCGGGCTGAGGGCCGCGAGGCGTTCCGCCATCGACGCGTCGGTGCCGGCCCGGCCGGCGGTACGCCGACGCCCCCGACCCTCGCGGACCAGCTCGCGCAGGAGGCTCGGCACCGGACCGGCCGGCGCTCCCCCGGCGGGCAGGTTCATGAGTACGGCGTGTGCGCCGCCCCGCTGCCGGGCCAGGTCGAACAGGGCGGTGCCCTCGTCGTCGGTGAGCGGTGCGCTGGCGGCGCGGATCGCCCGCCGGTGCTCGGTGTCGCCGAGGTGGGCGGTCATCGTGCTGGTGGTGGCCCACAGCCCCCAGGCCAGGGCGGTGGCGGGCAGGCCGAGCTGGCGGCGGTGCTGGGCGAGACCGTCGAGGAACGCGTTCGCCGCCGCGTAGTTGCCCTGCCCCGGCGAACCAAGCGTCCCCGCGATCGACGAGAACACCACGAACGCCGCCACATCCAGGTGTGCGGTCGCCTCGTGCAACGCCCAACCACCGTCGACCTTCGGCCCCATCACCGCCGCGACAGCCTCATCGGTCAGGGAGGTGACGGTCGCGTCCGCGATCACGCCGGCCGTGTGCACCACCGCCGTCAACGGACGCGCCGGGTCGACCCCGGCCACCAGAGCCGCGACCTGCTCGGCATCGGTGACGTCCACCGACACGGTAGTCACCGACGCGCCGGCACCGGTCAGCTCACCGACCAGAGCCGCGTAGCCGTCCTCGTTCGGCAGGCGGCGGGAGGCCAGCAGGAGGTGCCGGGCCTGACCCGTCGCGACGAGGTGACGGGCCACCACACCGGCCAACGCGCCCGACGCACCCGTGATCAGCACGGTGCCGTCCGGGTCGACCGGAGCCGGCACCTGCAGAACGACCTTGCCCACGTGCCGGGCCTGCGACATGAACCGCAACGCCTGCCGCACCTGCCGCACCTCCCAGGTACGCACCGGCAACGGCCTGAGCGCACCCCGCTCGAAGAGGGCGAGCAACTCGGACAGCATCTGCCCGATCCGGGCACCACCAGCCTCGTTCAAGTCGAACGCCCGATACACCACACCCGGATGCGACGCCGCCACCAACTCCGGGTCACGGACGTCCGTCTTGCCCATCTCCACGAACCGGCCACCACGCGGCAACAACCGCAACGACGCGTCGACGAACTCACCAGCCAGGGCGTCCAACACCACATCCACGCCAGCGCCACCCGACACCGACCCGAACGCCCGCTCGAAGTCCGTCGTCCGCGACGACGCGATGTGCTGCGAATCCACGCCCAACTCACGCAGGGCGCCCCACTTCCCGGGGCTCGCCGTGGCATACACGGTCGCGCCGAGGTGACGGGCCAACTGGATGGCCGCCATACCCACGCCACCGGCACCGTTGTGGATCAGCACCGACTCACCCGAACGCAGCCCCGCCAGATCCTTCAACGCGTAGTACGCCGTCAGGAACACCACCGGCACCGACGCCGCCTGCGCGAACGACCAACCCGACGGCACCCGCGCAATCCGGTCCCGCTGCGCCACCACCTGCGGACCGAAACCAGGCTCGAACAACCCGAACACCCGATCACCCGGCGACAGATCCGCCACCCCCGGACCGACCTCCAGCACCACGCCAGCGCCCTCGCTGCCCATCACCGCCGACGGATCCGGGTACATCCCCAACGCGATAAGCACGTCACGGAAGTTCACGCCGGCTGCCCGGACCGCCACCCGCACCTGTCCCGATTCCAGCGGGCGGGCGGTGGTCGGCACGAGGCGTACGCCGTCGACCGTGCCGGTGTCGCCGGGGGCGACGTGCCACAGGTCGGCGGGCGGCACCAGTTCGTCGCCGGTGGGTCGGACGACGCGCGGCGTCCGGATCTCGTCCCCGCGCAGCGCCACCTGGCCGCCGGTGGCGGCGGGGTCGGCGGCGACCGCGTTCAGCAACGCCAACACACCCGCGTCCACGTCCCGGTCCACGTCCGCCAGGACGATCCGGTCCGGGTGCTCCGACTGCGCCGAGCGCACCAGACCCCAGACGGCCGCGCCGGCCAGGTCGGACACCACCTCGCCGGAACCGGCGGTCACCGCACCCCGGGTCACCACCACGAGACGGCTGTCCGCCAGCGGCTCCGCCGCGAGCCACGACCGCACCCGCGCCAACACGTCCGACACCACCGACCGCACCAGCGCCGGCACCCCACCGGCAGCCTCGGCGGGCACCGGGAGCAGCAGGACCGTGGGTACGGTGTCGCCCTGGTCCACGGCTGCCAGCAGGGCCGGCACGTCCTGGTACGCCGGCAGGTCCACGGCCTGCCCACCGAGCACCGCCCAGCCGGTCGTGCCCTCGACCGGGTCGACCCGCTCGGCCTGCCAGGCCAGCTCGAACAGCGACCGGTTGGCGGCCCCGGACGCGGCCACGGTGGACATCTCCCGCAGCACCAGGGAGTCCACCGACACCACGGGCGCACCCGTGGTGTCCACCGCCACCAGCCGCACCGCCGACCCGTCCCGGGTCAACCGCACCCGCAGCACACCCGCACCCGAGGCGTGCACCTGCACTCCCTCGAACGCGAACGGCACCTGCGGCCCGCCCTCGCCGGCACCGGACAGCAGCAGGCCCACCGGGTGCAGCGCCGCGTCGAGCAGCGCCGGGTGCACGCCGAACGCGTCGACGTCCGCACCGGCGGCGTGCTCGGGCAGGGCGACCTCGGCGTACACCTCACCGTTGCCGGTCCACACCCGGCGCAGCCCCTGGAACACCGGCCCGTACGACAGGCCACGCTCGGCCAGGGCCGGGTACCAGCCGGTCAGGTCCACCTCGGACACGTCGGCCGGGGGCCAGGCGTCCAGCGTCGGCTCGACCTCGACCGCCGCCTCCAGCGTGCCTTCCGCGTGCCGGGTCCAGTCGGCGTCGTCCTCGGCCTGGGCGTGCACGGTGACGGCGCGGCTGCCCGCGTCGTCCGCCGCCCCGACCCGCACCTGCACCCGCACCCCGCCAGCGGCGGGCAGCACGAGCGGAGCCGCGATGGTCAGGTCGCGCACCCGGGAGGCGCCCACCTCGTCACCGGCCCGCACCACCAACTCGACGAGCGCGGTGCCCGGCACGACCACCGCACCCGAGACCACGTGGTCGGCCAACCAGCCGTGCGAGGACGCCGACAGCCGACCGGTCAGCACGATCCCGTCGTCGCCGGCCAGGCGCACCGCCGCACCCAGCAGCGGGTGGTCGGCGACCCCCAGCCCGGCCCCGGAGACGTCGCCGACCCGCCACGACGCCACCTCCGGCCAGAACCGGTCCCGCTGGAACGCGTACGTGGGCAGCTCCACCCGCCCGGCGTCGGTGCCGGCGAAGACGGTGGTCCAGTCGACGGGCACACCGGCGGTGTGCAGCTCGCCGAGCGCGGTGAGGAGCTGGCGGTGGCCGCTCTCGTCCCGCCGCAGCGAACCCACCACCACGCCGCCGCCGTCCGCCCGGTCGAGCGCGTCCTGGACGGCCACCTTGAGCACGGGGTGCGGGCTGATCTCCACGAACGTGC
Organism: Micromonospora sp. NPDC047074; assembly: GCF_040643815.1. NCBI lineage: Bacteria > Bacillati > Actinomycetota > Actinomycetes > Micromonosporales > Micromonosporaceae > Micromonospora > Micromonospora sp. NPDC047074. The sequence goes on from NZ_JBEYVB010000009.1 coordinate 186,338, forward strand.
GGAAGCCGTCGGCGATCAGGGCGTCGACGACGGGCGCGAGGCGGACGGGTTCGCGCAGGTTCCGGTACCAGTAGTCGGCGTCGAGGTCGGCGGTGTCGACGGGCTGGCCGGTGACGGTGGAGTGGAACGCCACGTCGGTGGAGCGGGCGTCCACGGTGCCGAGGGCGGCGGCGAGGTCGTCGCGTACCGCCTCGACGTGGGCGCAGTGCGACGCGTAGTCGACGGCGATCTCGCGGGTACGGATGCCGCGCTCCGCGCACGCGGCGAGCAGTTCGGCGACGGCGGACGCGTCGCCGGAGACCACCGTGACGGCGGCGCCGTTGAGCGCGGCGACGGAGAGCGCGCCGCCCCACGGCTCGATCAGCAGCTCGGTCTCCTCGGCGGACAGCGGCACGGAGACCATGCCGCCGAGGCCGGAGATGGCCAGCAGGCCACGGCTGCGGGCGACGACGAGACGCAGCGCGTCGGGAAGGGTCAGCGCGCCGGCGACGCAGGCGGCCGCGATCTCGCCCTGCGAGTGGCCGATGACGGCGGCCGGGGTGACCCCGCACGAGCGCCACAGCTCCGCCAGGGAGACCATGACGGAGAAGAGCACCGGCTGGACGACGTCCACCCGGTCCATCGTGGGTGCGTCCGGCGCGCCGCGGAGCACGTCCTGAAGCGACCAGTCCACCAGGCGGGCCAACTCGGCGGCGCACTCGCGCATCCGGGCGCCGAAGACCGGCGACGAGTCCAGCAGGTCGAGCGCCATGCCGGTCCACTGCGAGCCCTGACCGGGGAAGACGAAGACCACCTTCGGCGTACCGTCGCCGACGCCGCGCCCGACGGCGGTGTCGTCGGCCACGGCGGCCAGCGCGGCGAGGGCGTCGTCGCGGCCGGCGGCGACGGTGACCCGGCGGTACGGGTGCTGGGCGCGGCCGGTGGCGAGCGACCAGCCGAGGTCGACGAGGTCGAGATCGGCGTTCCCGGCGAGCCGGGCGCGCAGCCGCGCGGCCTGGTCGCCCAGCGCGCGGGCGCTGCGGGCGGACAGCAGCAGGGGTACGGAGGTGGCGGTCACCAGGCCCGGCCGGCGGGCGGGCGGGGCGGGCTCCGCCGGGGTCTGCACGCCGGGCGGCGCCTGCTCGATGATCGTGTGGGCGTTGGTGCCGGAGATGCCGAAGGAGGAGACGGCGGCGCGGCGGGGCCGGTCGGCGTGCGGCCAGGGGGCGGCCTCGGTGAGCAGGGTGACCGCGCCGGCGGTCCAGTCGATGTGCGGGGACGGCTCGTCGACGTGCAGGGTACGGGGCAGGACGCCGTGCCGCATCGCCATGACCATCTTGATGATGCCGGCGACGCCGGCGGCGGCCTGGGTGTGGCCGATGTTCGACTTGATCGAGCCGAGCAGCAGCGGCCGGTCGGCGGTGTGCTCCTGACCGTAGGTGGCGAGCAGGGCCTGGGCCTCGATGGGGTCGCCCAGGGTGGTGCCGGTGCCGTGCGCCTCGACGGCGTCGACGTCGCCGGGCGTGAGGCGGGCGTTGGCCAGTGCCTGCCGGATGACCCGCTGCTGGGAGGGGCCGTTCGGGGCGGTCAGGCCGTTGGACGCGCCGTCGGAGTTGACGGCCGAGCCCCGGATGACGGCGAGGATGCGGCGGCCGTCGCGCTGGGCGTCGGAGAGCCGCTGCACGAGCAGCATGCCGACGCCCTCGCCCCAGCCGGTGCCGTCCGCCGACGCGGCGAACGCCTTGCACCGGCCGTCGGGGGCCAGGCCGCCCTGGCGGGAGAACTCGGAGAACATGCCGGGCTGCGCCATCAGCGCGACGCCGCCCGCGAGCGCCATCTCGCACTCGCCGGCGCGCAGCGCCTGGGTGGCGAGGTGCAGCGCGACCAGCGACGACGAGCAGGCCGTGTCGACCGTGACGGCCGGCCCTTCCAGGCCGAAGGTGTACGCGACCCGACCGGACGCGACGCTGCCGGCCGTGCCGGTCAGCAGGTGCCCTTCGAGCCCTTCCAGCCCGTCGCTGCCGCTCGCGGCGTAGCCGGAGGAGGCGGCGCCGATGAAGACGCCGGTGACGGTCGAGTGGGCGGTGCCGGGGTCGATGCCGGCGTGTTCGAACGCCTCCCACGAGGTCTCCAGCAGCAACCGCTGCTGCGGATCCATCGCCAGGGCCTCACGCGGCGAGATCCCGAAGAACCCGGCGTCGAACTCCGCCGCGTCCAGCAGGAAGCCGCCCTGCCGGGTCGTCGAGGTGCCGGCCTTGTCGGCGTCCGGATCGTAGAGCGTGTCGAGGTCCCAGCCACGGTCGGTCGGGAACCCGCCCACGGCGTCAGCACCGGCGACCACCAGCTCCCACAACTGCTCCGGCGACGACACCCCGCCCGGATAGCGGCAGGCCATGCCCACGATCGCGATCGGCTCGTCTGCTCCGACGGTGGCCGCGACCGCGCTGTGCCCGTCGCCGCCGGTGAGGCCGAGTTGGGCGTGGAGGTGGTCGGCGAGGCGGGCCGGCGTCGGATAGTCGAACACCGACGTCGCCGGCAACCGCAACCCCGTCGCCGACGCCAACCGGTTCCGCAACTCCACCGACGTCAACGAATCAAACCCGAGCTCCTTGAACGCCCGCCCCGCAGACACCGCCGACACCGACGCATGCCCCAACACCGCCGCCGCCTGCCCACACACCAACTCCGTCAACAACCGACGCGCATCCACCTCCGACACACCCGACAGCCGATCCCGCCACGACGCGCCACCACCCGCCGTACCCGAACCCGCCAACCGGCGACCACCCGAGCGCACCAACCGACGCAGGACCGCCGGCACCCCGGCGGCGTCCCCGGTGACCCGGAGGTTCGCGGCCGCGACGAGTGGCGCGGCACCGGCCAGGGCCGCGTCGAAGAGGTCGGCACCCTCGGCGGCGGTGAGTCGGCTCATCCCGGCCCGGGCCAGGCGCCGCTGGTCGTCGGCGTCGAGGTGGGCGGTCATCGAGCTGCTGGTGGCCCACATGCCCCAGCCGATGCTCGTCGCCGGCAACCCGAGCTGGCGGCGGTGCTGGGCGAGACCGTCCAGGAACGCGTTCGCCGCCGCGTAGTTGCCCTGCCCCGGCGAACCAAGGGTCCCCGCGATCGACGAGAACACCACGAACGCCGCCAGATCCAGACCCGCGGTCGCCCGGTGCAACGCCCAGCCACCGTCGACCTTCGGCGCCATCACCGCCGCGACAGCCTCATCGGTCAACGACGCGACCGTGCCATCCGCGATCACCCCGGCCGTGTGCACCACCGCCGCCAACGGGTGCGACGGGTCGACTCCCGCCACCAGGGCCGACACCTGCTCCGCGTCGGCCACGTCCAGCGACACGGTCGTGACAGTGGCCCCCGCCTCCGTCAGCTCACCCACCAGGGCCGCGTAGCCACCCTCGGCCGGGAGGCTGCGCGACGCCAGTAGCAGGTGCCGGGCCTGACCCGTCGCGACGAGATGCCGCGCCACCACACCCGCCAGTGCACCCGACGCACCCGTGACCAGCACGGTGCCGTCCGGGTCGACCGGAGCCGGCACCTGAAGAACCACCTTGCCGACGTGGCGGGCCTGACTCATGAACCGCAACGCCTGCCGCACCTGCCGCACCTCCCACACCCGGGTCGGCAACGGCTGCAACACACCCTGCTCGAACAGGCCCAGCAGCTCGGACAACATCTGCCCGATCCGCACCCCACCGGCCTCGTTCAGGTCGAACGCCCGATACGCGACACCCGGATGCGACGCCGCGACCAACTCCGGGTCACGGACGTCGGTCTTGCCCATCTCCACGAACCGGCCACCACGCGGCAACAACCGCAACGACGCGTCGACGAACTCACCCGCCAGCGCGTCCAACACCACATCCACGCCAGCGCCACCCGACACCGACCCGAACGCCTGCTCAAAGCCCGTGTCCCGCGACGACGCGATCCGCTCCGACGCCACACCCAGGTCCCGAAGCACCTGCCACTTGCCGGGGCTCGCCGTCGCGTACACCGTCGCGCCGAAGTGGCGGGCCAACTGGATGGCCGCCATACCGACGCCACCGGCGCCGCTGTGGATCAGCACCGACTCACCCGAACGCAGACCCGCCAGATCGTGCAGCGCGTAGTACGCGGTGAGGAAGACGAGCGGCACCGAGGCCGCCTGGGCGAACGTCCAGTCGGCGGGCATCCGGGCCAGCCGTTCCCGCTGGGCGACGGCCTGCGGGCCGAAGCTCAGCTCGAACATGCCGAAGACGCGGTCGCCGGGCGACAGGTCGGTCACGTCGGGGCCGACCTCCAGCACGATGCCGGCGCCCTCGCTGCCCATCACCGCCGCCGGATCCGGGTACATCCCCAACGCGATCAGCACGTCGCGGAAGTTCACGCCCGCCGCGCGTACGCCCACCCGGACCTCGCCGGCCCGCAGGGGACGGACCGGAGCGGGGGTGAGGGTGACGCCGTCGAGCGTGCCGGGCCGTTCCGCGGCCACGTGCCAGGAGCCCGGCGGGAGGACCAGGTCTTCCGTCGCCGCCTGCACGAGACGCGGTACGTGGACCGAGCCGTCGCGGACGGCGAGCTGGCCGCCGATCGCGGCGGGGTCGGCGACGACCGCGTTCAGCGACGCCAACACAGCCGCGTCGACATCCCGGTCCACATCGGCCAGGACGATCCGGTCCGGGTGCTCCGACTGGGCCGACCGCAGCAGGCCCCACACCGCCGCACCGGCCAGATCCGACACGACCTCACCGGCGTTGGTGGCCACCGCGCCCCGGGTGACCACCACGAGGCGGCTGTCCGCCAGCGACTCCGCCGCGAGCCACGACCGCACCCGCGCCAACACACCCGACACCACCGACCGCACCAGCGCCGGCAGGTCGGCCGTCTCCGGGTCGGCGTGGTACGCCGCAGCCATAGACGCGTCGGTCCCGGCCGCCGCGCCCGCGGGGACCGGCAGCAGCAGGACGCGCGGGGCCGGCCGGCCGGCGTCGACCGACGACAGCACGGCGGCGACGTCGGCGTAGGCCGGCCCGGCCGAGCCGTCGGCCGCATCCGCGCCGAGGGTCGCCCAGCCGGTCAGGTCGTCGAGCGGGTCGATCTGCTCGGGCTGCCAGGCCAGCTCGAACAGCGACCGGTTGACCGGGTTCGCCGCCGAGACGCCGGACAGCTCCCGCAACACCAGGGAGTCCACCGACACCACGGGCGCACCCGTGGTGTCCACCGCCACCAGCCGCACCGCCGACCCGTCCCGGGTCAACCGCACCCGCAGCACACCCGCACCCGAGGCGTGCACCTGCACTCCCTCGAACGCGAACGGCACCTGCGGCCCGCCGCCGTCCACCTCGGACAGCAGCAGCGCGACCGGGTGCAACGCCGCGTCCAGCAGCGCCGGGTGCACCCCGAACGCGGCCATGTCGGCCGCGGCGTCCTCCGGCAGGGCGACCTCGGCGTACACCTCACCGTTGCCGGTCCACACCCGGCGCAGCCCCTGGAACACCGGCCCGTACGACAGGCCACGCTCCACCAGCGCCGGATACCAGCCGGCCAGCTCCACCTCGGCCACGCCCACCGGCGGCCACACCCCGGCCAGGTTCGGCTCGTCGGCGTCCGGCACTTCCAGCAGACCCGCTGCGTGCTGGACCCACGGCGCGTCGTCGTCCCCGTCGGGCTGGGAGTGCACGGTCACGGTACGGACGCCCGCGTCGTCCGCCGCGCCCACCCGCACCTGCACCCGCACGCCGTCCGAGGCCGGCAGGACCAGCGGTACGCCGAGGGTCAACTCCCGCACCCGCGAGGCGCCGACCTCGTCACCGGCGCGCACGACCAGCTCGATCAGCGCGGTGCCGGGGACGATCACCGCACCGGAGACCACGTGGTCGGCCAACCAGGCGTGCGACGACACCGACAGCCGGCCCGTCAGCACCGCCCCGTCGCCGCCGGCCAACCGCACCGCCGCGCCCAGCAGCGGGTGCCCGGCAACGCCCAACCCGGCGTCGGAGACGTCACCCACCTGCCACGACGCCACCTCCGGCCAGAACCGCTCCCGCTGGAAGGCGTAGGTGGGCAGGTCGACGCGCACGGCGCCGGTGTCGGCGTACCAGGCCTGCCAGGTCACGGCGACGCCGTGCACGTGCAACTCGGCCAGACCCTGCGCCAGCGCGTGCGCCTCCGGCCGGTCCTTGCGCAGCGTCGCCACCGCCACGGTCTCCCCGTCCGGCAGCAGGTCGCCGTTCATCGCCGTCAGCACACTGTGCGGGCCGACCTCCAGGAACGTGTCCACACCCGCCGCGTGCAGGGCGGCAACCCCGTCGGCGTACCGGACCGCCTCCCGCACGTGCCGCACCCAGTAGTCGGGGCTGCACAGCGTGCCCGCATCGGCGAGCGCACCCGTCACGTTCGACACCACCGGCAACACCGGCGCCGCGAACGTCAACCCCTCCAGGACCGTACGGAACTCCGCCAGCATCGGCTCCATGAGCGGACTGTGGAACGCGTGGCTCACCCGCAGTCGGCGAGTGCGCACCCCACGGCCCGACCACACCGCTTCAAGATCATCCAAGGCGTCGACCGCACCCGAGACCACCACGGCGGTAGGCCCGTTGACGGCCGCGATACCGATCCGGTCGGCGGCGACGGCGTCACGACCCGCCAGCTCGGCCAGCGACTCCCGCACCGCCGCCTCGTCGGCCGCCACCGCGAGCATCCCGCCACCTGCGGGAAGCGCCTGCATCAGGCGGCCACGCGCCGCCACCAGAGCGCACGCGTCCGCCAGCGACAACACCCCGGCCACGTACGCGGCCGTCACCTCACCGATCGAATGCCCACCCACGAAGTCGGGCACGATCCCGAACGACTCCACCAGCCGGAACAGCGCCACCTCGACCGCGAACAGACCGGCCTGCGTGAACACCGTCTGATCCAACAGCTCCGCCTCCGGGCTGCCCGCCTCCGCGAACAACACCTCCCGCAGCGGACGCGGCAACAACGGATCGAGCTGCGCGCACACCTCGTCCAACGCCGACGCGAACACCGGGAACGACCCGTACAACCCGGCGCCCATGCCGGCGCGCTGCGCACCCTGACCCGAGAACAGCACCGCCAGCGGGCCCCGCTCGGTGGCCCGGCCGGTCACGACCGCTCCGGTCGGGGCGTCGTCGGCCAGGGTCGTCAGCCCGGCGGCCAGTTCCTCACGGTCGCCGGCGAGGACCACGGCCCGGTGGTCGAGCCCGGTGCGTGCCGTCACCGAGGACCACCCGATGTCCAGCGGGCGCAGGGCCCCGTCCGCCGTGAGCCACCGCGCCCAGCGGGCAGCCTGGCCCGGCAGGGCGTCGGGGTGGGCGGTGGAGAGGACGACGGGGATCAGGGGCGGCCGGCGCGACGCCGGTGCCGGGTCTTCCGCCGTGGTGGCGGGCTGTTCCAGGATGAGGTGGGCGTTCGTACCGCTCATGCCGAACGACGAGACGGCGGCCCGGCGGGTCCCGGCGGTCTCCTCCCACGGACGCGACCGGGCGAGCAGGGTGACGGCGCCGGCGGTCCAGTCGATGTGCGGGGACGGCTCGTCGACATGCAGGGTGCGCGGCAGCACCTCGTGCCGCATCGCCATCACCATCTTGATCACCCCGGCCACACCGGCGGCGGCCTGGGTGTGCCCGATGTTCGACTTCAGCGAGCCCAGCCACAGCGGCCGGTCGGCGGGCCGGTCCTGCCCGTACGTGGCGAGCAGCGCCTGCGCCTCGATCGGGTCGCCCAGCGTGGTGCCCGTGCCGTGGGCCTCGACCACGTCCACGTCCGCCGGGGTGAGCCGGGCGCTCTCCAGCGCCTGGCGGATGACCCGCTGCTGGGACGGGCCGTTCGGGGCGGTGAGGCCGCTGCTCGCGCCGTCCTGGTTGACGGCGCTGCCCCGGATGACGGCGAGGATCCGCCGGCCGTTGCGCTGGGCGTCGGAGAGCCGCTCCAGCAGGAGCATGCCGACGCCCTCGGACCAGCCGGTGCCGTCGGCGTCGGCGGAGAACGCCTTGCACCGGCCGTCGGCGGCGAGCCCGCGCTGGCGGGAGAACTCGATGAACGCGCCGGGGGTGGTCATCACACTCACCCCACCGGCCACCGCGAGGGAGCACTCGCCGTCGCGCAGCGCCTGCCCGGCGAGGTGCAGGGCGACCAGCGACGAGGAGCAGGCGGTGTCGATGGTGACGGCCGGGCCCTCCAGCCCGAAGGTGTAGGCGACCCGGCCGGAGATGACGCTCGCGGCCGTGCCGGTGAGCACATAGCCCTCGACGCCCTCGGGCAGGCGACGCAGGACCGAGGCGTAGTCCTGGCCGGCGGTGCCCACGAAGACGCCGGTGCGGCTGCCGCGCAGGTCGGTGGCGGGGATGCCGGCGCGCTCGAACGTCTCCCAGGTGGTCTCCAGCAGCAGCCGCTGCTGCGGGTCCATCGCCAGGGCCTCGCGGGGCGAGATGCCGAACAGGCTCGGGTCGAAGTGCCCGGCGTCGCGCAGGAAGCCGCCCCGGTCGCTGTACGAGGTGCCGGGGTGGTCGGGGTCCGGGTCGTACAGCCGGGTGAGGTCCCAGCCCCGGTCCTCGGGGAAGGTGCCGATGGCGTCGGTGCCGGCGGCGACGAGTTCCCACAGGTCCTCGGGCGAGCCGACCCCACCGGGGAAGCGGCACGCCATGCCGACGATCGCGATCGGCTCCGGCTCCGCCTCCTCCAGCTCCCGCAGGCGCCGGTGCGCCTGGCGGAGCTCGGTGGTCACCCACTTGAGGTGTTCGAGGAGCTTGTCTTCGTCCGCCATGACCCACCCGCCCGGAGCTTGCTACCGATCAGAATCCACCGAACACCGAGGAGTCCATCGGCCTGTCTCCGGGCGACCCGACCGGAGACACCGACGGCGACAATGGACGTGTCTCCTGGTGCAATGCCTGTCTCACCACTGGTCACGCGCGCGCCGCAACACCGTCGCCCCCGGCGGCTCGGCGCGCAGATGACCGCCACCGTGAGTGGACGCTACTGAGGGCCGTCAGCCCGCCCAACCCCTAGCGGACCCCTCATTCAGCCCCCCGCCGAGACCCGATGATCATGAAGAAACCGCAGGTCGCGACGGTTACCGAAAGACCGGTCGTGGCGGGCGCGGGCCGGTGCCGCGGGCCGGGAGAGCGGGGCCGGTCAGGCCGGGCGACCGGCCGGTGCCGGCAGGATCGTGCGGAGCTGGCCGGGCGGCGTGGCGCGACGACGCCACTCGCGCGGGTAGCCCACCGACACCTCCTCGAACCGGACACCGTCGTACCAGGTGGTGCGCGGGATGTGCAGGTGACCGTAGACGGCCACCCGGGCCTCGTAGCGCACGTGCCAGTCGGCGGTCTTCTCCGTGCCGCACCACTGGGCGAACTCGGGGAACCGCAGGATGCGGGTGGGTTCCCGGACCAGCGGCCAGTGGTTGATCAGCACGGTGGGGAGCCCGGCGCGTTCCGCCGTCAGCCGCTCCGCCGTCTCGCGTACCCGGGCCCGGCACCACGCGTCCCTGGTCGGGTACGGGTCCGGGTGCAGGAGGATCTCGTCGGTGCAGACCACGCCGGTCTCGTGGGCCCGGGCCAGGGCCTGCTCCTTCGTGTACGTTCCGGCCGGCCGGAACGTGTAGTCGTAGAGCAGGAAGAGCGGGGCGACCAGCACGGGGTCGCCCTCCGGATCCCAGATCGGGTACGGGTCCTCGGGCGTGACGACGCCAAGGCCACGGCACAACTGCACCAGGTGCCGGTACCGTGCCTCGCCGCGCAGCTGGTTCGGGTCGTCGCGGGGCGTCCACAGCTCGTGGTTGCCCGGCGACCAGATGACCTTGGCGAAGCGGCGGCTGAGCAGGCGCAGCGCCCACTCGATGTCGTTGACGAACTCGCCGACGTCGCCGGCCACGATGAGCCAGTCGTCCTCGTGACCGGGCCGGAGCGCCTCGACGACGGCCCGGTTGTCCGGGTGGACGACGTGCAGGTCGCTGATGGCGACGAGCCGGCCCCCGCCGGTTCCGACCACGTGCGAGCCTCCCGTCCGGGTACGCCTGCACCCCGCGTCGTCCCGTGGCCTGCGTGCCAGGGGTTGGCGGGCACGACCCGACCGGCTCCGACCCTACGGAGGCCGGTAGCCCGTGGCACACCCCTACATTGCCGCCGGCCCACCCCTAGGACCACCGGCGTGGTCGTCGGGGCGGGACGGTCAGGACTTGCCGAACTCGCGCTGGATGATGTCGAACAGCTCCTCCTGGCTGACGGCGGCCAGTTCCTCGTCCACGACGGCCGGGGCGGCAGGCGGTGGGGACACCTGGACGGCGGGCGGGCGGCGGGTGCTCCAGCGGGCCAGCAGTTCCTCCAGCCGCCGGGTGATCTCGGCATGGTCGCCGTCGGGGGGCAGCGTACGCAGGGCCCGGTCGAGCCGGTCGATCTCGGCGACGACCGGGGTGGCGGGATCGTCGACCACCAGCCCGGCCCGCAGGTGCTCGGCGAGCGCGGCCGGCGACGGGTGGTCGAAGACCAGGGTGGTGGGCAGGGTGAGACCGGTCTCGGCGGTCAGCCGGTTGCGCAGCTCCACGGCGGTGAGCGAGTCGAAGCCGAGGTCGAGGAAGCCCCGTCCGGGTTTGATCGCTGCCGGGGTGCGGTGCCCGAGGACGGTGGCGGCGGTGCCGCGTACCAGGTCGAGCAGGATGCGGTCGCGTTCGGCGGGGGTGGCGGCGGCCAGCCGGTCCCGCAGCGCGGCGGCGGCACCGGTGGCGGCGTCGGTGGGGGCGTCCGGCTCGGTGGTCCGCGCCTCGGGGATCTCGGCCAGCAGCGGGCTGGGTCGCAATGCGGCGAACGAGGCGGCGAACCGCTCCCAGCGCACGTCGGCGACGACCACGGACGCGTCGTCGTGGTCGAGGGCCCGTTGCAGGGCGGCGACGGCCCGCTCCGGTGCCATCGCCGGCAGTCCCCGGCGGGTGAGCTGTTCCTGTGCCTCGCCGTGGGCCATGCCGGCCTCGGCCCACGGCCCCCACGCCACGGCCGTGCCGGGCAGCCCGGCCGCGCGGCGGCGCGCGACGAGCCCGTCGAGGAAGGCGTTGGCTGCCGCGTAGCCGGCCTGGCCGGCGCTGCCCCAGACGCCGGCGATGGAGGAGAACACCACGAAGGCGTCCAGGGGCTGGCCGTCGAGCAGTTCGTCCAGGTGCACCGCGCCGTCGACCTTCGCCCGCAGCACGTCGGCGAGTTCGTCCGGACCGATCTCGGCCAGCGGGGCCTGCTGCGCCGCCCCGGCCGCGTGCACGACGGCGCGGACGTGGTCGCCGCGTTCGGCGAGGCCGGCCAGCAGCGCGGCGACCGCCTGCCGGTCGGCCACGTCGCAGGCGGCCACGGTGACCCGGCCGCCGGTCTCCCGCAGTCGCCGTGCCAGGTCGGCCGCCCCGGGGGCGTCCTCGCCGCGGCGACTGGTCAGCACGACGTGCTCGGCGCCGCAGCCGAGCGCCCACTCGGCGACCCGGGCGCCGAGCGCGCCGGTGCCACCGGTGATCAGTACCGTTCCGGCGGGCCGGAAGGTCCGGCCGGCCGCGCCGGACGCGGCGCGCACGAGGCGTCGGGCGAACAGCCCGGCGGCGCGTACGGCGAGCTGGTCCTCGCTGCCGGTGAGCGCCGCGCAGAGCAGCCGCGCGGCGCGGTCGTCCACCGTGGCGGGCAGGTCGACGAGCCCGCCCCAGCGCCCCGGCTCCTCCAGGGCCGCGACCCGGCCGAAGCCCCACACCTGGGCACCGGTGGGGTCGACGGGACTGTCGGCGGAGCCGACCGACACGGCACCCCGGGTGAGCCACCACACCCGACCGCCGACGCCGGCCGCGGTCAGCGCCTGCACGGTCGGCAACGCCTCGACCACTCCCCCGTCGGCCAGCGACACCAGCGACAGCACGCCGTCGACCGGGTCGACGTCGCGCAGCGCCTTCGCCACCAGTTCGCGATCGGCGGCCGAGCCGTCCAGGACCACCGGCCGGACCTCCGCCCCGGCCGCGGTGAGCCCGGCGGTCACGGTGTCGCGCAGCGCGTCGTCCACGCCGGTGTACGGCAGGAGCACGAGCCAGGTCCCGGAGAGCACCGGAGCGGTCTCGGGTACGGGACGCCAGGCGACCCTGTACCGCCAGCCGTCCAGGGCGGACTGCTCGCGGCTGGCTCGACGCCACTGCGCGAGCGCGGGCAGCAGGACGCGCAGCGGCTGGTCGGCGTCGATCGGCACCTCTTCGCCCAGCCGGGCGAGGTCCTGTTGCTCGACCGCCGCCCAGAACCGCCCGTCGGATTCGTCGGCCGAGGACGCCGGCCCGGTCGGCGCGGGTTCGTCGAGCCAGTAGCGCTGGTGTTGGAACGCGTACGTCGGCAGGTCCACCAGCCCCGGCCGGACCCCGTTCGCCGTGAACCAGGACGGCCAGTCCACCGGCGTGCCCGTCACGTGCAGCCGCCCCAACGCCGCCAACACCGCATCGGGCTCGGGCTGGTCGCGGCGCAGAGTCGGCACCGTGTGCGCGCCCGCCGGCAGGCTCTCGGCCGCCATCGCCGTCAGCGTCGCGTCCGGACCGACCTCCAGGAACGTCTCCACACCCTGCGACCGCAGGAACACCATTGCGTCGCCGAACCGCACCGCCTCCCGCACATGCCGCACCCAGTACCCCGGATCGGTGATCTCGGCCGCCTCCGCGACCCGCCCGGTCAGGTTCGACACCACCGGCAGACTCGGCGACCGCCACTCCAGGCTCTCCAACACAGCCCGGAAGTCGGCCAGCATCGGCTCCATCAACCGCGAATGGAACGCGTGACTCACCGCGAGCCGGCGGACCCGCCAACCCCGCTCCACACACACCGGCTGAACGATGTCGAGCTGGTCCACCGCACCGGACAACACCACCGACCGGGGACCATTCACCGCCGCGACATCCACCTCAGTCCCGGCAAGCAGCGCACGGACCTCGTCCTCGGCCGCACCCACCGCCAACATGCCCCCACCAGCGGGAAGGGCCTGCATCAACCGGCCACGCGCCGCCACCAACCGGCACGCATCCTCCAACGACAACACCCCGGCCACGAACGCGGCCGACACCTCACCGATCGAATGCCCCGCCACAAAATCAGCACGCACACCCCACGACGACAGCAGGTCGTAAAGCGCCACCTCGACCGCGAACAAACCCGCCTGCGTGTAGACGGTCTGATCCAACAGGCCAGAGGAATCGTCGAACACGACCTCCCGCAGCGGACGATCCAACTCCACATCCAACAGCGCACACACCCGGTCGAAAGACTCCGCGAACACCGGGAAACGGGCACACAACTCCCGACCCATCCCCACCCGCTGCGCACCCTGACCCGTGAACAGGAACGCCCGACGACCCGTGACCACCTGACCCGTCAACACACCCGACGTCGCGGCGCCGTCGGCCAGCGCGTCCAGCCCCGCCAGCAGGTCGCCACGGTCCGAGCCGGACAGGACGGCCCGGTGGTCGTGCGCCGTCCGCGCGGTGGCGAGGGACCAGGCGACGTCCGTCGGCGACAGGTCGGGATGCCGGCGCAGGTGGTCCGCGAGGCGGGCGGCCTGGCCCGCGAGGGCCTCCGGCGACCGCCCGGACACCAGCCACGGCCCGGTGGGCGTCGCCGCCTGCGGCTGCACTCGCGGGGCGGGGCTGGTCTGCGGGCCGGGTTCCGGATCGCCCTGCTCGACGATGACGTGGGCGTTGGTGCCGGAGATGCCGAACGACGACACGGCCGCCCGACGGGGCCGACCGGTCTCCGGCCACACGTGCGACCCGGTGACGAGGGTGACGGCCCCGGCGTCCCAGTCGACCTTCGTCGAGGGCACGTCCACGTGCAGGGTCGCCGGCACGAGGCCGTGCCGCATGGCGAGCACCATCTTGATCACACCGGCGACACCGGCGGCGGCCTGGGTGTGGCCGATGTTCGACTTGACCGAGCCGAGCAGCAGCGGCGGGCCCTCGCCCCGGTCCCGGCCGTACGTGGCGAGCAGCGCCTGCGCCTCGATCGGGTCGCCCAGGGTGGTGCCCGTGCCGTGCGCCTCGACGGCGTCCACGTCGGCGGGTGACAGCCGGGCGCCGGCCAGGGCCTGCCGGATGACCCGCTGCTGGGCGGGGCCGTTCGGTGCCGTCAGGCCGTTCGAGGCCCCGTCCTGGTTCACCGCGCTGCCCCGCAGCACGGCCAGCACCGGGCGGCCGTCCCGCCGGGCGTCGGAGAGCCGCTGCACGAGCAGGACGCCGACGCCCTCGCCCCAGCCGGTGCCGTCGGCGGTGTCGGCGAAGGACCGGCACCGGCCGTCGGCGGAGAGACCGCCCTGCCGGGCGAACTCGACGAACGTGGCGGGGGACGCCATGACGGTGACGCCGCCGGCCAGTGCCAGGTCGCACTCGCCGGAGCGCAGCGACTGGGCCGCGAGGTGCAGCGCCACCAGCGACGACGAGCAGGCCGTGTCCACGGTCACCGCCGGGCCCTCGAACCCGAACGCGTACGCCACCCGCCCGGAGAGCACGCTTGTCGCGTTGCCGGTGAGCAGGTGTCCGCCCACCTCCCGGTCCCGGCCCATGGACGCGGACGCGTACCCCTGGAAGCTGGCCCCGGCGAAGACACCGACCCGGCGGCCGGCCAGGCCGGACGGGTCGATGCCGGCGGACTCGACGGCCTCCCACGACGCTTCCAGCAGCAGCCGCTGCTGCGGGTCCATGGCGAGGGCCTCGCGGGGCGAGATGCCGAAGAAGTCGGCGTCGAAGCCGGCGGCGCCGTGCACGAAGCCGCCCCGGCGGGCGAACGACGTGTCGGCGGCGCCGTCGAGGAAACCGTCCCAGCCCCGGTCGAGGGGGAACTCCGAGATCCCGTCCCGGCCGGCGGCGAGCAGGTCCCAGTACGCGTCGGTGCTGTCGACGCCGCCCGGCAGGCGACACGCCATGCCGACGATCACGACGGGGTCGTCGTCGACGGGGGCGACCGACTCGACAGGGGTCTCCTCCTGCGGCTCGCCGAGCAGCTCCGCGTGCAGGAGATCCGCCACGGCCTGCGGGGTGGGGTGGTCGAAGACGAGGGTGCTGGGCAGCGCGAGGCCGGTCTCGGCGGTCAGCCGGTTGCGCAGCTCCACGGCGGTGAGCGAGTCGAAGCCCTGCCGTTGGAACGCCCGGTCGGCCGGCACGGACTCCGCCGACGGGTGGCCGAGGACCAGGGCCGCCTGGGTGCGCACCAGGTCGAGCAGCGCGGCGTCGCGCTCGGCCGGCCCGAGGGCGGCCAGCCGCCCGCCGAGGGCCGGGCGTTCGCCGCCGGTCGTCGGCGTGGACGCGGCCGGGGCGGGTTGCGCCTCGGCGATCTCGGCGAGCAGCGGGCTGGGCCGCAGGGCGGTGAACGAGGCCGCGAACCGGGCCCAGTCCACGTCGGCGACCACCACCGAGGTGTCGTCGTGGTCGAGCGCCTGCCCCAGCGCGGTCACGGCCAGCTCGGGGGCCATCGCCGGCAGGCCGCGCCGGGCGAGCTGGTCCCGCGCGTCGCCGGCCGCCATGCCGGCGCCGGCCCAGGGCCCCCACGCCACGGCCGTGCCGGGCAGGCCACGGGAGCGCCGGCGGGCCACCAGCGCGTCCACGGCGGCGTTGGCGGCGGCGTACGCCACCTGGCCGGCGCTGCCCCACGCGGCGGCGATGGACGAGAAGACCACGAACGCGTCGAGCGGCTCGCCGTCGAGCAGGTCGTCGAGGTGCGCGGCGCCGTCGACCTTGGCGCGCAGCACCGCCGCCCACTCGTCGGCTGTGACGTCGGGCAGCGGGGTGAACTGGGGTGCTCCCGCGGCGTGCAGGACGGCGCGGACCGGATCGCCCCGCTCGGCCAGCCCGGCGAGCAGCCCGGCCAGGGCGTCCCGGTCGGCCACGTCGCAGGCGGCCACGGTCACCCGGGCGCCGGCGGCGCGCAGCCGCCGGGTCAGGTCGTCGGCGCCCGGTGCCTGCTCGCCGCGCCGGCTGGTGAGCACCACGTGCTCCGCGCCGGAGCGGACCGCCCATTCAGCCACGTGGCCGCCGAGGGCGCCCGTACCGCCGGTGACCAGCACGGTGCCGGCGAGCTGGAACGCCCGGACGGCCCGCGCGCCGCCGGCGCGGACGAGCCGGCGCACGAAGACGCCGGAGGTGCGGACGGCCGCCTGGTCCTCGGCCGGGGCGGCGGCGAGCAGCGCGCAGACCCGCCCCACGGCGCGGTCGTCCACGTCGGCGGGCAGGTCGATCAGGCCGCCCCACCGGGTGGGTCGCTCCAGCGCCACCACCCGGCCGAGCCCCCACACGGCGGCGGCGTCGGGGGCCGGCGGCGGGTCGGAACGGCCCACCGACACCGCGCCCCGGGTGAGCCACCAGAGCGGCGCGGGCACGTCGGCGTCACCGCACGCCTGCACGACGGTCAACGCGTCGCCCGCCGACGCGCCGGCGAGGGAGACCAGCGACAGTACGCCGGTGACCGGCTCGCCGTCCGGGCGGCACGCGGCCAGCCGGGCGCCCAGGTCGGCCCGGTCGGGGGTCGGGGCGTCGAGGACCAGCGGGATGATCCGGGCACCACGCGCGGCGAGGCCGGTGACCAGCGGGTGGTCCTGCTGGCCGGGCAGCAGGACGGCCAGCCAGGTGCCGGTGAGCCGGTCGGCGGGGACGACCGGGCGGGGGCGCCAGGCGATCCGGTACCGCCAGCCGTCCACGGTGGACTGCCGGCGCCCGGTGCGGCGCCACTCGGCCAGCCGGGGCAGCAGCGCGCTCAGCGGCTGGTCCGGGTCGAGCCGCAGCTCCTCGCCCAGCTCGCCGAGGTCCGCCCGCTCGACGGCGGCCCAGAAGCGGCTGTCGAGCCGGTCGTCGGGGCTACCGGCCGACGCGTCGCCGGCCGGCGGCTCCGGCCAGTACCGGTGGTGCTGGAAGGCGTAGCCGGGCAGCTCGACCGGGCGGCGTCGGGCCCCGGCCTCGGTGAGCAGGGTCGCCCAGTCGACGGTGGTCCCGGCGACGTACAGCTGGGCCAGGGCGGTGAGCAGGGCGGCGACCTCCGGCTGGTCCCGGCGCAGCGTGGGCACGAGCCGGGCGTCCGGGTCGCCGGGGGTGTCGGCGGCCATCGCGGTGAGCGTCGCGTCCGGGCCGACCTCCAGGAAGACGCCGACGCCGTGGGTGTGCAGGTGTGCGACGGAGTCGGCGAAGCGCACCGGCTCGCGGACGTGCCGCACCCAGTGTTCCGGGTCGGTGATCTCGGCGGCCTCGGCGACCCGGCCGGTCAGGTTCGACACGACCGGCAGGGTGGGCTGCCGCCAGTCCAGGCCGGTCAGCACCGCCCGGAACCCGTCGAGCATCGGCTCCATCAGGCGCGAGTGGAACGCGTGGCTCACGGCCAGCCGGCGGACCCGCCAGCCCCGCTCGGTGGCGGCCCGCTCCACCGCGTCCAGCTCGTCGAGGGCGCCGGCGACCACCACCGCGCGCGGCCCGTTGACGGCGGCGACGTCGACCCCGGTGCCGGCGATGAGCGCCCGCGTCTCGTCCTCGCCCGCGCCGAGGGCGAGCATCCCGCCGCCGTCGGGGAGCGCCTGCATGAGCCGGCCCCGCGCGGACACCAGGGCGCACGCGTCGGGCAGGGTCAGCGCCCCCGCGACGTACGCGGCGGTCACCTCGCCGATCGAGTGCCCCGCCACGAGGTCGGCGCGGACGCCCCGGGAGGCGAGCAGCTCGTGCAGCGCCACCTCGACGGCGAACAGCGCGGCCTGGGTGAAGACCGTCCGGTCCAGCAGGTCCGCCTCGGGGCTGCCCGGCGCGGCGAAGACCACCTCGCGCAGCGGGCGGGGCAGGTCGTCGTCCAGCAGCGCGCACACCCGGTCGAAGGCGTCGGCGTAGACCGGGAACCGGTCGTACAGCTCGCGGCCCATCCCGGGCCGCTGCGCGCCCTGTCCGGTGAAGAGCAGCGCCACCCGGGCGGCGCCGGGGCGCCCCGTGACCAGGGCGGGGTGGGGGTGGCCGTCGGCGAGGGCGTCCAGGCCGGCGAGCAGCGTGTCGGTGTCGGCGCCGACGACCACCGCGCGGTGCTCCAGCCCGGCGCGGGCGGTCGCGAGCGTCCAGCCGACATCGGCCGGCGACGGGTCGGCCAGGCGGCGGACGTGCCCGGCGAGCCGGGCCGCCTGGGCGGGCAGCGCCGCCGGGGTACGCGCGGACAGCACCCACGGCAGCGCGTCTCCTGCCGCCGGCCGGGTCACGGATACGGGGTCGGGGTCGGCCGCGGGCTGCTCGATGATGACGTGGGCGTTGGTGCCGGAGATGCCGAACGCCGACACCCCGGCGCGGCGGGGCCGGCCGGTGGGCGGCCACGGCGTCGGCTCGGCGGCCAGCGCGACGGCGCCGCTCGTCCAGTCGACCCGGGTCGACGGGGCGTCCACGTGCAGGGTCGCCGGCACGAGGCCGTGCCGCATCGCCAGCACCATCTTGATCACACCGGCGACACCGGCGGCGGCCTGGGTGTGCCCGATGTTCGACTTCACCGAGCCGAGCAGCAGCGGCCCGCCCTCGCCCCGGTCCCGGCCGTACGTGGCCAGCAACGCCTGCGCCTCGATCGGGTCACCCAGCGTGGTACCCGTGCCGTGCGCCTCGACCACGTCGACCTCGGCGGGGGTGAGCCGGGCGTCGGCGAGGGCCCGGCGGATCACCCGCTGCTGGGCGGGGCCGTTCGGCGCGGTGAGGCCGTTCGAGGCGCCGTCGGAGTTGACCGCGCTGCCCCGCAGCACGGCCAGCACCGGGCGGCCGTCCCGCCGGGCGTCGGAGAGCCGCTGCACGAGCAGCACGCCGACGCCCTCGCCCCAGCCGGTGCCGTCGGCGGAGTCGGCGAACGCGCGGCAGCGCCCGTCGGCGGCGAGGCCGCGCTGCCGGGAGAACTCGACGAAGGCACCCGGGGTGGCCATGACGGTCACGCCGCCGGCCAGCGCCAGGTCACACTCGCCGGAGCGCAGCGACTGGGCCGCCAGGTGCAGCGCCACCAGCGACGACGAGCAGGCCGTGTCCACGGTCACCGCCGGGCCTTCGAACCCGAACGCGTACGCCACCCGTCCAGACAGCACGCTGGCGGACGCGCCGGTGGCGCCGTATCCGGCGAGGCTCTCCCCCGCGCCGCGTACGACGTGGTCGAAGTCCTGGCCGTTGGTGCCGGCGAAGACGCCGACCCGGGCGCCGTGCAGGCCGGACGGGTCGATGCCGGCGGACTCGACGGCCTCCCAGGAGACCTCCAGCAGCAGCCGCTGCTGCGGGTCCATCGCCACGGCCTCGCGGGGCGAGATGCCGAAGAACTCGGCGTCGAAGCCGCCGGCGTCGTCGAGGAAGGCGCCCGCCGACACGTACGACGAGCCGGGCCGGGTGGCGTCGGGGTGCAGGAGGGCGTCCAGGTCCCAGTGCCGGTCGGTCGGGAAGGCGGACATGGCGTCGGTGCCGGAGGCGAGCAGGTCCCAGAAGCGGTCCGGGGACTGGGCACCGGCGGGGAAGCGGCAGCCCATGCCGACGATGACGACGGGGTCGTCGTCGGCCGGCCGTACGGTCGCGGTGGGCGCGGCGGGCGGGGCGTCGGTGCCCAGCAGTTCGGCCCGCAGGTGGGCGGCCAGGGCCGTCGGGTTGGGGTGGTCGAAGGCCAGCGTCGCGGGCAGGGCGAGCCCGGTCGCGGCGTCGAGGCGGTTGCGCAGCTCGACGGCGGCGAGCGAGGTGAAGCCGAGGTCGCGGAAGGCGCGCTCCGGCGGCACCCGGTCGGCGCTGCCGTGCCCGAGCACCGCGGCGACCTGCGCCCGGACGAGGTCACGCAGGACGTGCAGCTGTTCGGCCTCGGGGAGCCCGGTGAGCCGGCGCCGCAGGGCCGACTCGGCCGGCGCGTCGCCGGGTGCGTCGGTGAGGGCGGCGGTGAGCAGCCCCCGGATCAGCGGGTCCGGTTCCCGGCCGGCGCCGGCCACCCGGTCCCAGTCGACGTCGGCGACGACGAGGTGCGTCTCGTCGTCCGCCACCGCCTGGGCGAGGGCGCGGACGGCGATCGCCGGGTCCATCGCGCCGAAGCCGCCACGCGCGAGCCGGTGTTCGAAGTCGCCGGCGCTGACCCCGCCGTCGGCCCAGAGGCCCCAGGCGATCGAGGTGGCGGGGAGTCCGTCGGCGCGGCGACGGTGGGCGAGCGCGTCGAGGAAGGCGTTGCCGGGGGCGTAGTTCGCCTGGCCGGCGCCGCCCATCACCCCGGCGAGGGACGAGAAGAGCACGAAGGCCGACAGTTGGTGGCCACGGGTCAGCTCGTCGAGGTGGCGGGCCGCGTCGGCCTTGGCCCGCAGCGCGGTGGCCATCTGCGCCACGGTCAGCGTGTCGAGGAGGCTGTCGTCGAGCGCGGCGGCGGTGTGCACGACGGTGGTCAGCGGGGCGTCGGCGGGCACGGCGGCGAGCAGCTCGGCGAGGGCGGCGCGGTCGGCCACGTCGCAGGCGGCCACGGTGACCCGGGTGCCGGTGGCGGCGAGTTCCTCGGTGAGCGCCGCCGCGCCGGGGGCGTCGGCACCGCGGCGGCTGACCAGCAGCAGGTGTTCGGCACCGGCGGCGGCCAGGGCGCGGGCGACGTGCGCGCCGAGGGCGCCGGTGCCGCCGGTGACCAGGGCGGTGCCGCGGGGGTCGAGCGCGCCGGTGGCACCGGCCCGGGCCCGCACCAGCCGGCGGGCGTGGGCGCCGGTGGCACGCAGCGCGAGTTGGTCCTCCGGGCCGCCGATCACCTGGCGCAGCAGGCGTACGCCGCGCGCGTCGGGTCGGGCGGGCAGGTCGAGCAGGCCGCCGTGGCGGTGCGGGTGTTCGGCCTTCAGCACGCCGCCGAGCGCCCAGAGCATCGCCTGGTCGGGGTCGACGCGGGGGTCGCGGGCGCCGACGGCGACGGCGGCGCGGGTGGCGATCCAGAGTCGGGCGGCGGTGCCGGTGTCGCCGAGGGCCTGGGCGAGCGCGACGGTGTCCGCCAGCGCCGCCGGCACCGAGTCCGACCCGGGGTGCCGGCCGGCGCGGAGGCCGAGCAGGGACATGACCGCGGTGGCCCCGCTGTCGGCGAGTGCCTCGCCCAGCACGCCGGCGAGGCGGGCCCGGTCGGTGTCGGCCTCGACGGTCAGGGCGCGTACGCCGGGCCTGGTGAGGGCGTCCACCCAGGCGTCGACGTCCTCCCCGGCCCCGGCCGGGACGACGAGGAGCAGTTCGCGGGCCTCGGGTCGGGTGGGTTCGTCGTCGGGCAGGGGCTGCCAGGCGATCCGGTAGCGCCATCCGTCGAGGCTGGCCTGTTCGTCCCGGCGGCGACGCCAGCGGGACAGGGCGGGCAGCACCGTGCCGAGCGGTGCGGTGACGTCGACGGCGAGGGTCTCGGCGAGCGCGGCTGCGTCCTCGCTCTCGATGACCTGCCAGAAGGCGTCGTCGGCGGTGTGGTCCCGTCGGGTGGCGGCGGGCCCGTAGGGCCGGGTGCGGGCGTCGAGCCAGTAACGCTGGTGTTGGAACGCGTACGTCGGCAGGTCCACCAGCCCCGGCCGGACCCCGTTCGCCGTGAACCAGGACGGCCAGTCCACCGGCGTGCCCGTCACGTGCAGCCGCCCCAACGCCGCCAACACCGCATCGGGCTCGGGCTGGTCGCGGCGCAGAGTCGGCACCGTGTGCGCGTCGGCCGGCAGCGACTCGGCCGCCATCGCCGTCAGCGTCGCGTCCGGGCCGACCTCCAGGAACGTCTCCACACCCTGCGACCGCAGGAACACCACCGCGTCGGCGAACCGCACCGCCTCCCGCACATGCCGCACCCAGTATCCCGGATCCGTGATCTCGGCCGCCTCCGCGACCCGCCCGGTCAGGTTCGACACCACCGGCAGACTCGGCGACCGCCACTCCAGGCCATCAAGAACGGCCCGGAAGTCGGCCAGCATCGGCTCCATCAACCGCGAATGGAACGCGTGACTCACCGCGAGCCGGCGGACCCGCCAACCCCGCTCCACACACACCGGCTGAACGATGTCGAGCTGGTCCACCGCACCGGACAACACCACCGACCGGGGACCATTCACCGCCGCGACATCCACCCCGACACCGGCAAGCAGCCCGCGAACCTCGTCCTCGGCCGCGCCCACCGCCAACATGCCCCCACCAGCGGGCAGCGCCTGCATCAACCGGCCACGCGCCGCCACCAACCGGCAGGCATCCTCCAACGACAGCACCCCGGCCACATGAGCGGCCGACACCTCACCGATCGAATGCCCCGCCACAAAATCCGGCCGCACACCCCACGACGACAGCAGGTCGTAGAGCGCCACCTCGACCGCGAACAAACCCGCCTGCGTAAATGCCGTCTGATCCAACAGACCGGAGGCATCCGCGAAGACGACCTCCCGCAACGGACGATCCAACTCGACATCGAGCAGGGCACACACCCGGTCGAAGGACTCCGCGAACACCGGGAAACGGGCGTACAACTCCCGGCCCATCCCCACCCGCTGCGCACCCTGACCCGTGAACAGGAACGCCCGACGACCCGTAACCACCTCACCGGCGACGGCACCCGCCGCCTCGCCCCCGGTCAGGGCGTCCAGGCCGGCCAGCAGGTCGGCGCGGTCGGCGCCGGAGACCACGGCGCGGTGTTCCAGGGCGGCGCGGGAGGTGGCCAGGGACCAGGCGACGTCCGCGACGGGCAGGTCGGGCCGCTGCCGCAGGAAGTCCGCGAGGCGGGCGGCCTGCCCGGCGAGGGCCTCCGGCGACCGCCCCGACACCAGCCAGGGCACGGCCACCGGGTCCGCCGGGGCGGTGGGTTGCCCGGTCAGGACGGCCGGGTCCGGCTGGCCGGCTGCGGGCTGCGGCTCGGGGGCGGGCTCCGGCTGGGCCTGTTCGAGGACGACGTGGGCGTTGGTGCCGGAGATGCCGAACGACGACACGGCCGCCCGACGGGGCCGACCGGTCTCCGGCCACACGTGCGACCCGGTGACGAGGGTGACGGCCCCGGCGTCCCAGTCGACCTTCGTCGAGGGCACGTCCACGTGCAGGGTCGCCGGCACGAGGCCGTGCCGCATCGCCATGACCATCTTGATCACCCCGGCCACACCGGCCGCCGCCTGCGTGTGACCCAGGTTCGACTTCACCGAACCCAGCAGCAACGGCCGATCCACCGGCCGCCCCTGCCCGTACGTGGCCAGCAGCGCCTGCGCCTCGATCGGGTCGCCGAGGGTCGTACCGGTGCCGTGGGCGTCGACGGCGTCCACGTCGGCGGGGGTGAGCCGGGCGGCGGCGAGCGCCTGCCGGATGACCCGCTGCTGCGACGGACCGTTCGGCGCCGTCAGACCGTTCGACGCACCGTCCTGGTTGACCGCGCTGCCCCGCACCACGGCCAGCACCCGGTGCCCGAGCCGCCGCGCGTCCGACAACCGCTCCACGAGCAGCACGCCGACGCCCTCGGACCAGCCGGTGCCGTCGGCCGAGTCGGCGAAGGACTTGCACCGCCCGTCGGGGGCGAGCCCTCGCTGGCGGCTGAAGTCGATGAACGTCTCCAGGGTGGTCATCACGGTGACGCCGCCGGCCAGCGCCAGCGTGCACTCGCCGGAGCGCAGCGACTGCACCGCGAGATGCAGCGCCACCAGCGACGACGAGCAGGCCGTGTCGACGGTCAGCGCCGGGCCCTCGAAGCCGAAGGTGTACGCCACCCGACCGGAGAGCACGCTGCTCGCCGTGCCGCCGCCGATGAAGCCGTCGAGGGTCTCGGGCACCTCGCCCAGCCCGGCGGCGTAGTTGTGGTACATCATGCCGGCGAAGACGCCGACCCGGGCGCCGCGCAGCGACAGCGGGTCGATCCGGGCGTCCTCGATGGCCTCCCAGGACGCCTCCAGCATCAGCCGCTGCTGCGGGTCCATGGCGAGGGCCTCGTACGGCGAGATCTTGAACAGCTCCGGGTCGAAGTTCCCGGCGTCGTGCAGGAACCCGCCCTCCCGGGCGTACGTGGTGCCGCGGCGCTCCCCCGTCGGGTCGTACGCCTCGTCGGTGTCCCAGCCCCGGTCGACGGGGAAGCCGCTGATCCCGTCGCCGCCGGCGGCCAGGAGTTCCCACAGTTGCTCCGGTGAGCGGACGCCGCCGGGGTAGCGGCAGCTCATGCCGACGATCGCGATCGGCTCGTGGTTCTTCCCGTCGACGGCCTTCAGGCGCTCGCTGGTCTCGTGCAGATCGGCGGTGACCCGCTTGAGGTACTCGCGGAGCTTTGCTTCGTTGGCCATCAGGGATTCACCTGTCGCGTTGGTCGGCAAGCGGGAGAGGTCGACGGGTCAGGATCGACCGAACGTGCTGTCGATGAAGTCGAAGAGCTCGTCGTCGCTGGCGTCGTCGATGACCGCGGCGGGGGCGACGACCGGTTCACCGGTGGCGTCCTCCCACCGGCTGACCAGGCCCCTGAGTCGGGCGGCCACGACGGACCGGGTCTCCTCGTCGGCGGCCAGCGTTCGCAGCGCGTCCGGCGGCGTCGCCGCGAACGCGGACTCCAGCCGGTCGAGTTCGTCGAGCAGGGTGGGCGCCGCGCGGCCGGGGCCGAGCCCGACCAGCAGGTGGGCGGTCAGCGCCTCCGGGGTCGGGTGGTCGAAGACGAGGGTCGCGGGCAGTGCGAGGCCCGTGACGCCGGTCAGCCGGTTGCGCAGCTCCACCGCGGTCAGGGAGTCGAAGCCCAGCTCGGTGAAGCTCTGCCCGGGCGTCACCCGGGTGCCCGACGGGTGGCCCAGCACCTCGCCGACGTGGCCGTCGACCAGGTCGGCGACCAGCCGCCGGCGGTCCTCGTCGGACGCGGCGGCGATCCGGTCGAGGAACGCCGCCGGGCGGGGAGCGCCGGCCGCCCGGCGGGTGCGTACGCCGGCCAGGCCGCGCAGCGGCGGCGGGAGGTGGTCGAGGGTCGGCAGGTCGCGCAGGGCGGCCCGGTCGAGGCGGACGGGGACCAGCAGTGGCCGGAGACTGCGTCGGGCGGCGTCGAACAGGTCGAGCGCCTGCGCGGTGCCGAGCCCGGCGATGCCCTGGCGGGCCATCCGCTGCCGTCGGGCGGCCCCCAGCTCGCGGGTCATCCCGCTGTCCTCGTCCCACAGCCCCCAGGCAAGCGACGTCGCTGCCAGGCCGGCGGCCCGCCGGTGGTGGGCCAGGCCGTCGAGGAACGCGTTGGCGGCGGCGTAGTTGCCCTGGCCGGGGGCGCCGAGCGGGCCGGCGATCGAGGAGAACAGCACGAACATCGACAGGTCGAGGTGGCGGGTCAGCTCGTGCAGGTGCCACGCGCCGTCGACCTTGGGTGCCAGCACGGCGGCGGTCCGCTGCGGGGTCAGCGCGGTCAGCACCGCGTCGTCGAGGGCCCCGGCGGCGTGCACCACCCCGGTCAGGGGGTGCTCGGCCGGAATGGCGGCCAGCAGCGCGGCGACCTGGTCGCGGTCGGCGACGTCGCAGGCCACGAAGCGGGCCTGGGCGCCGAGCGCCGTCAGCTCGGCGAGCAGGTCGGCCGCCCCGGGCGCCTCGGCGCCGCGCCGACCGGCGAGCAGCAGGTGCCGCACCTTGTGCGCGACCACGAGGTGCCGGGCGAGGAGGCCGCCGAGGGTGCCGGCGGCGCCGGTGACCAGCACGGTGCCGTCGGGCACCAGGTCGACCGCGCCCGTCGGGCCCGGTTCGGCCGGCCCGAGCCGGGGTACGAGCGCCTGCCCGCCCCGGATGGCGAGCTGTGGTTCGTCGGTGGCGAGGGCCCGGCCGAGCAGTTCGGCGTCGGTGTCCCGGTCGAGGTCGACCAGCACGAACCGGCCGGGGTGTTCCAGTTGCGCGGTGCGCAGCAGTCCCCAGGCGGCGGCGCCGGGCAGGTCGGTGACGGTGCCGGCGTCGTCGGCGGGCACCGCGCCGTGGGTCAGCACCACCAGCCGCCGGTCGGCGAACCGCTCGTCGGCCAGCCACCGCTGGACGTCGCCCAGCAGGTCGGTGACCCGGGTGCGGGTGCCGGTGGGCACGTCGCCGGCAGCCGGGGCGAGGGGCAGCAGGACCAGGCGCGGGTCGGACCGGCCGGCGGCGATCTCGTCGGCCAGCGCGGCGAGGCCGGGCACGGACAGTTCGGCGAGGCCCGTCGGGTCGTCCCCGACGGACACCACGCCGGACGCCGCCCGGGCGGGCATCGGCACGGCGGGCCAGCGCAGGTCGTAGAGGGGCACGTCGGGGGTGCTGTCGGCGGTGACCTGTTCGGGGTTCACCGGCCGGGACACCAGTGCGCCCACCCGCGCGACGGGTGCCCCGGTGTCGTCGGCCAGAGTGAGGGCGACGGCGGTGCCGGTGCGGCGGACCCGTACCCGCAGGGCCGTCGCGCCCGACGCCGCCAGCGACACGTCGGACCAGGCGAACGGCAGTCGGGCGGCGGCCTGGTCGGGCTCGGGGTCGGTCAGGCCGACGACGTGCAGGGCCGCGTCGAGCAGCGCGGGGTGCACCGCGTACCCGTCGGCGTCGACGTCGGCGGGCAGCGACACCTCGGCGAAGACGTCCTCGCCGCTTCGCCAGGCGGCCCGGAGGCCGCGGAAGGACGGCCCGTGGTCGACGCCGAGGCGGCCCAGCTCGGTGTAGATCGGGTCGATCTCGACGGGTGTGCCGCCGGGAGGCGGCCACGCGGTCAGCGGGTCGGGCGCGTCGGCGGCGACCGGGGCGAGCTGACCGTCGGCGTGGCGTACCCAGTCGGCGTCGGCCCGGTCGGCGGGACGGGAGTGGATGCCGATGCGGCGGCGGCCCTGCTCGTCGGGGGCGGCGAGGGTCAACTGGACGGCCCGGGTGCCGTGCTCGGGCAGCACCAGCGGGGCGGCGAGGGTCAGTTCGGCGAGGTGTTCGCAGCCGACCTGCCGCCCGGCGTGCAGGGCCATCTCGACGAACGCGGTGCCGGGCAGCACAACCGATCCCCACACCACGTGGTCGGCGAGCCAGGGCCGGGTCTGGGCGGTCAGCCGGCCGCCGAAGACGTGGACGTCCTCGCCGGCGGGCCGCACCTGGGAGGTCAGCAGGGGATGCTCGCCGGCTCGGACCCCGAGCCCGGCGGCGTCGGGCAGGGCGTTGGTGCCGGTGTTGAGCCAGTAGCGCTGGTGTTGGAACGCGTACGTCGGCAGGTCCACCAGCCCCGGCCGGACCCCGTTCGCCGTGAACCAGGACGGCCAGTCCACCGGCGTGCCCGTCACGTGCAGCCGCCCCAACGCCGCCAACAACGTGTCGCTCTCGGGCTGATCGCGGCGCAATGTCGGCACCGTGTACGCCCCCGCCGGCAGGCTCTCCGCCGCCATCGCGGTCAACGTCGCGTCCGGGCCGACTTCCAGGAACGTCTCCACACCCTGCGACCGTAGGAACGTCACCGCGTCGCCGAACCGCACCGCCTCACGGACGTGCCGCACCCAGTATCCCGGCTCGGTGATCTCGGCCGCCTCCGCGACCCGACCGGTCAGGTTCGACACCACCGGCAGACTCGGCGACCGCCACTCCAAGCCATCGAGAACGGCCCGGAAGTCGGCCAGCATCGGCTCCATCAACCGGGAGTGGAACGCATGACTCACCGCGAGGCGACGCACCCGCCAACCCCGCTCCACACACCGAGGCTGCACCACATCAAGATCGCCCACCGCGCCGGAGAGCACCACCGACCGGGGACCATTCACCGCCGCGACATCCACCTCAGTGCCGTCGAGCAACGCCCGGACCTCATCCTCGGCGGCACCCACCGCCAACATGCCCCCACCAGCCGGAAGAGCCTGCATCAACCGGCCACGCGCCGCCACCAACCGGCACGCGTCCTCCAACGACAACACCCCAGCCACGAACGCGGCCGACACCTCACCAATCGAATGACCCGCCACAAAATCCGGCCGCACACCCCACGACAACAACAAGTCGTGAAGGGCGATTTCTACCGCGAACAAACCCGCCTGCGTAAAGACGGTCTGATCCAGAAGGCCCGACGTGTCGTCGAACACGACCTCCCGCAGCGGACGGTCCAACTCCACATCGAGGAGGGCACACACCCGATCGAAGGACTCCGCGAACACCGGGAAACGGGCAGACAACTCCCGACCCATCCCCACCCGCTGCGCACCCTGACCCGTGAACAGGAACGCCCGACGACCGCTGACCACCTGACCCGTCAGCACACCCGGCGTCGCGGCGCCGTCGGCCAGCGCCTCCAGACCCGCCAACAGCTCGCCGCGGTCGGCGCCGAACACCACGGCCCGGTGGTCGAGGCCGGCGCGGGAGGCGGCCAGGGACCAGGCGACCTCCGCCGGGTCGAGGGTCGGCTGGTCGCGGAGAAAGCCGGCCAGCCGGGCCGCCTGGGCGGGGAGCGCCTGCGCCGATCGCGCCGACACCAGCCACGGCCCGGCGGGCGGCGCGACGGTCCCGGCAGCCCCGGCGGCCGGCGCGGCAGTTCCGGTGGACGGCGCGGCAGTTCCGGCGGACGGCACCACGGACCCGGCGGGCGGCGCGGCGGTCGCGGCAGCCGGTGCCACCGTTCCGACGGCCGTCGCGACAGTCCCGGTGGCCGGCTGGTCCGCCGGGTCCGGCTCGGGTTCGGCCGCCTCGAGGATGACGTGGGCGTTCGTGCCGGAGATGCCGAACGACGAGACGCCGGCGCGGCGCGGCCGGTCCGCGGCCGGCCACGGGCGCGCTCCGGTCAGCACCTCGACGGCCCCGGTGTCCCAGTCCACCTTCGTCGAGGGCACGTCCACGTGCAGGGTCGCCGGCACGAGGCCGTGCCGCATCGCCATGACCATCTTGATCACCCCGGCCACACCGGCCGCCGCCTGCGTGTGACCCAGGTTCGACTTCACCGAACCCAGCAGCAACGGCCGATCCACCGGCCGCCCCTGCCCGTACGTCGCCAGCAACGCCTGCGCCTCGATCGGGTCGCCGAGGGTCGTACCCGTGCCGTGGGCCTCGACCACGTCCACGTCGGCGGGCGACAGCCGCGCCGATGCCAGCGCCTGCCGGATGACCCGCTGCTGCGACGGACCGTTCGGCGCCGTCAGACCGTTCGACGCACCGTCCTGGTTGACCGCGCTGCCCCGCACCACGGCCAGCACCCGGTGCCCGAGCCGCCGCGCGTCCGACAACCGCTCCACCAGCAGGATGCCGATGCCCTCGGCGAGGGCGGTGCCGTCGGCGGCGTCGGCGAAGGCGCGGCAGCGGGCGGCCGGGGAGAGGTTGCCCTGGCGGGTGAAGTCGACGAAGACCGCCGGGGTGGGCATCACGGTCACGCCGCCCGCCAGCGCCAGGTCGCACTCGCCGGCGCGCAGCGCGCGTGCCGCGAGGTGCAGCGCGACCAGCGACGACGAGCAGGCCGTGTCGATGCTCACCGCCGGGCCCTCGAAGCCGAGCGCGTACGCGACCCGTCCGGAGGCGATGCTGCCGGCGCTGCCCAGCCCGAGGTAGTCGACGACCCCGTCGGGCACGTCGGCGGAGCCCGCCGCGTAGCCGCCGTGGGTGAGGCCGGCGAAGATGCCGACCCGGTCGCCACGCAGCCCGGTCGGATCGACGCCGGCGGACTCGATCGCCTCCCAGGAGACCTCCAGCAGCTGCCGTTGCTGCGGGTCCATGGCGAGGGCCTCGCGGGGGGAGATGCCGAAGAAGGCGGCGTCGAAGTCGGCCGCGTCGGGCAGGAAGCCGCCCTGCCGGACGGCGGACGTGCCGGGGCGGTCCCCGTCGGGGTCGTGCAGCCGGTCGACGTCCCAGCCGCGGTCGTCGGGGAAGTCGGCGATGGCGTCGCCGCCCGCCGCGACCAGGTCCCAGAGCTGGCCGGGCGTGCGTACGCCGCCGGGGAACCGGCAGCCCATACCGACGATCGCGATGGGCTGCGAAAGCTCGTCCTCGACGTCGCGGAGCCGCTGGCGGGTCCGGCGCAGGTCGGTGGTGACCCTCTTCAGGTACTCCCGGAGCTTGTCTTCGTTATCCATCAACCTTGCCCTCGCGATGGCCGGCGGAGACATGACGTGGGCGACGGTACGAATGCGCGCGGACGCACGGGTCCCCTCTGCCGGGGAAAGCTATGGCGTCGCGGTGAGCTGCGACAACCCCTAACCCGGCGGGCCGGCCGCTAGGGGTGGCCGGGCCCACCGTGCCGGCGATAGCGTCCCGGTTTGATGGCACCGGTGTGTCGCCTCGGGTGCCGGCGGCACCCGGGGCGGCCCCGGGCACCTCCGTGGGAAGGACCTGCCGAGCATGACCGCACCAGAAATCGACAACGGGCTGTGGGTGAGGCGTTTCCACCCGGCGCCGGCCGGGACACCGCGCCTGGTGTGCCTGCCGCACGCCGGTGGCTCGGCGAGCTTCTACTTCCCGGTCTCCCGGGCCCTCTCCCCGGCCGTCGAGGTGCTGTCGATCCAGTACCCGGGCCGGCAGGACCGCCGGCACGAGCCGTGTGTGGACAACATTCCCGAGTTGGCCCGGCAGGTCTTCGCGGTGCTGCGCCCCTGGCTGGACCAGCCGCTCGCGTTGTTCGGCCACAGCATGGGCGCCAGCCTCGGTTTCGAGGTCGCCCGGCTGATCGAGGCGGAGAACGGCACGTGCGCGCACCTGTTCGCCTCCGGCCGGCGGGCGCCGTCGATGCCCCGCCACGAGACGGTGCACCTGCTCGACGACGAGGGCCTGCTGGCCGACGTACGCAAGCTCAGCGGCACCAACTCGGCGGTGCTGGGCGACCCGGAGATGCTGCGCGCCGCGCTGCCGGCGATCCGCAACGACTACCGTGCCGCGGAGACCTACGCGTACGTGCCCGGCCCGGCGCTGAGCTGCCCGGTCACCGCGTTCACCGGCGACAGCGACCCGAAGACCACCGTGGACGAGGCGCGGGCGTGGGGCACCCACACCACCGGGCCGTTCGACCTCCAGGTCTTCCCCGGCGGGCACTTCTTCCTGGCCCAGCAGCAGGCCGCCATCCTGCGGGCCATCTCGGCGGCGCTGGCCCCGACCACGGCCGCCTGACGGCAGCGACGCCGAGGCCCCGACGCCCACGGTGGGTGTCGGGGCCTCGGCGTCGGTTAGGAAGGGCACCTTCCTATGCACAAAGCGATAGGAAGGTGCCCTTCCTTGCGGTGGTCACGGCTTGTGCGCGACCGCGATGACGTAGTCGAGCAGCGCGATCTCCTTCTTGATCAGCTCCTCGTCGCGCCAGTGGTTGGCCATGCCCTTGACGGAGCTGGGGTCGGCGGCGGCGCGGAAGGCCGGGTCGCTGGGCCGCGTGGACTGGAACACCCGCCAGCCCTCCCAGGTGCGCTCCTGGATCGAGTGGACCTCCGGCTTGGCGAAGCCCGCCGCGGCGAGCTGCTCGCCGTAGGCGCGGCGGTCGTGCCAGTTCTCGTCGGGGATGCTGAACTTGACGAAGCTCAGCGGGCCCGAGGAGATGCTCGCCCGGGCGGTGTCGCCACTGAGCGGGATGATGTCGGCGGTGGCGAGCGTCCCGCCGGGCTTGAGCACCCGGAACGCCTCGGCGAAGAACGCGCTGCGCGGATAGAAGTGGAACGCCGACTCCAGGGCCACCACCCGGTCGAACGTGCCGTCCTCGAACGGCAGGGCGGTGGCGGTGCCGAGGCGGAAGTCGGTCTGCTCGGTCAGGCCCTCCCGGGCGGCCCGCTGCTGGGCCTGCTCGACGTGCCGGGGGGTGACGTTGATGCCGTACACCTTGGCCACCCGGCGGTCGCGCAGCCAGGCGAAGTCCTGGTCGCCGTAGCCGAAGCCGACGTCGAGGACCGTGTCGTCGGGCTTGAAGCCGGCGGCGTCGGCCAGCTTCATGGCCAGCGCCTCGCCCGCCACGTCGAGGCTGGTGACGCCGTCCTCCCACCAGCCGACGTTCATGTAGCGGGTGTCGCGGGCGGCGAACTCCACGTCCGGGGACTGGATCTCGTAGAAGCGGCGGACCCGGGTGACCGGGTCCTTCGTGGCCAGGGTACGGATGACCCTGCCCAGGGTGCGCAGGTTCTCCAGCATGCGGTGTGCTCCTTCGTGGTCAGGCTTGCGGTACCGGGATGCTGACCTGCTCACGCAGGTCGTCAACCAGGGCGGGCAGGTCGTCGGCGGTGGCGGTGCCGAAGACGTAGAAGTCGGGGCGTACCACCGCGACGTCGGCCCCGTGGCCGGCCAGCCAGGGCAGGTACGCGCCGTCGAGGTCAGCGACGGTGCCGGGCGACGCCGACTCGCCGTCGGCGGGCGCGACCCGGACGACGTGGGCGCCGAGGGAGTCCAGGAACGCCGCCCGGTCGGGGTCGAGCGCCAATGTGGTGCCGTCCCGGACGACCAGGACGAACCCGGTGCCGACCACCGCGTCGAAGCGGCCGGTACGGTCGTCGACGGCCACCCGGCCCTGTGGCGCGGGTTCGCCCGCGCCGGCGGCGGGCGTGCCGTCGGCGGTGCGGTGCAGCACGCCGTCGACGATGGCCTCGCGCAGCGACCGGGCGTGCCGCTGCTGGGTACGCCGGCGCAGCGCGGCGAGCATCACGGCGTCCCGGCCCGACGCCGCGGTGCGGTCGGTCTCGCAGATCACCTTGCCGGAGTCCATCGACATCCGGATCGCGTGCTGCACGTGGACCTGCCGCTCCTGCTGGTAGGTGTCCAGCAGGTCGTCGCCGGCCAGCCCCGCGCGCACCAGGTCGAGCTTCCAGGCCAGGTTGATCGCGTCCCGGAAGCCGGAGCTCATGCCCTGCCCGAGGAACGGGGGCATGACGTGCGCGGCGTCACCGGCGAGGAAGATCCGCCCGGAGCGCCACCGGTCGGCATAGCAGGCCTGGGTGGTGTAGACGCCGTACCGGTCCAGGGTCGCCGTCTGCGGGGTGATCCCGAAGAGGCCGAGCAGCCGCCACACGCTCTCCGGGCTCTCGAACTCCTCCCGGGTCTCCCCCGGCACCCGCATGAACTCCCAGCGGCGGTGGCCGGGCCCGGCGGAGACGGCGGTACGGGGCCGGGCCGGGTCGCAGATCTGGAGGTTGTTGGGCTTGAACTCGACGGGCTCGTTCAGCCGCACGTCGCAGACCAGCCAGTCGTGGGTGAAGCCGAGGTCGACCACGGTCGCGCCGAGGTGACCGCGCACGAAGCTGTTGGCGCCGTCGCAGCCGACCACCCAGCGGGCGGTGCGGACCTCCTCGGTGCCGTCCCGGCCGGTCACGGTGACCTCGACGTGGTCGTCGCGCTCGCGCAGCGCGGTCACCTCCTCGCCCCGGCGCACGTCGACGCCGGGCAGTTCGGCGCCCCGCAGCGCGAGTTGCTCCTCAAGCCCCGGCTGGTAGAACGAGGTGGAGTCGGGCCAGCCGGTCGGGCCGTCCTCGGCGACCTTGACGTGCAGCAGGGTCCGCCCGAAGCCGTTCTTCCAGATGTACTCGCCGGAGAGCTCCACCACCGGGTCGAGTTGCGCGTCCATGCCGCAGGCGGACAGGATGCGGCTGGCCTCGCCGTCGTAGGAGACCGCCCGGGGCATGTTGTACGGGGTGAGCCACTTCTCCACCGCCTGCACGGTGAAGCCCCGCTGGGCGAGCAGGATGGTGAGCACCTGACCCACCGGCCCGTAACCCACGATCAGTACGTCCGTCGTCGCCATGGGCGCCGTTTCCTCGCTTCCGGGGGCTGCCATTCACAGCCCCAGCTCGGTGT
Organism: Micromonospora sp. NPDC047074; assembly: GCF_040643815.1. Lineage (NCBI taxonomy): Bacteria > Bacillati > Actinomycetota > Actinomycetes > Micromonosporales > Micromonosporaceae > Micromonospora > Micromonospora sp. NPDC047074. Next base: position 219,939 of record NZ_JBEYVB010000009.1, read on the forward strand.
CGATGAGGCTGAAGATCTCGTCGTCGCTGGCCTGGTCGAGGTCGAGATCGAGGTCGGGGTCGGCGGCGGACGCGCCGGGCATGGTGCGCCACTTCGCGACCAGCACCTCCAGCCGGGCCGCGATCTGGGTGTGCAGCTCCGGGTCGATCACCGCCTCGCCGAGGGAGCGTTCGAGGTTCTCCAGCTCGGTGAGGACCACCGGCACGGCCGGCCCGACGTCGGGCAGGAGCTGTTCCCGCAGGAGCCCGGCCAGGGCGATCGGGTTCGGGTGGTCGAAGATGGCGGTCGCCGGCAGCCGCTGGCCGGTCGCCGTGGTGAGCCGGTTGCGCAGCTCCACGGCGGTCAGCGAGTCGAAGCCCAGCTCGTTGAACGCCTGCCCTGGGCGGACCGCGTCGACGGTGGCGTGGCCGAGCACGGCCGCCGCCTCGGCGCGGACCAGGTCGAGCAGGAGCGCGTCCTGCTCCGGGCCGGTGAGCGTGCGCAGCCGCCCGGCGAGGTCCTGGCCGCCGCCGGCCGCCGGTACGTCGCGATCAGCGGCAACCCCGCCCGGACGCCGTCGGCGTAGCCGTGCTCCACGAGGTACGCCACGTCGAACAGCC
>NZ_JBEYVB010000010.1:0-116784 GCF_040643815.1 Micromonospora sp. NPDC047074
GCAGGCCGAGGGCGCGGGCGGCCTCGATCGGCTCGGCGACCCGGTAACCCGCCTGGGTGTCGCCGGGGCCGATCTTGATGCCGATGCCGTCGCGAGGCGGCGGGCCGCCCCGGCGTCGTCCGCACCGTCACGCCGCGTACCCCGCGCCACGACGACGAGCCGCCGGCGCCGCGCCGCCGCCCCGGCCCCCGCACCACGCGTCGGCCGGAGCGCCCGGCGGCCGGGCGGCCGTCCCGCAAGCCGCCGAAGCCGCCCCGGCTGGCCGATTCCCGGCGCCGGCTGCGGCTGGGCACCGTGCTGACGCTGACGCTGTTCGCCGTCATCGGCATCCGGCTGGTCGCCCTCCAGGCCGTGGAGACCCCGGCGTACGCCGGCGGTGGCGTCTCCGACCGGCTGCGTACCGTCACCCTGCCGGCGCCGCGCGGCGCCATCTACGACCGGTCCGGCGCTCCGCTGGCGCACAGCGTCGAGGCCCGCTACGTGTACGCCGACCCCACCCAGGTCGAGGACCTGCTGGGCACCGCCAGGGCGCTCTCCCCGCTGCTCGGCATTCCCGCCTCCGAGTTGGCCGAGAAGATGAAGCCCCGCAAGCGGGACAACGGCAAGGACTCGGAGTTCGAGTACCTCGCCCGAGGGGTCGACATCGACCGCGCCCGGCAGATCACGGCGCTGGAGCGGCCCGGCATCTACACCCACCGCGACGAGCGGCGCGAGGTGCCCGGCGGCGACCTCGCCGCCAACCTGCTCGGCTTCACCAGCCAGGACATGGTCGGGCTGGAGGGACTGGAGGCCCGCTACGACGACCTGCTGCGCGGCAAGGACGGCAAGCGGGTCTACGAGGTCGGCCTCGGCGACCTGAACGCCCCGATCCCCGGCGGCTACAGCGAGACGACGAAGGCCAAGCCGGGCAGCTCCCTCGAACTCACCATCAACCGCGACCTGCAGTTCATGGTGCAGCGGATGCTCAGCCGGCACATGGCGCAGAGCAAGGGCAGCACCGGCGCCGCGGTGGTGATCGAGGTGGGCACCGGCGAGGTGCTGGCCCAGGCCAGTCACCCCACCTACAACGCGGCGAAGCCCGTGTCGAGCGAGCCGACCGACCGGGAGGACGCGGCCACCAGCTTCGTGGTCGACCCCGGCTCGGTGCACAAGGCGATCACCTTCGGCGCCGCGCTCCAGGAGCGGGTGATCACCCCGGACACCACCATGCCGGTCGCGAACGCGATCAAGCAGGGCGACGTCTGGTTCTCCGACACGCACAGGGCCGGCGGAAGGCGGATGAGCCTGCCCGGCATGATGGCGTACTCGTCCAACGTCGGCACGATCCAGATCGCCGAGAAGCTCGGCCCGGAGCGCCTGATCGACTACCAGAAGCGGTTCGGCCTCGGGGAACCGACGCGGGTCGGCATGCCCGGCGAGGCCAGCGGGCGACTGCTGCCGGCCGACGAGTGGAGCGGATCGTCGCACGGGTCGGTGCCGATCGGGCACAGCGTGGACGCCACGCCGCTGCAGATGGCCGCCGCGTACGCGACGATCGCCAACAACGGCACGTACGTCCAGCCGCGCCTGGTCAAGGCGGTGATCGGGCCGGACGGGAAGCGTACGCCGACCGAGCCCCCGGTCACCCGGTCGGTGCTCAGCCCGGAGAACGCCGCCGCCCTGCGGCACATCCTGGAGGCGGTCACCACGGTCAAGGACGCCACCGGCACGCCGGCGGCGATCCCGGAGTGGCGGGTCGCCGGCAAGACCGGCACCGGCTGGCGGCTGGTCGACGGGCGCAAGCAGCCCGGCGAGGTGGCCTCCTTCATCGGGATGGCCCCGGCCGAGAAGCCCCGGTACGTGATCGCGGTCTTCGCGCACACGCCCTCCGGCGGGGGCGGGGACATCGCCGCTCCCGCGTTCCGGGAGATGATGCAGTTCACGCTGCGTCAGAACGGCGTGCCGCCGAGCGGGGAGAAGGCCCCGAAGTTCACCGTCTATCCGCGCTGAGCGGCCATCCCGGGACATCATCGGTGAGTGCGGACGAAACCACCGGGGCGGCTGTGCGGTCGGAACCGGACGACCGGGTAGGGTCTGACGCCGTGCCCGGCAATCCTCGTCCCCGTACCGTTATCGGTGTCCGGCTCGGCGACCTCGCCGCCCGGCTCGCCGTCGACCCCCCGGAGGGCGCCGCCGAACTGGTGGTGACCGGGGTGACCCACGCCAGCCAGGAGGTCCGCCCCGGCGACCTGTACGCGGCGCTGCCGGGCGCCCGCCGGCACGGGGCGGAGTTCGCCGCCGGCGCGGCGGCGGCCGGCGCGGTGGCCGTGCTGACCGATCCGGCGGGCGCCCCGGCGGCGGCCGAGGCGGGCCTGCCCGCCCTGGTGGTGGCCGACCCGCGCGCGGTGCTGGGCACCCTCGCCGCGGCCGTCTACGGCGACCCGACCGACGGGCTCACGGTGATCGGGGTGACCGGCACGGCCGGCAAGACCTCGACGGCCTACCTGGTCGAGTCCGGGCTGCGGGCCGCCGGCCACACCACCGGCCTGATCGGCACCGTCGAGACCCGCCTCGGCGACCTGGTGGTCGACAGCGTGCGCACCACGCCCGAGGCCACCGACCTGCACGCGATGCTGGCCGCCGCCCGGGAACGCGGCGTCACCGCCGTGGTCATGGAGGTCTCCAGCCACGCCCTGGCGATGGGCCGGGTCGGCGGCGTCCGGTTCACCGTCGGCGGCTACACCAACTTCGGCTCCGACCACCTGGATTTCCACGCCGACGCGGCGGACTACTTCGCCGCCAAGGCGCAGCTGTTCGACGGGCGCTGCGCGGTGGAGGTGCTCAACCACGACGACCCGGCGCTGAAGCCGCTGTACGGCCCGGCGACGGTGTCCTACTCGGCGGCCGGCGACCCGACCGCGACCTGGTGGGCCGACGAGGTCGGTGGCGAGGGATACGCGCAGCGGTTCACCGCGCACGGCCCCGACGGGCTGGTCCTGCCGGCCGGCGTGGCGCTGCCGGGGCGGCACAACGTGGCCAACGCCCTGCTGGCGATCGCCGTGCTGGTCGCCGCCGGCGTGGACCCGAAGACCGCCGCCGCCGGGGTGGCCGCCTGCGGCGGCGTCCCCGGGCGGCTCGAACTCGTGACCGCGCCCGGCCCGGTCCGGGGCGTGGTCGACTACGCGCACAAGGCGGACGCGATCGTGGCCGCGCTGGCCGCGTTGCGGGAGCTCAGCGCCGGCCGGCTGATCTGCGTGATCGGTGCCGGCGGCGACCGGGACCGGGGAAAGCGGCCGGTGATGGGCGCCGCCGCGGCGGAGGGAGCCGACGTGGTGCTGGTGACCGACGACAATCCGCGTACCGAGGACCCGGCGGCGATCCGGGCCGAGGTGCTCGCCGGTGCCCGCGGGGCCGGCACGACGGCCCGGATCGAGGAGGTGGCCGGTCGCCGGAGCGCGATCGACGCCGCGGTCCGGCTCGCCGAGCCGGGCGACGTGGTGGCGGTGCTCGGCAAGGGCCACGAGCGCGGGCAGGAGATCGGCGGCGAGGTGCACCCGTTCGACGACCGCGCCGAGCTGGCCGACGCCCTGCGCGCCCGCTTCGCCGACCCGGCGGGCCAGCGGTGATCGCGCTCAGCCTGGCCGAGGTCGCCGCGGCGGTCGACGGGCGGCTGGCCGGCGTCGACCCGGGTGCCCGGGTCACCGGCCCGGTCGAGTTCGACTCCCGCAAGGTGTCCCCGGGCGCGCTCTTCGTCGCCTTCCCCGGCGAGAAGGTGGACGGGCACGACTACGCCGCCGGAGCGGTGGCGGCCGGCGCGGTGGCCGTGCTCGGCACCCGGGAGGTGCCCGGCGTGCCGATGGTGCTGGTCGACGACGCGCTGGCCGCGATGGGCCGGCTGGCCCGAGCGGTGGTCGACCGGCTGCCCGGGCTCACCGTCGTCGGGTTGACCGGTTCGTCGGGCAAGACCACCACGAAGGACCTGATCGCCCAGCTCACCGCGCGGCTCGGCCCGACGGTCGCCCCGCCCGGGTCGTTCAACAACGAGCTGGGGCACCCGTACACGGCGTTGCAGGCCGGGCCCGAGACGCGCTACCTGGTGATGGAGAAGGGCGCCCGGGGGGTGGGACACGTGCGCTACCTCTGCGACGTGGTGCCGCCGCGGATCTCCGTGGTGCTGAACGTCGGGGTGGCGCACATCGGCGAGTTCGGCTCGGTGGAGACCATCGCGCTGGCCAAGGGCGAACTGGTCGAGGCGCTGCCCGCCGACGGCCTGGCCGTGCTCAACGCCGACGACCCGCTGGTCGACGCGATGGCCACGCGCACGGTCGCCCGGGTGGTCCGCTACGGCGAGGCGGCGCACGCCGACGTGCGCGCCGAGGACGTCACGCTGGACGACCGGGGGCGGCCCGCGTACACCCTGGTCACCCCGGAGGGGACCGCGCCGGTGCGGCTGGGGCTGACCGGCCGGCACCAGGTGTCCAACTCGCTCGCCGCCGCCGCGGTGGCCCGCGAACTGGGCATGCCGCTGGCCGAACTGGCCATCGCGCTGGGCGCGCTGGGGCTGGTCTCCACCCGTCGGATGGACGTCTTCGAGCGCGCCGACGGGGTGACCGTGATCGACGACTCGTACAACGCCAACCCCGCCTCCATGGCGGTCGCGCTGCGCGCGCTGGCCGGCATCGGGCGGGAGCGGCGCACCGTCGCAGTGCTCGGCTACATGGCCGAGTTGGGCCCGTTCGAACGCGACGGGCACGCCGAGGTCGGCCGGCTCACGGCCGAACTGGGCGTCGACCGGCTGCTCGTGGTGGGCGAGCCGGCCGCGCCGATCCACGAAGGCGCGACATCGGTAGGTGACTGGGGAGGAGAGTCGGTGCTGCTCACCGATCAGGCGGCGGCCGTCGAGATGCTGCGGGGCGAGTTACGGCCGGGCGATGTCGTCCTGGTGAAGGGCTCCCGGTACCGCACCTGGGAGGTGGCGGACGCGTTGCGCGCGGACGCCGCCGGCAGCCAGGCCAGCGGGACGGAGACGGAGGGCGGCGCCGCATGAGGGCGGTCATCGTCGCCATCGGGGTGGCCTTCCTGGTCTCGCTGCTCGCCACCCCGATCGCGATCAAGGTGTTCGCCCGGCTGAAGGCCGGCCAGCCGATCCGGTCAAACCTCGGGCTCGCCAGCAACGAGGGCAAGAAGGGCACGCCGACGATGGGCGGCGTGGTGTTCATCCTCGCCACGGTCATCGCGTACGTCGCCGGCCACCTGGCCCTGACCACCCTGCCGGACGCGCAGATCGCCCAGGTCGAGCCGACGATCACCGCGCTGGTGCTGCTGGGGCTGATGGTCTTCTCCGGGGCCGTCGGGTTCATCGACGACTTCCTCAAGGTGCGCAAGCGGCACAGCGGCGGGCTCAACAAGCGCGGCAAGCTGCTCGGCCAGATCCTGGTCGGCGCGGTCTTCGGCGTGGTGGCGCTCTACTTCCCGAGCACCATGACCGACGCGTCGGGCGCGGTGACCAACACCGAGACGGTGGGCAGCACGACGCTGAGCTTCATCCGGGACATCCCGGCGCTGGACGTCACCAAGATCGGCGCGGTGATCATCTTCATCTTCGTGGTGATGGCCGCGACCAACGGCGTCAACCTCACCGACGGCCTCGACGGCCTGGCCACCGGCGCCTCGGTGATGGTCCTCGCCGCGTACGCGCTGATCGCGTTCTGGCAGTACCGGCACTGGTGCGCGGACCCGGACTACACCCAGGACTACTGCTACGCCGTCCGGGATCCGCTGGAGATCGCGCTGATCGCCGGCGCGGCGGCCGGGGCCTGCGTCGGCTTCCTGTGGTGGAACACCTCGCCGGCGCGGATCTTCATGGGCGACACCGGCGCGCTGGGCCTCGGCGGCCTGATCGCGGGCATGGCGATGTCCACCCGGACGATCATGCTGCTGCCGATCATCGGTGGCCTCTTCGTGATCATCACGATGTCCGTGGTGATCCAGGTCATCTCGTTCCGGACCACCGGCAAGCGGGTCTTCCGGATGTCGCCGTTGCAGCACCACTTCGAGCTCGCCGGCTGGAGCGAGGTCAATATCGTGGTCCGGTTCTGGATCATCGCCGGCATCGGCGTGGCCATCGCGCTGGGCCTGTTCTACAGCGAGTTCCTCGCCAACATGAACTGAGCCGACCGGCCGTCCCGCCACGGGGCCCGGGCGCGTGCCGCCCGGGCCCCGTGACGTGTGTGGGGGGTCGGGTCCGGGTTCACCCCCGACGGGGGCAGGCGCGACGCAAGCCCGACACGCCGACCGGCCGGTTGCGGCGGTGGCGGGCCCGGGAAACCGCCATGATGTCGGGGTGGGGGAGGGACGAGACAACGAGGTCACGACGGAGGGCGCGCCCCGGCGCGCGGCGGGGAACACGCGTTCCCGGGACGCGCCCGCCGCGACGCGGGGGCCGGACGAACCCGGTTCCCGGGCACCGCGCGGGCTGGACGCCGCGGGCGGGCTGGCCGCGCTGCGCGGGCTGCTGGAACGGCCGCTGGCCTCCTACTATCTGCTGCTGTCCAGCGCCGGCCTGCTGCTGCTGATCGGCCTGACCATGGTCTTCTCGGCGACGAGCGTCCGGGACTACGCCGCGAACGGCAACGCCTCGACGTCCGTGGTCAAGCAGGCGATCTTCGCGGTGATCGGCATCGTCGCGTTCTGGGCGTGCCAGCGGCTGCCGGCCACGACCTACCGGTCGCTGGGCCGGCCGCTGCTGTTCACCGCCGTCGGCCTGCTGCTGGTGCTCAACCTGCTGCTCGCGTTCGCCCGGCTGACCGACAGCCCGGCCCGGATCGGCCCGGTCGAGGCCTCGCAGCTCTGGCTCTTCGTCGGCGGCATCCAGTTGCAGCCCTCCGAGTTCGCGAAGTTCGCGTTGGTGCTCTGGGGCGCCCACGTGATCGCCCGCAAGGGCGCCGCGCTGGGCTGGTGGCGGGAACTGGCCACGCCGCTCTTCCCGGTGGTCGGGCTGCTCTTCGTCCTCGTCGGCTACAACGACCTGGGCACGATGCTCTGCCTGCTCGCGCTGGTGGTGGGTCTGCTCTGGGCGGCGGGGGTGCGGATGCGGGTCTTCGCCGCGCTCTCCGCGGTGGGCCTGCTCGGCATCGGTCTGCTGGTCGCGGTGGCCTCGCTGGGCGCCGGCTCCGGCGAGATCGGCGAGGAGAACTACCGGCTGGCCCGGCTGACCGCCTTCATCGACCCGCCGCCGCCGGACGAGTGCAAGCTGGCGGACTGCTACCAGATCGCCCAGGCCCGCTACGCGATCGAGAACGGCGGGTGGTTCGGCGTCGGCCTGGGCAAGAGCATCGCCAAGTGGGAGTGGCTGCCGGCGGCGGAGAACGACTTCATCTTCGCCGTGGTCGCCGAGGAGCTGGGCGTCGTCGGGTGCATCGTGGTGGTGGCGCTCTTCGCCGTGCTGGCGTACACCGGCCTGCGGATCGCCCGCCGGGTCGAGGACCCGTTCCGCCGGCTCGCCGCCGCGGCGGCGACGACCTGGCTGGTCGCGCAGGCGGTGATCAACATCGGCGGGGTGGTCGGCCTGCTGCCGCTGACCGGCGTGCCGCTGCCGTTCATCTCCGACGGCGGGAGCGCCCTGGTCGTCACCCTCGCCGCGATCGGGATGCTCGCCTCCTTCGCCCGTGCCGAGCCCGATGCCGCCAGAGCGCTGCATGCCCGTCCGCCGGCCCGATGGGTCCGACTACTCTGGGCCCCGTTGCCGCCGCTTCCCGGGCGGCGCCGCCGTCCGGCGGCGCCTCCGGCTGCCCGAGGGTCCGTGCCCCGGTCGCGGGAGCGGCGGCCCGACGACCAGGCCGCACCACGCGGTGTCCGGCTGGCCCGGACCCGCCGCGGGTCGGCGGACGAGAGGAGACGTTGATGGGTCCGCTGCGTTCGGTGGTGCTCGCGGGAGGTGGCACCGGGGGGCACATCTACCCGCTGCTCGCCTTCGCCGACTGCCTGCGCCGACACGACCCCGGCGTCCGGATCACCTGCCTGGGCACACCGAAGGGCCTGGAGAACGAGCTGATCCCGCCGCAGGGCTACGACCTGCGCCAGATCCCGGCCTACCAGTTGCCCCGGTCGGTGAACATGAACCTGGTCAAGACCCCGGGCCGGATGTGGACCGCGGCCCGCGCCGCGGGCAAGGTGATCGACGAGGTGCGCGCCGACGTGGTGGTCGGCTTCGGCGGGTACGTCTCCGTGCCGGCCTACCTCGCGGCCTGGCGGCGTGAGCTGCCGATCGTGATCCACGAGGTGAACGTGCCGCCGGGGGTGGCCAACCGGCTCGGGATGAAGTTCACCAGGCACGTGGCGGTCGGCTTCCCGCACCAGCCCGCCCAGGCCGAGGTCCTGCGTGACGCCCGGGTGGTCGGGGTGCCGCTGCGGCGGGGCATCGCCGGCCTGGACCGGGTCGCCATGCGCAACGCGGCGCGGGCCCACTTCGGACTCCGTCCCGACCTGCCGGTGCTCTTCGTCGCCGGTGGCTCGCAGGGCGCCCGCTCGATCAACCTCGCCGTCGCGGGGGCGGCCAAGGAACTCGCCCGCAACGGGGTGCAGGTGCTGCACGTGATCGGCGCCCGCAACGAGCCCGTGCCGGTCCCCACCGACCTGCCGGTCCCGTACGTGACGCTGCCGTACCTGTCCGAGATGGAGGCCGGCTACGCCGCGGCGGACCTGATGCTCGGCCGGGGCGGGGCGATGACCTGCGCGGAGGTGGCCGCGATCGGGCTGCCCACCATCTACGTGCCATATCCGCACAGCAACCAGGAGCAGAAGCGCAACGCGCTGCCCGTGGTGGAGGCCGGTGGCGGGCTGCTCGTCGACGACGCCGAGCTGACCCCGGACTGGGTCGAGCGCACGGTCATCCCGTTGATCCGCGACCCGCACCGGTTGTACGCGATGGGCGCCGCCGCGGCCGGGTACGGCCGCCGCGACGGCGACGAGGCGCTGCTCAACTTCGTCTACGAGGCGGTGGCCCGGTGAGCGCGAGGAGTGCAGCGCAGCGGAGCCCCGCAGTCGCGAACGGAAAGACTGGCTCGGTGAGCGCGAGGAGTGCAGCGCAGCGGAGCCCCGCAGTCGCGAACGGAAAGACTGGCTCGGTGAGCGCGAGGAGTGCAGCGCAGCGGAGCCCCGCAGTCGCGAACGACGGTGCTCCCGTGACCGGAGGCGCCGCGACGGGAAGGTACTCGGCATGAATACCGCACAGTTCACCCCGGCGGGCACGCTCACCGCCGAGGACCTGGGCACGATCCACCTGATCGGCGTCGGCGGGGTCGGCATGAGCGGGCTGGCCCGGCTCTTCCTCACCCGGGGCATCCGGGTCTCCGGCAGCGAGCTGCGGGAATGGCCCTCCCTGGCCGGCATGCGGGCCCTCGGCGGCACGATCCACATGAGCCACGAGGCGTCCAACCTCGACGGCGTCGACACCGTCGTCTACTCCTCGGCGATCCCGCAGGACCACCTGGAGATGGTGGAGGCACGCCGGCGCGGCCTGCGCGTGCTGCACCGTTCGGAGGCCCTGGCCGCCGCTATGACGGGCCGCCGGACGGTGGCGGTCGCCGGCACCCACGGCAAGACCACCACGACCTCGATGGTCACCATGGTGCTCCAGCAGGCCGGGCAGGACCCGTCCTTCGTGATCGGTGGGGAGATCTCCGAGGTCGGCTCGGGCGCCCACCACGGCACGGGCGAGTACTTCGTGGTCGAGGCGGACGAGAGCGACCGCTCGTTCCTGATCTACCGCCCGTACGTGTCGATCATCACCAACGTCGAGGCCGACCACCTCAACACCTACGGCGACCTCGCCACGCTGGAGGCGGCCTTCGCCGAGTTCGCCCGGCTCACCGACCCGGACGGCTTCATCATCACCTGCGCCGACGACCCGGGCGGGCGGCGGCTGGCCGAGACCCTGCGCGCGGAGGGCCGCCGGGTGCACACCTACGGCGAGGCGGCCGACGCCGACCTGCGGCTGACCGACATCGCCTCGTCGGCCCGGGGCGTCCGCTACCTGGCGGGCATCGACGGCCGGTCGCTCGGCGAGTTCCGGCTGCCGGTGCCCGGGCGGCACATGGGGCTGAACAGCGCCTCGGCCGTGCTGACCGCGTACCTGCTGGGCCTGCCGCTCGACGCGGCCGAGGGCGCGCTCGCGGCCTTCCCGGGCGTGCGGCGGCGCTTCGAGCGCAAGGGCGTCGCCGACGACGTGCTGGTCTACGACGAGTACGCCTACCACCCGACCTCGATGACCCTGGCGTTGCAGACGCTCCGCGAGGTGGCCGGGGACGGCCGGCTGATCGTGGTCTTCCAGCCCTACCGGCTCTACCGCACCCGCGACCTCCAGGCGGAGATCGCCGAGTCGCTGGCCATCGCCGACGAGGTGGTGCTGCTGGAGGTCTTCGGCCCGGGTGAGCTGCGCCAGCCGGGCGAGGGCTCGGCGGCCCTGATCGAGGCGGTGTCGCTGCCGGCGGAGCGGAAGGTCTTCGTCGACTCGTGGGAGGCCGCGCCGGCCGAGGTGGCCCGGCGGGCCCGCCCCGGTGACGTCGTGGTGACCATGGGCGCCCCACCGATCTCGCTGATGGGTGACCAGTTGCTCGACGCGTTGTCGGCGCGTACCGCCGATCCGGCGACGCCGGCCGGCACGACTCCCGGCGGCGACGCGGGCGGGTCGACGACCATCGGCGGCACCGTCCCCGGCGTCGGTGGTGCCGGCGTCGGTGGTGCCGGCGGCGCGGCCCCGGACGGCGCGGCGCCCGCGGCCGGATGAGTCCCGGCCCGGCGCGGGGGCGCACCACCGGCGCGGACGGCGGCGGTCGGCGCGGGTCGGTGCGCCGGTGGCAACTGGTCCGGGCCGGCAGCGACGCCGTCCCCGCCTCGACCCGCCGGTTCATGGCGCGGGCCCGGCAGCGCCGGATGCGTGCGGCACTGCCGTGGGCGATCGCCGCGGGCGTGCTCGCCGTGGCCGGGCTGGTCGCCTGGACGCTGCTCGGCACCGGCCTGCTGGGCGTGCGCGAGGTCCGCGTCGAGGGTGCCGAACTGGTGACGGCGGTGCAGGTCCGCGACGCGGCGGCGGTGCCCGACGACGCCCCGCTGGCCCGGGTCGACCTGGCCGCCACCGGGCGGCGGGTCGGCGGGCTGCCGGCGGTGGAGCGGGCGGTCGTGACCCGGGACTGGCCGGACGCGCTGGTGGTCCGGGTGACCGAGCGCACCGGCGTGGCGGTGGTGCCGCGCGGGGAGCAGTTCGTGGTGATCGACCGCGCGGGTGTCGTCTTCCGGACGGTGCCGCGCCCACCGGACGGGCTGCCGCTGGTCCGGCTCGCCGAGCCGGGCCCGGGCGACGGAGCGACCCGGGCCGCCCTGGAGGTGCTCACCGCGCTCACCCCGCGGCTGCGCGCCGAACTTGTGGACGTGACCGTCGAAGGGCTGGCCCGGATCACGCTGCGGCTGCGCGACGACCGGGTGGTGGTCTGGGGCGACGCGACCCGGGGCGCGGACAAGGCCCGGGTGGCCAGTGCGCTGCTCGACCGGAAGGCGGAGACCATCGACGTCAGCGCGCCGGACGTGGTGACCCTGCGGTGACCGGGTCGTTCGGCCCGCGACGTGACCCGTCCCGCTCCGGGCGGCGACACGCCGATCGGGTCCTTGGCTCATCGCGTGGCGGCGCTTACGTTGCCTCGAAGGGATCAGTGGTTGACATAACTGTAAGCCTCTAGTAGAGGGTGAGGGTTTACCCCTGATCCTCGCTGGTGACAGCTGTCGTCGGCCGCTGGTCTGGCCAAGCCGTAGCCGGTCGGCCCATGCCAATCTCGAAGGAAAGGACCGGAGATGACACCTCCGCACAACTACCTGGCGGTCATCAAGGTCGTCGGCATCGGGGGCGGCGGCGTCAACGCCGTCAACCGGATGATCGAGGTTGGGCTCAAGGGCGTCGAGTTCATCGCGATCAACACCGACGCGCAGGCGCTGCTGATGAGCGACGCCGACGTGAAGCTCGACGTCGGTCGCGAGCTGACCCGCGGCCTCGGCGCCGGCGCCAACCCCGACGTCGGCAAGAACGCCGCCGAGGACCACCGCGACGAGATCGAGGAGGTGCTCAAGGGCGCCGACATGGTCTTCGTGACCTGCGGCGAGGGCGGCGGCACCGGCACCGGCGGGGCGCCCGTGGTGGCGAACATCGCCCGTAAGCTCGGCGCGCTGACCATCGGCGTGGTCACCCGGCCGTTCTCCTTCGAGGGCAAGCGCCGCCAGGTGCAGGCCGAGTCCGGAATAGACGAGCTGCGTAACCAGTGCGACACGCTGATCGTCATCCCCAACGACCGGCTGCTGGCGCTCGGCGACCGCAACATCAGCATGATGGACGCGTTCCGCACCGCCGACCAGGTGCTCCTCTCCGGTGTCCAGGGCATCACCGACCTGATCACCACCCCGGGTCTGATCAACCTGGACTTCGCCGACGTCAAGAGCGTGATGAGCGGGGCGGGCAGCGCGCTCATGGGCATCGGCAGCGCGCGCGGCGAGAACCGCGCCGTCGAGGCGGCCGAGGCGGCCATCTCCAGCCCGCTGCTGGAGCAGAGCATGGACGGGGCGCGTGGTGTGCTGCTGTCCATCGCCGGCGGATCGGACCTGGGCCTGTTCGAGATCAACGACGCGGCCCAGCTCGTCACCGACGCCGCCCACCCGGACGCCAACATCATCTTCGGTGCGGTCATCGACGACGCCCTCGGCGACGAGGTGCGGGTCACCGTCATCGCGGCCGGCTTCGACGGGGGCGCGCCGGCGTACAAGGCGTCCGACTCGGGCCGCAAGCCCAACCAGAACCAGCCGACGCAGCCCGCGCCGCCGGTCACGCCGCCGAGCACCCTGCCGCCCCAGCAGCAGTCGCCCCGCCGGGTGCTCTTCGACGACGTCGACGTGCCCGACTTCCTCAAGAACGGTTCCTGAGCCCCGCTGATGACCGACAGCCCAGCCACGGTACGCCCGGACCGGCGCGCCGAACTCGCAGCCGGCCTGGCCCGCGTACGATCCCGGGTCTCGGAGGCCTGTGCCGCCGCGGGACGGGACGAGTCCGAGGTCACCATGATCGCGGTGACCAAGACCTACCCGGCGGGGGACGTGGTGGCCCTGGCCGGGCTCGGCGTCGCCGACGTGGGGGAGAACCGCGACCAGGAGGCCTCCGCCAAGGCGGCCGAGGTGGCCGCGGCCGGGGTGACGCCCCGGTGGCACTTCATCGGGCAGTTGCAGCGCAACAAGGCCCGGTCGGTGGTCCGCTACGCCGACGTCGTGCACTCGGTCGACAGTGTCCGGCTGGCGCGGGCGCTGGACGCGGCGTCGGCGGCCGGCCGGGACCGGCCGCTGGACGTGCTGCTCCAGGTCAGCATCGACGCCGACGCGGTCCGGGGCGGGGCGTTGCCGGATTCTGCCGACCCGGATGCCGGCCTCGACCCGGTGGCCGAGGCGGTGGCCGGTGCGGAAGCCCTGCGGCTGACCGGCCTGATGGCGGTGGCGCCGCTGGGCTGGGAGCCGGAGCGGGCGTTCGCCCGGCTGGCCGAGGTGGCCGCCGCGTTCCGGGCGGTCCACCCGGGAGCCGTCGCGCTCTCCGCCGGGATGAGCGGCGACCTGGAAATCGCGATCCGGTACGGCGCGACACATGTCCGCGTCGGTAGCGCGTTGCTCGGAATGCGTCCCACGCTGCGGTAGCCTGACCGCGAGAAGCAAATTACATCTGTGTTGTTTGCAGGAGCGGAGTCCCGTTGTCGGGGGTCGCGGCGCGCGACGCGAATCGCGTGCCGGGGGATTACCGTTCCGCCGCGGTGGGCAGGAGTTGGTCCAATCGCGACAGGCGACACTGGTACGGGGGCGCGTGCCGCACGGCGGACGGGAAGGGCGCGGGATGGGTGCACTGCGCAAGGCGGGGGTCTGGCTCGGTCTGGTCGAAGAGGACGACGAGCGGGCCTACGACGACGGTGGCTACGACAAGGGTGGCTACCGCGATTCGCGCTACCGGCAGAGCCGGTACTCGGAGGAGTTCGCCGACGACGAGGAAGAGGAGGCCGAGGAGCCGCCGGCGCCCCGTCCCCGGCTCGGTGACCGCGGCCGGCTGTCCGAGCGCGCCGCCTCCCGGGCCGCCGACGCCGAACGGGGCGAGAGCGACCGGCCGGAGCGGGTGGACCGGTCCAGCGTCCGCTCCATCACCCGGTCGACGGCCGGCGAGACCTCGGGTGCGCTGACCTACCACACCCGCGACAACCTGGCCCTGGCCCCGCAGGCGCAGCCCCGGGAGCGCGCCGTGGTGGCCGAGGAGGAGCAGCGCTACCAGATCACCACGCTGCACCCCACCACCTACCGCGAGGCGCGCACCATCGGCGAGCACTTCCGCGACGGGGTGCCGGTGATCATCAACCTCACCGAGATGGACGAGGCGGACGCGCGCCGACTTGTCGACTTCGCGGCCGGTCTCGCGTTCGGGCTGCGGGGTACGATCGAGCGCGTGACCAATCGGGTGTTCCTGCTCTCGCCGGCCAATGTCCAGGTCACCGCGGAGGACAAGGCCAAGATCGCCGAGGGCGGCTTCTTCAGCCTGAGCTAGCCCCCGCCCGACCCGAGGGACGTCGCCTGCCGTGTTGTCGATCGTGCTGCAAGTGCTGTACCTGGTGCTCTATGTCTTCCTGCTCGTCCTGTTGGCCCGGTTCGTCCTGAGCGCCGTCCTACAGTACGGTCGGCGCTGGCAGCCTGGCCGTGGGGCATCGGCGGGGCTGGAAATCGTGTGGAGCGTCACTGATCCCCCCCTCAACGCGTTGAGGCGTGTGATCCCTCCGTTGCGAATTGGTACCGTGAGCATCGACCTGGCCTCACTTGTGCTCCTGGTTATCCTGTTCGTGCTGATGGAGTTCGTGTTGAGGCGGTCGATCATCGGCACCGTCTGATGACCGACGCGCTTTCGCGGCCGCAACTGACCCGAGGAGTTTCGATGCCGCTGACCCCGGCCGACGTCCACAACGTCGCCTTCAAAAAGCCGCCGATCGGCAAGCGGGGGTACGACGAGGAGGAGGTCGACGCTTTCCTGGACGAGGTCGAGCGCGAGCTGGCCCGTCTCATCGAGGAGAACAACGAGCTGCGTGCCCAGGTGGAGCGCGGCGGCCGTGGTGGTGCCCCCGCCGGCCCCGGCGGCGACGCCCGTATCGCGGCGGAGCTCAACGACGTCAAGGCCCAGCTCGACCGGGTGCAGCGCGACAAGGCGGCGGCCGAGCAGGCCGCCCGGGCGATGCAGGCCGAGCTGGAGCAGGTGCGCTCCGCCGGTGTCCCGGCGGCCGGCGCTGACGGCGAGCAGCAGGCGCTGCGGGTGCTGATGATGGCCCAGCGGACCGCCGACGACCACGTCTCCGACGCCCGTCGTGAGGCCGACCAGCTGCTCTCCGAGGCCCGTTCCAAGGCCGAGGAGGTCACCCGCGAGGCCCGCGCCAAGGCCGACGCGCTGGAGCGCGACGCCCGCCAGCGGCACCAGGAGGCCATGGGCGGCCTGGACGCCAAGCGCACCGCTCTGCAGAAGCACATCGAGGAGCTCAAGCAGTTCGAGCGGGAGTACCGCACCCGCCTCAAGGCCTACCTGGAGAGCCAGCTGCGTGACCTCGACAACCGCGGACAGGAGGTCGAGTTGACCCGCGGCGGCGAGGGCACCCGGGCCGCCGGCGGCAACGGGCTGGCCGCAGCCGGTCTCGCCGGTTCCTACGGCGGCAGCCGCTCCGGCGCTCTCGAAGCCGGCCGCTGAACCACCGGTCGGCGACCGTCACCGTGACGGTCGCCGACCTCGCCTCATCAGCACGAGCGGCGGGGGTGAGACGTGATAGTCGCCAGTCTCCTGCTCATCCTCGTCGCGGTGCTGCTGCTGGTGGTCGGCCTGGCCGGTGGCTCCAGCATTTTCCTGATCATCTCCATCGCGGCCAGCCTGCTGGCCGCCGTCGCGCTGGTCGCGGGCGCCCGCCAGGCTGCCGCGGACCGGGTGGCGGCGGATCAGGGCCGGCCGGGGTGGCGGCCCCGCCGGGCGGCCGGCCCGTCCGGAGCGCCCTCCGCACCCGGAGCGCCCGGGGAGCCGGAGATTCCCGTCCAGCATGGTCCGCCCATGGTCGACACCGACGGCACCGGGTGGCGGCAACCGCCCGAACCGTCGGCGACCGCCGGCGAGCCCCGTCACGACCCGCCGGGGGCCGACTTCACGCTGCCGTACGACGACGAGCCACCCGCGCAGGACGTCACTCCGGGCGAGGCCGCCCGGGTGGCCCGGCTCGACGCCGAGGTGCGGGTGGTCGACGGGCGCCCCCGCTACCACCTGGCCGACTGCGCACACCTCGCCGGGCGGGAGCACGAAACACTACCGGTCGCCGAGGCCGTCGATCTCGGTTTCACCCCGTGCGGCCAGTGCGCGCCGGACACCGCCCTGCTCGCCGGCTTCCGCCGGATCTGAGCGGCGGCCGGCTTCCATGGCGGACTCGCTGACCGTCGCGGTCCGGGTGAAGCCCGGCTCCGCGCGTGCCCGCGTCGGGGGGCGCTTCGACGGGCCGCACGGGCCGGCCCTGGTGATCGCGGTGAACGCGCCCGCCGTGGACGGCCGGGCCACCGAGGCGGCCCGGCGGGCGTTGGCCGCCGCACTGGGCGTGCGGCCGGCCGTGGTGTCGCTGCGGGCCGGCGCGGCCAGCCGGGACAAGCTCTTCGTGGTCGACGGCCGCGCCCCGGAGCTGACCGAGGCGCTGCACCGGCTGCGCGACGGGACCGCCGGGTGACGGACGCCCGGGCCAGGCGGCGGTGACGCCGGGGCTGGACGTCGCGCTCCTGCTCGGCGCGGGGGTCCTGCTGGTCGCGGTCGGCGCGGTCCGCCTCTCCACCCGGCTCGGCCTGCCGAGCCTCCTGGTCTACCTGGCCCTCGGCGTGGCGATCGGGGAGGCGGGGCTGGGCATCCGCTTCGACGACGTCGAACTGACCCGGACCCTCGGCTTCTGCGCGCTCATCGTGATCATCGCCGAGGGCGGCCTGACCGCCCGGTGGAGCGCGCTTCGCCCGGTGCTGGGGCTGGCCGCCCTGCTCTCGACCGTCGGCGTGGTGGTCAGCATCCTGGTCGTCGGTCTCGCCGTGCACCTGCTGCTGGGGTTGGACTGGCGGCTGGCTCTGCTCTACGGCGCGGTGCTCTCCTCCACCGACGCCGCGGCGGTCTTCGCCACGCTGCGCCGGCTGCGGTTGCCGCCCCGCCTGGTGGCCACCCTGGAGGCGGAGTCGGGGATGAACGACGCCCCGGTGGTGCTGCTGGTGGTGCTGCTGTCCCGGGAGGGGGTCAGCCACCCGTGGTGGTACGAGACGGCCCTGGTGAGCTACGAGCTGGGCGTCGGCGCGGCGGTCGGCCTCGTGGCGGGCGTCGGCGGGAGGTGGGCGTTGCGTCGCGCCGCCCTGCCCTCGGCGGGGCTCTACCCGATCGCGGCGGTCGGGCTGACGGTGTTCGCCTACGCGGCCGGCGCGGTGCTGCACGCCTCGGGGTTCCTCGCCGTGTACGTGGCGGGGGTGGTCCTCGGCAACGCCCGGCTGCCACACCGGCAGGCGATCCTCGGCTTCGCCGACGGCCTGGCGTGGCTGGCCCAGATCGGGCTCTTCGTGCTGCTCGGACTGCTGGTCTCGCCGAGCCGGCTGGGCTCGGCGGTGCTGCCGGCCGTGGTGGCGGGGCTGGCGCTGGTGCTGTTCGCCCGGCCGCTGTCGGTGGCGGCCTCGGCGCTGCCGTTCAGGTTCGACCTGCGTGAGCAGGCGTTCCTGTCCTGGGCGGGGCTGCGTGGCGCGGTGCCGATCGTGCTCGCCACCATTCCGCTGTCCGAGCGGGTGCCCGGTGCCGATCGGCTCTTCGACTCGGTCTTCGTCCTGGTGGTGATCTTCACGCTGGTGCAGGCCGGGACGCTCGCCCCGGCGGCCCGCTGGCTGGGGGTCACCGCACCGGCCGAGGCGACCGAGATCCGGGTGGAGACGGCGCCGCTGGAGCGGATGGGCGCGGATCTGCTCCAGTTGGAGGTGCCGCCCGGGTCGCGGTTGGCCGGGGTGCACGTCGACGAGTTGCGGCTGCCGCTGGGCGCGTCGGTGACGCTGGTGCTGCGCGACGGGGTGGGCGTGGTGCCCGGCTCGGACTTCCGGCTCAAGACCGGCGACAGCCTGTTGATCGTGGCGACCGCCGGGGTGCGCGACGAGGCGGAGCGGCGGTTGCGGGCGGTGAGCCGGCGCGGCCGACTGGCCCGCTGGTTTGGCGAGTACGGCCGGGATCATGACGGCTGAGCTGCTAGCGTTCCTTTTGCCCGGTTTATGAGTACTGGGGATCGAACGTCAGTGCGACGGTGCGGCACGTTGTCGTGCGCCTGTACGTTCCGTATTCTTGCGAACCTCCGGAGTGCGCGGCCCGTGGCCGCGCGCCCCTTTTGTACCTGGGGGCGCCGATGCCGGCGGCCCCTGTCCAGGTGCCGCGGACCGCCGCGGCTCCGCGGCCGAGGGAGCGACGATGGCGAAGCCAGCCGACACCAGGACCGCCGGACGGAAGCCGGTGGCGAAGGCTACCCGCAGCGCGGCGGAGACCGAGAAGATCCACGCGGCCCTGGCGGCGCGCCGGGACGAGTTGCGTGCCGAGTACGATCGGACGCTGAGCGAGATCACCGAGCTGCAGCGCGACCGGCTGACCGACTCGGCCGGGGACGACCAGGCCGACACCGGGACCAAGACGTTCGAGCGGGAGCAGGAGATCTCACTCGCCAACAGCATCCTGGAACGGATCACGCAGGTCGAGCGGGCGTTGGAGCGGCTCGACGAGGGTGGCTACGGCTGGTGCGAGCGGTGCGGCAACCCGATCCCGGTGGAGCGGCTCGCCGCCTTCCCGTCGGCCACCCTCTGCGTGACGTGCAAGCAGCTGGAGGAGCGGCGCTGAGGCCCGCTCCCCGGCGGCCGTGAGAGGCGGCGCGCGAGCGCCGCCGCGAGTGTCGATGGGGAGCAGATGTCCGAAGCACCACCCGCCGGGCCCGGCAGCGCCGGGCCGGGCGCCGGCAGCGCTCAGCCGGCTGCCGGCACGTCCCGTCGCCGGGCGGTCGCCATCCTGTTCGGCCTCGCGCTGACCATCCTCGCCACCGACGCGGTCACCAAGCATCTCGCGCTGGGCGCCCTGGAGGACCGGGAGCCGGTCCGGCTGCTCGGCGGCGCGGTCTACCTCAGCCTCACCCGCAACAGCGGCGCGGCATGGAGCATCGGTGCCGACCACACCTGGGTCTTCCCCCTGATCAACCTCGGTGTGTTCACCTGGATCGTCTGGATGGCGCTGCGCCTGCGTTCGGTGCCCTGGGGGATCTCGCTGGGCCTGGTGCTGGGCGGGGCGCTGGGCAACTTCGTCGACCGGATCTTCCGCGCCCCGGGCTGGTTCGTCGGGCACGTGGTGGACATGGTCAGCGTCTTCGCCCCGTACGGGCGGGTCTTCCCGGTGTTCAACCTGGCCGACAGCGCCCTGGTCTGCGGCGTGCTGCTCGCCCTCCTGCTGGAACTCACCGGGCGCCAGCGCGACGGCACCCGGATCGGCAAGGACGAGCCCGCCGACGAGGTGGCGCGGGCCGACGCCGGGCAGCGGGGGCCGGCATGACCACCGCCTTCGCCGCCGGCGGCGACCACCGCTCCCTGCCCGTGCCCGACGGCCTCGACGGGACCCGGCTCGACCAGGCCGTCTCGCGGCTCTTCGGGCTGTCCCGCACCGCCGCCGCGGCCCTGGTCGACGCCGGCGACGCGCTGGTCGACGGGGCCGTGCGGGCCAACTCCTACAAGGTCAAGGCCGGCTCCTGGCTGGAGGTGACCCTGCCCGCGCCGGCCGCCCCGCCCACCGTGGTGCCGCAGGCGGTGCCCGGCCTGCGGGTGGTCCACGCCGACGACGACATCGTGGTGGTGGACAAGCCGGTCGGCGTCGCGGCCCACCCCAGCCCCGGCTGGACCGGTCCGACGGTGATCGGCGCGTTGGCCGCGATCGGGCACCGCATCTCGACCAGCGGCGCCGCCGAGCGGCAGGGCGTGGTGCACCGGCTCGACGTGGGCACCACGGGGATCATGGTGGTGGCCAAGAGCGAGCACGCGTACACCGTGCTGAAGCGGGCGTTCAAGTACCGCGAGGTGGAGAAGCGCTACCACGCGGTGGTGCAGGGGCACCTCGATCCGCTGCGCGGCACCGTCGACGCCCCGATCGACCGGCACCCCACCCACGACTACCGGTGGGCGGTGGTCACCGGCGGCAAGCCGAGCATCACCCACTACGACACCCTGGAGGCGTTCCCGGCGGCGAGCCTGGTCGACGTCCGGCTGGAGACGGGGCGCACCCACCAGATCAGGGTGCACTTCTCCACCCTGCGGCACCCGTGCGTGGGCGACCTCACGTACGGCGCGGACCCCACCCTCTCCGCCCGGCTCGGCCTGGCCAGACAGTGGCTGCACGCCCGGTCGTTGAGCTTCCTGCACCCCCGGACGGGCGACGAGGTGTGCTTCGTCAGCGACTACCCTGACGACCTGGACCGTGCCCTCGAGATCCTCCGCGACTGACCGTCGTGCCGCCCGACCGATCCGGCCGTCGCCGACGTGCCGGTGCCGCGGGCGGTTGCGATCCGGCCCGACGGTGGGCGAAACGTCGGAACCCGCACCGGCCGTGACGGGTCCGTCACCCGATCCGACCGGGTCGATCTTCGGCGGTGCGCCGCTGGTGAGCCCGCCGACCTCGGCGGACACCGGCGGCGCGGCGGCCGTCCCGGAACGGGAGAAACAACCGGAGGTGCGTAGACGGGTGTGGTCCGAATAGGGTTTCGTTCGTAGCCTGTCAGACGGGCATCGATGGCGCTGGGAGGGCGAGCCGTGGAGGGCAGCGAGACCGGCTGGGGACGGCCGGCCGAACCAGCACCACGGTGGCGGGCGCTGCTCGACCGGGCCCGGCACGCCGGGCGCTCGGCCGAGGCCGAGGCCGACCGGCACGCCGACCCGCCGCCCCTGCCGCCGGAGCCCCTGCCCCGCCGCTCGTCGGGCAACGGCTACGCCGGCCGGGTGCCGGCCATCGGGCGGGGGACCGAGCCGCCGTACGCGCCGGAGCCGGTCCCGCCGTCGTACGGCGCGGACCTCGGCCGCCCGGTCGACCCGGGCTATCGGGCCGAGGCCACCTACCGGGTCGAGCCGGCCTACCGGGTGGACCCGGCGGAGCAGCCCTATCGGATGGAGCCGGCGGAGCCGTCCTACCGGGCGGAGCCGGAATACCCGGTCGAGCCGACGTACCGGGCGGAGCCGGAATACCCGGTCGAGCCGACGTACCGGGCGGACTATCCGGTCGAGCCGACATACCGGGTGCCGCGCCAGCCCTCGCGCGCCGAGCCCGAGCCGCGCCGGGGTCCGGAGCCGGTCGAGTCGCGCTACGCGGTGCTGGACAACGGCTACCGGCCCGATCCGCCTCCGGTCGAGTCCCGGTACGCCGTGCTGGACAACGGCTACCGCACCCACCGGGCCCCTCCGCCCCCACCCCCGCCTCCGCCCGCCGCGCCGATGGTCGCCGCGCCGGTGGTCGCCGCTCCGGTGGTCGCCGAGCGGGGCTACCCGGCCCGCGTCGAGTGGCGCCAGCAGGGCGCGGAGAGCGAGCTGGAACGCGCCGCCGGGGTGCTCCGCCGCGAGCTGGGCACCCCCCGGGTGCTCGCGTTCGCCAACCCGAAGGGCGGCGTCCACAAGACCACGGCCACCGTGCTGGCCGCGGCGACCGTCGGCAGCGTACGCGGGCGTGGCGTGCTGGCCTGGGACGACAACGAGCTGCGCGGCACCCTCGGGCTGCGCGCCGGCAGCGCCCGGCACGCCCGGACCATCCGGCACCTGGTCAGCGATCTCGCGCACGTCGAGATCAAGGAGGGCGCCGAGCTGCTGGAGCACCTGGACGACTACCTGCGGCACGCCTCCGACGGCTCGTACGACGTGC
The DNA here is from genome assembly GCF_040643815.1 of Micromonospora sp. NPDC047074. NCBI lineage: Bacteria > Bacillati > Actinomycetota > Actinomycetes > Micromonosporales > Micromonosporaceae > Micromonospora > Micromonospora sp. NPDC047074. The sequence continues at coordinate 21,977 of NZ_JBEYVB010000010.1, forward strand.
TGGCCGGCGAGGAGAGCCCCCGGTTCGCCCAGCGGCTCGACCAGTTCACCGTCCGCCGGGTGCTGGAGCTGCTGCGGCGCACCCACGACGTGGTCTGCGTGGACACCGGCAACAACGTGGAGAGCGCCAACTGGCGCACCGTCATGCAGGCCGCGGACCAGCTCGTGGTGACCACCGTGCCCCGTGAGGACGCCGCGTTCAGCGCCGACTGGATGCTCGATCTGCTGCACGAGGTGGGGATGGGCGAGCTGGCCGACAACGCGGTCACCCTGATCTCCTGCCCGACGCCGGGCCGCTCGTCGTTGCAGGACGACCTGGAGCGGCACTTCGCCACCCGCACCCGGGCCGTCGCCGTGGTGCCCTACGACCCGGCGCTCGAGACCGGCTCCTCGATCGAATACCACCAGCTCCAGCAGGAGACCCGGCAGGCGTGGCTGAAGGCCGCGTCCGTGATGCTGGAGCCGTTCGCCCGGTGAGCGGGTGTGCCGCCACCGGCCACCCACGCCGCCCACCGGCCTGAGAGGATCACCGGGTGAGCGCGGACACCCCCGAACCCGACCGGCCCGGCAGCCGGCCCGACCAGCCGGGGGCACCGGCACCGGCAGCCTGGGCGCAACCGGCCCTTCCCGCCACGGGCGCCCCCGCCGACCCGTACGCCCCGGCACCGGCCGACCCGTACGCCCCGGCACCGGCCGACCCGTACGCCCCGGCACCGGCCGACCCGTACGCCCCGGCACCGGCCGGCCCGCCGACGGGCCTGGAGTACGCCGCCGGGTACCCGCTGGCGCCGCCGGCCGAGCCGGACCTGCCGCGCGGGCGGGCGCTGCGGCTCGCCCTGCTGGCGGTGCTCGCGGCGAGCGTGCTCGGGGTGCCGCTCGGGCTGCTCTGGGCCGCGCTCGCGCCGGACACGCCGGTGCTCAAGGTCCCCGGCGGTGCCATCTACGCCGAGTCGCAGCCGGAGCAGCCGATCGCCGCCGACGGCTGGTTCAGCCTGCTGGGGCTGGCCTTCGGGGTGCTCGTCGCGCTCGTGCTGTGGTTCCTGCTGCGCCGGGCGCGGGGGCCGGTCGGTCTGTTCGCCGCGGTGCTCGGGGCGTTCGGGGCGGCGCTGGTCGCCTGGCAGGTCGGTCGCCGGATCGGGCTGGCCGGCTACGAGCGGCTGCTGGAGACCGCGGCGGTCGGCCGGGCCTTCGAGAAACCGGCCGACCTGCGGGCCGGCGGGATCGACTGGGTGTTCGGCGTGCTGCCGGTGCCGCACGGCAACCTGCTGCTGCCGGCGTTCGGGGCGGCCGTGGCGTACACCCTGCTGGCCGGCTGGTCCCGCTGGCCGTCGCTGCGCCCGGAGCCCGAGCCCGGCGCTCCCGGGCTCAGTTGGGGGTCGGCGGGGACGCCAGCTCCGCCAGCGGCACCGGAACCGCCCGCACCTGGCGCAGCAGCGCCGCCTCACGGTTGAGCAGTCGCAACTCGGCGCGGAGCCGGGCGGCGGTGTCGTCGATGGCGAGCAGCCGCTGCCGGTCGGCCAGGGTCAACGCCGCCGTCGCGGCCACCAGGTGCGACAGCACCGTCGGGTCCTCCGGCAGCTGCTCGGTCAGCTCCGCCGGGTCGGCGCGCATCAGGCCCAGGTACTGCCGGAAGACGGAGATCACCCGGGCGGCGAGCAGGTCGGCGGCCTCGTCGGGCCCGCCCGGCTCGGGCAGCCACTGGACGGCGGCGGTGAGATAGGGCGCGGTGTCGCGGTCGACGTCGGCGATGCGGAACCGGCGCTTGCCCACCGTCACGATGTCGAACCCCCCGTCGGGGCGCTCGGTGACCTGCCGCAGCTCGGCGGTGCAGCCCACCTCGTGCAGGGTGACGTCGCCGCCGCCGGGCACCGGTCGGCCGTCCGGCCCGGTCGGGGCCACCTCCCAGCCGGCCTGGATGGCCACCACGCCGAACTCGCGCGCGGTGCCCTCGGGCAGCCCGACCAGGTGCCGGACGAGGGCGCGGTAGCGCTCCTCGAATATGTGCAACGGCAACACCAGACCGGGAAAGAGGACCGTCCCGAGCGGAAACACCGGCAGCCGCGCAGTCACGCGTCGAGCGTAGCCCGATCCGGTCGCGACGGCGTGTCCCGGCTCACCGTCCCGGCCTGCGGGCGGTGCCGGCCTGCTCCCGGACGGGCCGCCTAGACTCGCAAGGGTGTTGAACCGGATCGACCTGCGCGGCGGTGTCCGTGACCCGCGCCGCCTGCTGCCCCGTGCCCAGCTCGACGTCTCCGTGGCCGTCGAGCGGATCCGCCCCGTCGTGGAGGCGGTCCGGGAGCATGGTTACCCGGCGATCCGGGAGGCCAGCGAGCGGTTCGACGGCGTCTCGCCCGAGGTGCTGCGGGTGCCCGCCGAGGCGATCGCCGAGGCGGAGGGGACCCTCGACCCCGAGGTGCGCGCCGCGCTGCTGGAGTCGATCGCCCGGGCCCGGCAGGTGCACGCCGACCAGCGGCGCACCGACCACACCACCCAGGTGGTGCCGGGCGGCACGGTGACCGAGCGCTGGGTGCCGGTCGACCGGGTCGGCCTCTACGTCCCCGGCGGCCTGGCGATGTACCCGTCGACCGTGGTGATGAACGTGGTGCCGGCCCAGGTGGCCGGGGTGCGTTCGCTGGTCGTGGCCAGCCCGCCGCAGAAGGACAACGCCGGCCTGCCCGACGCCCGGGTGCTCGCCGCCTGCGCCCTGCTCGGCGTCGACGAGGTCTACGCCGTCGGCGGTGCCCAGGCCGTGGCGATGCTGGCGTACGGGGCGGCGGTCGACGCCGAGGGAAGCGCGCACTGCGATCCCGTCGACATGATCACCGGCCCGGGCAACATCTGGGTGACCGCCGCCAAGCGGCTGCTGCGCGGCGTCGTCGGCATCGACGCCGAGGCCGGCCCGACCGAGATCGCCATCCTGGCCGACGACACCGCCGACCCGGCGCACGTCGCGGCCGACCTGGTCAGCCAGGCCGAGCACGACCCGCTCGCGGCCAGCGTGCTGGTCACCCCGTCGGTGGAGCTGGTCGAGGCGGTCGAGCGGGAGCTGGCCCGGCAGGTGCCGGCCACCAAGCACGCCGAGCGGGTCACCACCGCGCTCACCGGCGAGCAGAGCGGCGTGGTGCTGGTCGACGACCTCGACGCCGGGCTGCGGGTGGTCGACGCGTACGCGGCCGAGCACCTGGAGATCCAGACCCGGGACGCCCGCGAGTGGGCGCTGCGGGTGCGCAACGCCGGGGCGATCTTCGTCGGCGCCTGGTCGCCGGTGTCGCTCGGCGACTACTGCGCCGGCTCCAACCACGTGCTGCCCACCGGCGGCTGCGCCCGGCACTCCTCGGGGCTGTCGGTGCAGTCCTTCCTGCGCGGCATCCACCTGATCGACTACTCGGAGCAGGCGCTGCGCGAGGTGGCCCCCTACGTGGTCACCCTGGCGGGCGTCGAGGACCTGCCCGCGCACGGCCGGGCGGTCCAGGTGCGGTTCCCGGGGGGCCTGGCGTGAGCGAGCGCAGCGAGCGAACCAGCAGGCTCAGCCCCAGTGCCGCCGCCGAGCGAAGCGAGGTGGCGGCATGACCAGCCTCGACGACCTGCCGATCCGCGACGACCTGCGCGGGCTCTCGCCGTACGGGGCGCCGCAGCTCGACGTGCCCGTGCGGCTGAACACCAACGAGAACTCCTACCCGGTGCCCGAGCCGGTGGTGGACGCGATCGGCAAGGCCCTCGCGGCGGAGCTGCGCGACCTCAACCGCTACCCGGACCGCGACGCGCTGGCGCTGCGCGCCGACCTGGCGGGCCACCTCGGCCACGGGCTCACCGCCGAGCAGGTGTGGGCGGCCAACGGCTCCAACGAGATCCAGCAGCAACTGCTCCAGGCGTTCGGCGGGCCGGGGCGCAGCGCACTCGGGTTCGTCCCGGCGTACTCGATGCATCCGCTGCTGGCGCTCGGCACCGGCACCCGGTGGGTGCCGGCCCGGCGCGGCGTCGACTTCGGGCTGACCGCCGACGAGGCGGTCGCCCAGGTCCGCGAGCACCAGCCGGACGTGGTCTTCCTCTGCTCGCCGAACAACCCGACCGGCACCGCCCTGGATCCGGCGGTGGTCGCCGCGGTGCTGGACACGGCGCCCGGCATGGTGGTCGTCGACGAGGCGTACGCCGAGTTCGCCCGGCCCGGCACGGTCAGCGCGCTGGCGGTGCTGCCCGGCCACCCGCGGCTCGTGGTGACCCGGACGATGAGCAAGGCGTTCGGGTTCGCCGGTGGCCGGCTGGGCTACCTGGCCGCCGACGCGGCGGTGGTGGCGGCGGTGCAGCTGGTCCGGCTGCCGTACCACCTCTCGGCGCTCACCCAGGCCGCTGCCCGGGCGGCGCTGGCCCACCGCGACGCCCTCCTCGGCACGGTGGCCGCGATCTCCGCGCAGCGCGACCGGATCGTGGCGCGGCTGCGCGACCGGGGCGTCCGGGTCGCCGACAGCGACGCCAACTTCGTGCTCTTCGAGGTGGGGGGCGACCAGTCCGTCGCCTGGCGCGCCCTGCTCGACGCCGGCGTGCTGGTGCGCGACGTCGGCCTGCCCGGCTGGCTGCGGGTCACCGCCGGCACCCCCGCCGAGACCGACGCCTTCCTGACCGCCATGGAAAGGATCTGATGGGAGCGCGAGGAGTGAGCCTGCGAGCCCCGCAGCCGCGACCGAGAGGTAGGCAATGAGCCGGACCGCCCGCGTGGAGCGGATCACCAAGGAGACGAAGGTGCTCGTCGAGATCGACCTCGACGGCACCGGCCAGGCCGAGATCGGCACCGGCGTCGGCTTCTACGACCACATGCTGCACCAGATCGCCCGGCACGGCGGCTTCGACCTGACCGTCCGCACCGTGGGTGACCTGGAGATCGACGCCCACCACACGATGGAGGACACCGCGCTCGCCCTGGGCGCCGCGTTCGACCAGGCGCTGGGGGACAAGGCCGGCATCCGGCGGTACGGCTCGGCCACCGTCCCGATGGACGAGGTGCTCGTCCGGGCCGCGGTCGACCTCTCCGGGCGCCCGTACGTGGTGCACGACGAGCCGGTGCTGGCGCCGTACATCGGGCCGGTCTACCCGACCAGCATGACCCGGCACATCTGGGAGTCCTTCGGCCAGGCGGCCCGGATCACGCTGCACGTGGACGTGCTGCGGGCGGCCCGCCCCGGCGGCCACCCGGACGCCCACCACGTCGTGGAGGCGCAGTTCAAGGCGGTCTCCCGCGCGCTGCGCGAGGCCACCGCCGTCGACCCGCGCGCGGCGGGCGCGATCCCCAGCACGAAGGGCGCGCTGTGAGTGTGAGCGCGAGGAACGCAGCGCAGCGGAGTCCCGCAGTAGCGAACGGAAGGCGGAGCTGATGGGTGGGGTGCTGCCGACGCTGTTGCTGATCCTGGCCGGTGTGCTGGTCGGCGGGGCGTGGTCGCTGCACAAGCAGGGCGCTCCGCGCGGGGCGGTCGTCGTCACCGCGCTGCTCGCCGTGCTGGCCACGGCCGGCGGCGTGCTCTGGCTGCTGCCGGGGGAGGGCGCGTGAGCCGGGTGGTGGTGCTCGACTACGGGTCGGGCAACCTGCGTTCGGCGGAGCGTGCCCTGGCGCGTGCCGGCGCGGACGTGACGGTCACCGACGACCTGAACGCCGCCGCCGAGGCGGACGGCCTGGTGGTGCCGGGCGTCGGCGCCTTCGCCGCCTGCATGGCCGGGATCGAGGCACTCGGTGCCGGGCCGGTGATCGCCGAGCGCGTCGCCGCCGGCCGGCCGGTGCTGGGCATCTGCGTGGGCATGCAGGTGCTCTTCGAGCACGGCGACGAGCACGGGGTGGTGACCAAGGGCCTCGGGCTGCTGCCCGGCGGGGTGACGAGGCTGGCCGCCGACCGGCTGCCGCACATGGGCTGGAACACCGTCGCGCCGCCGGCCGGGTCGGTGCTCTTCGCCGGCCTGCCCGCCGGCAGCCGCTTCTACTTCGTGCACTCGTACGGGGTCGGGGACCCGGGCGCGCTGGCCGACGCCGGCGCCGCGGTCACCACCGCCCACCACGGGACGGACTTCGTGGCGGCCGTGGAGCGCGGTCCGCTCCGCGCGGCGCAGTTCCACCCGGAGAAGTCCGCCGACAACGGCGCCGCGCTGCTGCGCAACTGGCTCGCCACGCTCTCGGCCGGTGACTGAGCGCCCCGCCCGCGCGGTGCTGCCGCGCCGGCTCGTCGCAGGTGACCGCGCCCCCGTCCGACGGCGGGCCACGTCGTGAGCAAGGAGCGGGCCCGGCGTCGGGCGGCCCGTGAGGCGGAGGCAACCCGGGACCGGCAGGCCCGCGAGCGACGGGCGGCCCGGCGGGCCCGGCGGCGCGCGCTGGTACGCCGGGTGACGCCGTCGCTGCGCCGGCGGCGGACCGGCCGGCTGCTGCGGCACAGCCGGGGCGAGCGCGCCGCCATCGTGATGCTGACCCTGGCGGCGATAACCCTGATCTGGACGTTCGTCGACGACCTGGCGCTGCGGATCGGGCTGGTCGTGCTCTTGCTGCTCGTGTTGCCGGCGATCGTGGTGATCGCCCTGGACCGTCGCACCTGACTTCGAGGAGAAACCCTGTGAGCCTCACCCTCTTGCCCGCCGTGGACGTCGCCGACGGCCAGGCCGTCCGTCTGGTGCAGGGCGCCGCCGGCAGCGAGACGTCGTACGGCGACCCGTTGGAGGCCGCGCTGGCCTGGCAGCGGGACGGTGCGGAGTGGATCCACCTCGTCGACCTCGACGCCGCGTTCGGCCGGGGCTCCAACGCGCACCTGCTCGCCGAGGTGGTGCGGCAGCTCGACGTGAGGGTGGAGCTGTCCGGCGGCATCCGGGACGACGAGTCGTTGCAGGCCGCGCTCGGCACCGGTGCGGCCCGGGTGAACATCGGCACCGCCGCCCTGGAGGACCCGGTCTGGTGCGACCGGGTGTGCGGGGAGTACGGCGACCGGGTGGCGATCGGGCTGGACGTGCGGGGCCGTACCCTCTCCGCGCGGGGCTGGACCCGCGACGGCGGCGACCTCTTCGAGGTGCTGGAGCGGCTGGACAAGGCCGGCGCGGCGCGCTACGTGGTCACCGACATCACCAAGGACGGCACCATGCGCGGGCCGAACCTGGACCTGCTGCGCGAGGTCTGCGCCCGCACCGACGCCCCGGTGATCGCCTCCGGGGGCGTCTCCACGCTGGACGACCTGCGGGCCCTGGCCGGCCTGGAGTCGGTCGGGGTGGAGGGCGTGATCGCCGGCAAGGCCCTGTACGCGGGGGCCTTCACGGTGGCGCAGGCCCTGGAAGCCCTGGCGGCGGCATGACCGTCACCCGGCTCGGCTCGGGTGGGCCGTGGGAGGCGGTGTACGGCTACTCCCGGGTGGTCCGGGCCGGTGACGGGGCCTGGACCGCCGGCTGCACCTCCACCGTGGAGGGCGTGGTCACCCACGTCGGGGACGCGGCGGCGCAGACCGCGCAGGCCCTGCGGATCGCGCTGGACGCGCTCGCCGAGGTGGGCGCGGGGCCCGCGGACGTGGTGCGGACCAGGATGTACGTCACCGACCGGGCGTACGCCGACGAGGTGGGCCGGGCGCACAACGCGGTGTTCGGCGCGTTCCGCCCGGCGGCCACCATGGTGGTGGTGGCCGGCCTGCTCGACCCGGAGCACCTGGTCGAGGTGGAGTTGGAGGCGTACCTCGGCGACCGCTGAGCCGGCCCGGACGGCACACCCCGTACGGTCCGGGGACTGGCTGGACGGGCTGGTCCGCGCGTACCGGGGGCAGTTGGCCGAGGCCACCCGGATCGCCGAGGACGGGCTGCGCCGGGCCGCCGAGCTGGACGACAGCTGGCGGCGGCGGATCTACGCGCACTTGCCGGGCTCGTCGCGCTGACCGGCGGCCGGCTGCCGGCGGCGGCCCGGCAGAGCCACGAGGCCGTCTTCGTCAACCGCTCCGGCCGGTGGGTGTCGGTGCGGCTGGTCCGGCTCAACGACCCGGCGGAGAACCGCGCCCCGCTGGAGCGGGTGGCGGAGACGGTGGCGGGGCGGCTCTGACCGGCGGCCGTCCAGCCGTTTGGTAGCGCGCAATTGAATCGCGCGCTACGGTTCGGCGATGACCGACGACCTGGTGCTACACCGGTGAGCACCCGCAACCGGGAGATCCACCTGGCCTCCCGGCCCACCGGCTGGCCGACCGCCGAGAACTTCCGGTTGGTGGAGACCGAGGTGCCGACGCCGGGCCCGGGTCAGATCGTGGTCCGCAACCAGTACATGTCGGTCGACCCGTACATGCGCGGGCGGATGAACGACGCCAAGTCGTACGTGGCGCCGTTCGCGCTCGACGCGCCGCTGGACGGCCGGGCCGTCGGCGAGGTGGTGGCCGGCGAAGCCGAGAGCGTCCGGCCCGGCGACACCGTGCTGCACAACCTCGGCTGGCGCGAGTACGCGCTGCTCGACGCGAAGGCCGCCCGGAAGGTCGACCCGGACGTCGCCCCGGTGAACGCCTACCTGAGCGTGCTCGGCATGACCGGTTTGACCGCGTACGCCGGTCTGCTGGAGGTCGCCGGGATGAAGCCGGGGGAGACCGTCTTCGTCTCCGCCGCCGCTGGCTCGGTGGGCAGCCTGGTCGGCCAGATCGCCAGGCTCAGGGGCGCCGCGCGGGTGATCGGCAGCGCGGGCTCGGCGGCGAAGGTGGAGCGGCTGCGGGCGCTCGGCTTCGACGCCGCCTTCGACTACCACGACGGCCCGGTACGCGACTCGCTGAAGGCTGCCGCCCCCGACGGCATCGACGTCTACTTCGACAACGTCGGCGGCGACCACCTGGAGGCGGCGATCTCCGCGCTGAACGTGCACGGCCGGGCCGCGATCTGCGGCATGATCGCGCAGTACAACGAGACCGAGCCCCCGGCCGCCCCGCGCAACCTGGCGCTGGTCATCGGCAAGCGGCTCACCCTGCGCGGCTTCCTGGTCGGCGACCACAACCACCTGCGCGCCGAGTTCGTACGCGAGATGTCCGGCTGGCTGCGCGACGGGCAGGTCTCGTACGACGAGACGGTCGTCGACGGCATCGAGAACGCCCCGGCGGCGTTCCTCGGCCTGCTGCGCGGCGAGAACCTCGGCAAGATGCTCGTCCGGCTGTAAGGAAGGGCACCTTCCTAACGCTTTCGGTAGAGGAAGGGCCCCTTCCTAACCGGTGGTCGCACGGGCCGCATACGGAACGGCGGTGGCCGGCCTCACAGGTCGGCCGCCGCCGTCGCCGGGAAGGATAGGCTCACTGCATGACGGTGGCGGTGCGGGTCATCCCGTGTCTGGACGTGGACGCCGGTCGGGTGGTCAAGGGGGTCAACTTCCTCGACCTGCGCGACGCCGGTGACCCGGTGGAGTTGGCCGCGGCCTACGACCGGGCCGGCGCGGACGAGCTGACCTTCCTCGACGTCACCGCCTCCTCCAGCGACCGGGGCACCATGCTCGACGTGGTCCGCCGCACGGCGGAGTCGGTCTTCATCCCGCTGACCGTCGGTGGTGGCGTCCGCCAGGTCGCCGACGTCGACACCCTGCTGCGGGCCGGGGCGGACAAGGTCGGAGTGAACACCGCGGCGATCGCCCGCCCCGAGTTGATCGCCGAGATCGCCGACCGGTTCGGGCGGCAGGTGCTGGTGCTCTCGCTCGACGTGCGGCGTACGCCCGGCGGCGGCACGCCCAGCGGCTTCGAGGTCACCACCCACGGCGGCCGGCGCGGCACCGGGCTGGACGCGATCGAGTGGGCCCGCCGCGGCGCCGAGCTGGGCGCGGGGGAGATCCTGCTGAACTCGATGGACGCCGACGGCACCAAGGCCGGCTTCGACCTCGAACTCATCGGCGCGGTCCGCCGGGTGGTCGACGTCCCGGTGGTGGCCAGCGGTGGCGCGGGAGAGGTGGCGCACTTCGCGCCGGCCATCGGCGCCGGCGCCGACGCGGTGCTCGCGGCCAGCGTCTTCCACTTCGGTGAGCTGACGGTCGCCGAGGTCAAGGACGCGCTGCGCGGGGCGGGTCACCCGGTCCGCTGACGCCCACGCGGTCGCGCAGACGCTCGGCGTGGAGACCAGGTCGAATCCGACCGACCCCGCTGGCGGCAGACCCGATAGGCCGAGGGCCGGACCACCCGTTCCAGGGGCAGCGGCGGGGTCAGTCCGGGCGGGACCGGTTCTCGGTCGAGCGCCGGGGTGCCGGGATCGAACGCACCACGTACTCCTGGACGGCGGCGGCGTGGTCGGCCTCGTCCAGGTGCCACTCCGCGCTGACCGGGGTGTGCCGGCGGCTGAGCGCGCCCTGCACGGTGTCGACAGTGGTGGCCAGCCCGGCGCTCGGGCGGGTGCGCCACAGGCGCTCCCCGTCGTCGGTGATCCGGAACCAGCCGTCGGTGACGCTGACCAGACCGCTACCGAGGAGGCGTCGGACGGCCGTCTCCACCTCGTGTCGTTCGGGGATCGCCTGGTTGAGGTGGTCGGCGGTGGAGAGCACGTCGGCGAGTCGTACGCCCTCGGGGCGTCTGCTGGACGCCGCCCGGCGGTGCCGTCCCGCACCGCTGGCGATCACCACCGAGACGAAGATCCAGGCGTCGGTCCAGCGCCATCCGTTCTCCCCCATGCGAGGATTCTGCCGGGCGTCGCCCCGGAAGGGAACACCGGCATCTCGTCCGCGTTCCGGGACAGGGGTCGCCGTGCCGGGGCTCCGGGGTGGAGCGGGGGCGACGCGCCCGACCGGCCCGGGTCAGGCGCCGGCGGGCCGGGTCGGTCGACCGCCGACGGCCGCCGACGGGTCGAGACGCGGGCACGCTTCCGGCCATGGTGGCGGGTCAGGACGCCGGCAGCGGCGCGAGGGGGCCCTGCGGACGGTTGTCCGGCTCGGCGACGGTGAACAGCGGCAGGAAGGCCTGGGTCAGCGGGCCGATGGCGAGCGCGTAGGCGACGGTGCCCACGCCCACCGTCCCGCCGAGCAGCCAGCCCAGGGCCAGCACGGTGACCTCGATGACGGTCCGGACGAGCCGGACGGAGCGGCCGGGCCGGCGGGCGACGTAGCCGGTCATCAGGCCGTCGCGGGGGCCGGGCCCGAGGCGGGCGCCGAGGTAGAGGGCGGTCGCGGCGCCGTTGGCCACGATGCCGGCGGCCAGCAGCGCGATCCGGGCGGCCAGCGGTCCGCCCGCCGGCAGCAGCGCGAGCGTGGCGTCCACGACCAGCCCGATCACCAGTACGTTGCTGACCGTGCCGAGCCCGGGTCGCTGACGCAGGGGAATCCAGAGCAGCAGCACCAGCGCGCCCACCGCGATGGTGACGGTGCCGAAGGAGAGGCCGGTCAGCTCGGACAGGCCTTGGTGGAACACGTCCCACGGGTCCAGGCCCAGCCCCGAGTTGATCATCAGGGTCATGCTCACGCCGTAGAGGACGAGCCCCGCGTAGAGCTGGGCCAGCCGCCGCGCGGGCCGGTACCGGAGATTGCCAATCGGTTTCACCCATGCCACGCTAAAGGCCAATTGGTGCAGCGTAAGAGCCAATTCTGGAGGAGTGGCCGTGACGAGTCAGGTTAGAGGTGTCCAATTGGCCCGGCTCCTCGGTCAGTGGCACGCGCTCCCCGCCCGTCGCCGCAGCCCCGACTACGCGGCGCTGGCCGGCACCGTCCGTGGCCTGCTCGCCGACGGCCGGCTGCCCCTGGGCGTACGCCTCCCGGCGGAACGGGAACTGGCCGAGGCCCTGCGGATCAGCCGGACCACGGTCACGGCCGCGTACCGGGAGCTGCGGGAGAGCGGGCACCTGGCCAGCCGGCGGGGTGCCGGTAGCTGGACGATGCTCCCGGGCACCCACCGGGTGGCGAGCACCGGGCTCTGGACCCCGCTGGACGACCGGGACATGATCGATCTCGGGGTGGCCGCGCTCGCCGCGCCGCCCGAGCTGCTGCCGGCCGCCCGCGCGGCGGCCGAGGACCTGCCCCGCTACCTGGGCGGCGCCGGCTACCACCCGACCGGGATCATCGAGCTGCGCGAGGCGGTGGCCCGCGCGTACACCGACCGGGGCCTGCCCACCTCGCCCGACCAGATCATGGTCACCAACGGCACCCAGCACGCCCTCGACCTGGTGCTCCGCCTGACGCTCGCCCCCGGCGGCAACGTGCTGGTCGAGGCGCCCAGCTATCCGAACGCGCTGGCCGCGCTGGCCGCCCGCCGGGCCCGCATCACCACGCACGGCCTGGCCGTCGAGGAGCCCGGCTGGGACGCCGACCTGCTGCTCGGCGCCCTCCGGCAGGCCCGGCCCAAGCTGGCGTACCTGATCCCGGACTTCCAGAACCCGACCGGGCACCTGATGCCGGCGGCGCTGCGCGAGCAGGTGGTGGCCACCGGGCACGCCGTCGGCACCGACCTGATCGTCGACGAGTCCTTCGTCGACCTGCCGCTGGACGGGACGGTGCTGCCCCCGCCCACCGCCAGCTTCGACCGGCACTCCCGGGTGGTCACCATCGGGGGGATGAGCAAGCCGTTCTGGGGCGGCCTGCGGATCGGCTGGGTCCGTGCCTCCGCCCCGCAGGTGCAGCGGCTGGCCGCCGCCAGGGTCGGTGTCGACATGGCCAGCCCGGTCCTGGACCAGTTGGTGGCGGTCCACCTGCTCGCCGACGCCCCGGCCATCGTCGCCGCGCGCCGGGCGCAGCTCACCACCCAGCGGGACGCGCTGCTGGCGGCGCTCGCCGAGCACCTGCCCGAGTGGCGGGTCACCGTCCCGCACGGCGGGGTGACCCTCTGGGCGGAGCTCGACGGGCCCATCTCCAGCGCGCTCGCCCGGGCCGCCGAGGAGGTGGGCGTACGCCTGGCGCCCGGTCCCCGGTTCGGCCTGGACGGCACGCTGGAGCGCTTCCTGCGGCTGCCGTTCACCCTGCCGGCCGCCGACCTGGCGGAGGCGGTCGGCCGGATCGCCGCCGTCCGGTACGACCTGGACCACGGCGGCCGTCGACGGTGGCGGGAACCGGCGGTCATCGCCTGACCGTCGCCCGCCCCCTGACGGCCGGCCGGCCCTGGCCGGCGGCCGGCCGAACCGCTGTCGTCTTCGGCAACGGCGCGACCCGGCTCGCCGGGATGGGCCCTGTGCCCACCCGCCGGCTGGGAGACTGCGCAGGTGGGGAACCCGGGCGACATCAGGTGGCCGCGCGGCGTCTGGCCGAGCGCGCCGGGCTCCCGCACCACCCGCATCGAGCTCTTCTACGACCTCGTCTTCGTCTTCGCCTTCCTCAACGTCACCACGGTGACCGCCGGCAACCTGACCGGACGCGGCCTGGTCCAGTGCCTGGTGGTGCTCGCCCTGCTCTGGTGGTGCTGGACCGGCTTCGCCGCGCTGGGCAACGTGGTCCGCACCGACCAGGGGATCGTGCCACTGTTCGGTTTCGCCATCTCGGCCCTCGTGTTCGTGCTCGCGCTGAGCCTGCCGAAGGCGTTCATCGACCGGCCGGGCGGGCTCTCCGGGCCGCTGGTCTTCGCCACCTGCTACTTCCTGGTCCGCGCGAGCCAGGTGTCGATCTTCCTCTGGGCCGTCCGCACCGACCCGGCGGTGCGTCACCGGATCCCGCGGCTGGCCCTGCCGTTCCTGGTGGCGACCGCATTCATTCTCGCCGCCGCGCTGGTGCCGCAGCGGCTCGGCGACGACACGGCGGAGTTCGCGCTCCGGCTCGTGTTCTGGATCGCCGCGCTCGGCGTCGAGTACGGCTCGGGCCTGGCCCAGCACCGGGCCCGGTGGACGGTGCTGTCGGCGGGGCACTGGGCGGAACGGCACGCGCTGATCATCATGGTGGCGCTCGGCGAGTCGATCATCGCGCTCGGGATCGCTCCCGGCGCCACCACCGGCCTGCCGCTGACCTGGCCGGTGATCATCTCCGCGGTCCTTGGCATCGCGGTGGTGGCGTCGCTGTGGTGGGCGTACTTCGACACCCTCGCCCTCGCCATGGAGCAGGCCCTGCACCGCACCCGCGACCCGGACGCCCGCGCCCGGCTGGCCCGGGACGTCTACACCTACCTGCACCTGCCGCTGATCGCGGGCGTGATCCTCTTCGCCCTCGGCCTCAAGGGGCTCATCCAGGAGGGTGCGGCGCCGGAAACCCCGAGCTGGGGCGTGCCCCTGCCCGGATTCGACCTGCTGGCCCTCTACGGCGGGGTGCTGCTCTACGGGTCCACGCTGATCATGCTCGGCCGGCGGGCGCTCGGCGTGCCCCGGTGGCCGTTCGTCGGCGGGGTCGTGCTTCTCGTCTTGCTGGTCCCGGTGGCCGCGAGGCTGCCGGAACTGGTCGCCCTGGCCGTGCTGGCGGCGACCGCCGTGCTGGTGGTCGCGGCGCAGACCGTCGTCGACACCCACCGGCGGCGGCAGGTGCGGCAGGTGGCGCTGGAGGAGCAGATCGCCTCCGAGGAGGAGCAGACCCGGTGGCGGGGCCACCATCTCTGACGCCGGTGGCCCCGCTCGCGGGAGCGGGGCCACCGGCGTCGTGCGCTCAGAGCTCGGCGAGCGTGCCCGCGTACATCTTCTCGATCTCGCCGGCGAAGTTGCTCTCCACACCGCGGCGCTTGATCTTCAGCGACGGGGTGATCTCGCCGTCCTCGATGGTCAGGTCGCGCGGCAGGATGGCGACCTTCTTGATCGTCTCCCAGCGGTTGAGCTTGGCGTTGAGCTCGGCCACGTACCCCTCGACCATGGCCTTCGCCTCCGACGAGGTGACGATCTCGGTGTAGTCGCGGCCCTCCAGCGGGGTGCCGGCGGCCCAGCCCTTGATCGCCTCCGGGTCCAGCGTGACCAGCATCGTGCAGTAGTTGCGGGCCTGGCCGATCACCACCGCCTGCGACGTGTACGGGCAGGTGGCCTTGAACATCCCCTCGATGTGCGAGGGCGCGATGTACTTGCCGCCGGAGGTCTTGACCAGGTCCTTCTTCCGGTCGGTGATCTTCAGGTAGCCGTCGGCGTCCAGGGTGCCGATGTCACCGGTGCGGAAGAACCCGTCCTCGGTGAACGCGGCGGCGGTCTCCTCGGGCAGGTTGTGGTAGCCGCGCATCACCGGCCGGCCGCGCACCAGGATCTCGCCGTCGGTGTCGATCCGGCACTCCAGGTCGCCCATCGCCCTGCCGACCGTGCCGATCCGCAGCCCCTGCGGCGGGTTGACGAAGTTGCCGGCACTGGTCTCGGTCAGGCCGTAGCCCTCGGAGATCGGCAGGTTCGCCGCGGCGAAGAAGGTGGCGATCTCCGGGCTGAGCGGGGCGGCGCCCGAGACGAGCACCCGGATCCGACCGCCGAGGCGGGCCTGGAGCTTGCTGAACACCAGCTTCTCGGCCACCGCGTACTTCAGCTTCAGCCCGGTCGGGAGCGGCCGGCCGGCCTGCTCCAGGGCGACCTTCTCCTTGCCGACCCGGACGCCCCAGGCGAAGATCTTCGCCTTTGCGCCGCCACCGGCCTGCGCGGTGGTCACCGCCTTGTTGTAGACCTTCTCGAACACCCGGGGCGCACCGCACATCAGCGTCGGCCGGATCACCGAGAGCAGGTCGACCAGCTTGTCCACCCGGCCGTCGACGTACGTCGGCAGGCCCACGTGGATCGCCCCGCAGAGCAGGGTCTTGCCGAACGAGTGGGACAGCGGGAGCCAGAGGTACTGCAGGTCGTCGTCGCGGAGCAGCCCCACGTCGGCCTGTGCCACGCCCTCCCAGCACCAGCCGCCGTGTAGCAGCTCGACGCCCTTGGGGCGCCCGGTCGTGCCCGAGGTGTAGATCAGCGTGGCGAGGTGGTCGGGGCCGATCCCGGCCACCAGCATCTCGATCAGGTCGGGCTCGGCGGCCAGCGCGCTGGTGCCCCGCTCCTCGAGCTCGGCGAGCGTGAGCTGGGGGACGGCGGCGGACGGGTCGGCGGCGCCGTCGAAGAGCACGACGTGGGTCAGCGCCGGCAGGTCCGCCCCGGCGATCTTGGCGGCCTGGGCCGGGTTCTCGGCGAACAGCACCCGGGACCCGGAGTCGGCGATGATGTAGGTCGCGTCCTCCGGCTCCGTGGTCGGGTAGACGGTGGTGGTCGCACCGCCGGCGCACATGATGCCGAGGTCGGCGATCACCCAGTCGAGCCGGGTGTTCGCCAGGATCGCGACCGGATCCTCCAGACCGACGCCGAGCCCGTGCAGCCCGGCGGCGACCGCCTTGGCGCGGTGGGCCACCTGCTCCCAGTTCAGCCAGACCGGGCCGGAGTCGTCGGCGGCCGGGTGGGCAAAGGCGTCGCGGTCGGGGGACGCCGCCACGCGCTTGAGGAACATGTCGGGGATGGAACGGTACGGTACATCGAGAGCCATCGCTGTAGCCGCCTTCGGGGGTGGAGGCGTGACGATCGTCACGTCAGTGTTCGTTACCGAAGGGTATTGCCTGCGCCTGGGCATCGGCTAGCCCTGTGGATCACGGCTGGGCCACGTCTGGGGTGCGCGGCGCCCGACTCAGGCGTACCGGTCGGCCCCCAGCGACCAGTCGTAGGTGGCCCGGATCCAGTTGCGCCGGGCGGTGAGGGCCGGCTGGAAGCCGTCGTGCCCGGTCGCGAGCAGCGCCTTCTCCGTCGCCAGGTACGTTGCCAGGGAGTCGTTGAACCGGTCGGCCGCCGCGCGCAGGGCCACCGCCTCCTCGCCCGCCGGCCGGCCGGCGGCGATCACCGTGACCAGGTTGTGCGCGTCCGGCTGGGAGACGTTCTCCTTGCCGTACGAGAAGACGTCGTTGCACCAGCAGACCAGGTCGGCGGCGAGCAGGTCGAGCGCGACCAGCGCGGGGTCCGCGCGACTCGACGGGTCCGGCGGCGGCCCGGCGGCCAGCTCGGTGAGAGTGAAGCTGGGGTGGACCGCCCCCGTGTGCCGGCGCATCTGCACGTACTCGGCCAGTTCCGGCACCCGCCCGTGCTCCCGGTTCGCCGCCTCCCAGAGCAGCGCCAGCAGGTACTCCCGCACGTCGCCGACGAAGCGCAGCAGGAACGCCGGCGACCCGGTGGCCCGGACCCGCCGGCACAGGTCGCCCAGTGCCTCGCCGAGCGGGCCGGCATCGGTGGCGGGCCCGCCGGCCGGGGCTCCCTGCCGGTCGAGTACGTCCAGCAGGGCCGCGACGGTCGGCGCCAGCCGGGTGGGGGCCTCGCCGAGGCCGTCCTCGTCGCAGGCGTCGTCCATCACGAACAGCCAGGAGATCAGGTCGGTGAGCAGCCGCAGGCGGTCGATCGGCCCCTCCGGGCAGGCCCGCCCGGCCAGCCCGGCGGCGTCGGCGCGGCGCAGCCGGTGCAGCCGGTGCCCGGTTCTGATCAGCTTGTGGCGGAGCGCCCAGTCGATGCTCTCCAGCGCCACCCGATCGGTGGCGCCGTGCCGGCGTGCGGGAAAGGGGGGTTCACGTAGCGCCGAGACCGCAAAGGTCCGCATGGTGCCCCCTGTCGCGCCGCCCCCGGGTGGGACGGCGCGCAACAGCGTACGGGAGCAGGGATCGGCTCCCGTCGTTGGGGAGAGCGCGTTCCCAGATCTCTGCGTGACCGCTTGCGCACAGCAGGTCACATGCCCAGGTCGGCGCCCCGGAGCTGGCCGGCCAACGCCGGCGGCCCGTCGACCTGCACCCGGGCGACCCGCTGCCTGCCGGAGAGGAACAGGGTCAACTCGCCGGGTGACCCGACCACCCGGACGGGCTCGCCGCCCCGGCCGACGGAGAGTGCGCCGTAACCGGGAGCCTGGACGAGGACGTCGGCGGGGAAGCGGCGCAGCGCCAGCCGGGCCAGCCCGGCGCACCGCCGCCACAGCACCGCCTGGAGCCCGGCCGGCAGGTCGCGGGGGAGCCAGCCGGGGCTGGCCCGGCGGACGTCCTCGTGGTGGATGAAGAACTCCATCGTGTTGGCCAGCTCGTCGGTCACCGGGTTGCTGACCGGGCTCCACGCCGGCGGCCGGCGAACCTGGTCCATCAGGCGCGGCCAGGGGCGGGCGGCGATGCGCAGCCGCACCCGCTCGGCGTGACCACGTAACGGCGGGAGCAGGATGCCGCCCGCGGCGTCGGGCCGGCGTTCCCGTAACACCAGGTGGGCGGCGAGGTCGCGGGTGGTCCACCCCTCGTTGACCGTCGGCGCGTCCGGTCCCAGCTCCAGCATCAGGTCGGCGAGCGCCTCGCGCTCCGATCGGGCGTACCGCGGCATGGCACCGATCGTAGGCGCGTACGGCCGGATCGGCGCGCCGAGACGTGACGGCGGACATGCTGGCCGGGTCGGCGGAGCTGACCGCGACCGGTAAGGATGAGGGAGATAATTGCGGCTTACGGCGGGGGAGAGAGTGGCTAGCAGGACAAGTCGGGACGTGCTCGGTCGAGGGCTTGCCGTCCTCTGGCAAGCGATTCGTGAGGAGCCGCGCATCTTCGCGGTCGCGGTGACCGGCAGCGTGCTCTTCGGGGCCATGACGGTCGGCAGCGCCTACGTGGTGGGTGCCGTGGTCGGCGACGTGGTGGTGCCGGCGATCGAGCGCGGCTCGGTCGGGGCCGCCGGGCTCGCCCTGGCGGCGGTCGCGCTGTTCGGCATCAGCGTGCTGCGGATCGCCGGCATCTTCGGCCGCCGGCTCGGCGCGGGCTACATGCAGTACCGCCTCCAGGCCGCCTACCGGCGCCGGGTCACCCGCCGCTACCTGGAGTTGCCGCTGTCCTGGCACCACCGCAACGCCACCGGCACGTTGCTGTCCAACGCCAACTCCGACGTCGAGGCCGCCTGGCACCCGATCGCCCCGCTGCCGTTCGCGGTCGGCACCCTGGTGATGCTGGTCGGCGCGGTGGCGTCGCTCTTCGTCACCGACTGGGCGCTGGCCCTGGTGGGCCTCGCGGTCTTCCCGGCGCTGTTCGGGCTCAACGTCGCCTACTCCCGCCGGATGGCACCCCGCCAGGCCCGGGCCCAGCGCCTGCGCGCCGAGGTCAGCGGCATCGCCCACGAGAGCTTCGACGGCGCCCTGGTGGTCAAGACGATGGGTCGGGAGGCGCAGGAGACCGGGCGGTTCGCCGCCCGCGCGGGCGAGCTGCGCGACGCGCTGGTGGCGGTGGGGCGGCTGCGCGGCGTGTTCGACCCGCTGCTGGAGACCCTGCCCAGCCTCGGCACCCTCGCCGTGCTGGTGGTCGGCACGCTCCGGCTGCGGCAGGGCGCGATCACCGTCGCCGAGCTGGTCAGCGTCGCCTTCCTCTTCACGGTGCTGGCCTTTCCCGTGCGGGCCATCGGCTGGGTGCTGGCCGAGCTGCCGCGCAGCGTCGCCGGCTGGGACCGGGTCCGCCGGGTGCTCGACGCCACCGGCGAGATGCCGTACGGCGACACGACCCTCGACCCGGCGGAGCCCCGCCCGGCCACCCTCACGTTCGCCGACGTCCACTTCGGCTACGAACCGGCCGAGGCGCACCTGCCCGGCACGCAGGTGCTCGGCGAGGTCTCCTTCGACGTGCCCGCGGGCAGGACGGTCGCCCTGGTCGGGCCGACCGGCTCCGGCAAGTCGACGATCGCCTCGCTGGCCGTGCGTCTGGTCGACCCCCGGGCCGGCACGGTCAGCCTGGACGGGGTCGACGTACGCCAGCTCACCGCCGCCTCGCTGGCCGGCACCGCCGCGCTGGTCGCCCAGGTGCCGTTCGTCTTCGACGACACGGTGCGGGCCAACATCACCCTGGACCGGCCGGGCATCGGCGACGAGGACGTCTGGGCCGCGCTGCGGCTGGCCGAGGCGGACGGCTTCGTCGCCGCCCTGCCCGAGGGCCTCGACACGAAGGTCGGCGAGCGGGGCACCTCGCTCTCCGGCGGCCAGCGGCAGCGGCTCACCCTGGCCCGCGCGCTCGCCGGCCGGCCGCGACTGCTGGTCCTCGACGACGCGACCAGCGCCGTCGACCCCCGGGTGGAGGCGGCGATCCTGGCCGGGCTGCGTTCCTCGGCGGGCGGGGCGCCGGCCGCGTCGATCCTGGTGGTCGCCTACCGGCGGGCCACCATCGCGCTGGCCGACGAGGTGGTCTACCTGGAGCAGGGCCGGGTGGTCGCCAGCGGCCCGCACGCCGAGCTGCTGGCCACCGTGCCGGGCTACGCCGACCTGGTCACCGCCTACGAGCAGGCCGAGGTCGACCACGCCAAGGACGAGCCGTACGACGAGGTGGCGCCGCTCCCCTCGGGCCTGGAGATCGAGGTGGACCGGTGAGCGCAGCGCAGCCCGCAGTCGTGCAGGGAGGGGTGGACCGGTGAGCGCGGATGTGACGGATGAGCGGGAGACCGAGACGACCTGGCAGACGCTGCGGCGCGGCCTGGCGCTCTCCCCGGAGCTGCGGGTCGGCCTCGCCGGCACGCTCGGCCTGGCCCTGGTCTACATGGTCGGCCGGGCGGCCGTGCCGGTGGCGGTGCAGCAGGGCATCGACAACGGCATCGTCGGCGGCCTGGACCTGACCGTGGTCTGGACGGTGGTCGCGGCCACCGCCGCGGTGCTGGTGGTCACCACGTTCTGCGGGTATCTGATGACGCGCCGGCTCTTCACGGTCAGCGAGACGGCGCTGGCGAACGTGCGGGTGCGGGCGTTCCGGCACGTGCACGACCTGTCGATGCTGCACCAGCAGTCCGAGCGGCGCGGTTCGCTGGTCTCCCGGGTGACCAGCGACGTCGACCAGATCACCCAGTTCCTCCAGTGGGGCGGCGTGATCCTGGTGGTCAACCTCGGCCAGTTGGCGATCACCACGCTGGTCATGCTCGCGTACTCCTGGCAGTTGACCCTGGTGGTCTTCGCCGCCTTCCTGCCCGCGGTGTTCGTGATCCGGCTGCTCCAGCGGCGCCTCGCCGGGGCGTACGGGGTGGTCCGGCAGCGCACCGGGACGCTGCTCGGCACGATCGGGGAGAGCGTGGTCGGCGCGCCGGTGATCCGGGCCTACGGGATCGCTGGGCGGACCGCCCGACGGCTGGACGAGGCGATCGACGCCCAGCGGCGGGCCCAGCAGCGGGCGATCAGGATCAGCATCGTGGGCAGTTCGGTCGGGGAGTTGGCGGCCGGGTTCGCGCTGGCCGGCGTGGTGGTGCTCGGGGTTACCCTCGGCGCCGACCGCACCCTGAGCGTCGGCGAGGTGACCGCGTTCCTCTTCCTGGTCACGCTCTTCATCCAGCCGGTGCAGGTCGCCACCGAGGTGCTCAACGAGGCGCAGAACGCCATCGCCGGCTGGCGCCGGGTGCTGGACGTGCTGGACGTCGCGCCCGACGTCGCCGACCCGGGCGAGCAGGGGCGTGAGCTGCCGTCGGGCCCGCTGGACATCCGCTTCGCGGGGGTGCGCTTCGCGTACCCGGGCGGACCGCCGGTGTTGCACGACATCAGCCTGGAGATCCCGGCGAAGAGCCGCGTGGCGGTGGTGGGCGAGACCGGCAGCGGCAAGACCACCTTCGCGAAGCTGCTCACCCGGTTGATGGATCCGACCGCCGGCCAGGTGCTGCTCTCCGGTGTGCCGCTGGAGCGGGTCCGGTTCGCCTCGTTGCGCGCGCGGGTGGTGATGGTGCCGCAGGACGGTTTCCTCTTCGACGCCACCGTGGCCGAGAACGTCCGGTTCGCCCGCCCCGAGCTGACCGACGAGCAGCTCGCGGTGGCCTTCGCCGAGCTGGGGTTGGCCGACTGGGTGGACGGGCTCCCGTCGGGGCTGCACACCCCGGTGGGGGAGCGGGGCGAGGCGTTGAGCGTCGGTGAGCGGCAGTTGGTCGCGCTGGCCCGCGCGTACGTGGCGGATCCGGACCTGCTGGTGCTGGACGAGGCGACCAGCGCGGTCGACCCCGCCACGGAGGTGCGGCTGCAACGCACCCTGGACGCGGTCACCCGGGGGCGTACCACCCTCGCGATCGCGCACCGGCTCTCCACCGCGCAGGCCGCAGACGAGGTGATCGTGGTGGACCGGGGCCGGATCGTGCAGCGCGGCCCGCACGACGAGCTGGTCCGCGACCCCGAGTCGGTCTACGGCCTGCTCTACGCCTCCTGGCTGGAGCAGACCCGCTGAGCGGTCGGCGGGCGTGGCACTCCGTCGCCGGCGCGTCGGGGGCGGGGGAGGGCCGGGGCGGTGGCCCGATCTTGATCGCGCTGGACGTCTCCGGTCGGGTGCTCTAGTCTCCGAGTTAGGTAAGCCTAACCTACAGAGGAGTCGTGCCATGCGACCGAGCCCGGCGGAGATCGTCCGTACCCTCGTCTCGGGCCGGCTGCCCGGCCTCGTGCACGTCGCGCACCGGCCCGGCCCACACCAGGTCCGGCACGCGACCGACCCCGACGGGCGGGTCCTGCTGCTGGTGCCGGTGGTCAGCGACCTCGCCGCCGCGCTGCGGCCCGCCGCGGGCGACTCCGACGTCGCGCTGGTGCTCGACGTGCTCGACCTGCCGCCGGCCGCCGGCGCGCCGAGCCTCGGCCGCGCCTGGGTGTCCGGCTGGGCGTCCCGGCTCGACGGGGCGGAGGAGCGACACGCCGCGCTGGACTTCGCGGCGGCGGAGCCGACGGGCGACCTGCTCGACGTCGGCACCCGGTTCCGGCTGCACCGCTTCGAGGTGGTCGAGGCCCGCTGGGAACGCGGCGACTCCGTGCGCCGGATCGATCCCGGGGCGTACGCCGAGGCCGAGCCCGACCCGCTGCACCCGGTCGAGGCCGGGCTGCTGGCCGACCTCGCCGAGCACCACGGCGCCGAGGTCGCCGGCTACCTGCGCCGCCAGCTCGGCCTCGCGGGCGACGCCCCCGACACCGCGCCCCGGGTGGTCCGGATCGACAGGTACGGCCTGCTGGTCTCCCACGGCCGGCCCGGCGCCCGCCGGCGCGTCCGGCTGGAGTTCCCGCGCCCGCTGGCCGGCCAGGCGGAGCTGGCCCGCATCCTGCACCCGCTGGTCTGCCGGCACGCCGTCTCCCGGCACGCCGACCACGCCTGACCGGGCCGGCACCGACGACGCCTGACCCGCGCCTGGTCGGCGGCCGGCGCCGTCAGCCGCCGCGCCGTCGCAGGGTGGCTGCCGCGAGCACCAGCGCCAGCGCCGCCGCGCCGGCCACCACCGCCACGTCCCGCCACATCGTGCCGGTCGGCGCGGAGTTGGCCCCGACCTCCTGGAGCGCCTCGACGGCGTACGACAGCGGCAGCACGTCGCTGACCGCCTGCAACCAGCCGGCCATCTCGCCCCGCGGCACGAAGAGCCCGCAGAGCA
The DNA here is from genome assembly GCF_040643815.1 of Micromonospora sp. NPDC047074. Classification (NCBI taxonomy): domain Bacteria; kingdom Bacillati; phylum Actinomycetota; class Actinomycetes; order Micromonosporales; family Micromonosporaceae; genus Micromonospora; species Micromonospora sp. NPDC047074. The sequence goes on from NZ_JBEYVB010000010.1 coordinate 45,133, forward strand.
GCAACTGGGGCACCACCACGACCGGCATGAACTGCACGGCCTGGAACTCGGTGCGGGCGAAGGCGCTGCAGAACAGCCCGAGCGCGACGGCGAGCACCGCGTTCAGCGCGGCGATCATGATCACCAGGCCGCTGCTGCCGGCGGTGTCCAGCCCGAGGACCCCGTACGCGACCACCGACGCGATGACGGCCTGCGCCACCGCGGCCAGCCCGAACGCGACGCCGTAGCCGATGAGCAGGTCGAGCCTGCCCAGCGGGGTGGTGAGCAGCCGCTCCAGCGTGCCCGAGGTGCGCTCGCGCAGCATCGCGATGCTGGTCACCAGGAACATGATCACGAAGGGGAAGAAGCCGAGCATCACCAGGGCGACCCGGTCGAACGTCGACGGCTGGCCCGGCGGGGCGGGCTGGTCGACGTACATGTAGTGGACCAGGGTGAGCAGCACCGACGGCACCACCACCAGCAGCGCCACGGTGCGCCGGTCGTGCCGCAGCTGGCGCAGGACGCGGCCGGTGGTGGCGGCCAGGATCCGGGGGTTCACGACGCCTCCCGGCCGGTGGGGCCCGGCCCGCCCGCCCTGATCAGCCGCAGGAACGCCTCGTCCAGGTCGGCGGTGCCGGCGGCGGCGCGGACCGCGTCGGGGGTGTCGTCGGCGATCAGCCGCCCCTCGCGGATCAGCAGCAGCCGGTCGCAGCGGGCCGCCTCGTCCATGACGTGACTGGAGACCAGCAGGGTGGTGCCGGCGGCGGCCATGGCGTGGAACCGGTCCCAGAGGTCGGCCCGCAGGACCGGGTCCTGGCCGACGGTCGGCTCGTCGAGGACGACCAGCTCCGGCTCCCCGACCAGGGCGCAGGCCAGGGACGCCCGGCTGCGCTGCCCGCCGGAGAGGGTGCCGACCAGTTGGCCGGCGGCCGGTCCGAGCCCGACGTCGGCGACCGCGCGGTCGGCCTCGGCCCGGCCCCGGCCGTACAGGGCGGCGAAGTAGCGGACGTTCTCCCGCACCGTCAGGTCCGCGTAGACGCTGGGGGCCTGGGTGAGGTAGCCGACGCGGTGGCGCAGTTGCGGCGCGCCGGCGGGACGCCCCAGCACCGTCACGGAGCCGGCGCTGACCAGTTGCACGCCGACCACCGCCCGCATCAGCGTGGTCTTGCCGCTGCCGCTCGGGCCGAGCAGCCCGGTGACCAGGCCGCGCGGCACGGACGCGTCGATGCCGTGCAGCACCCGTCGCCCGCCCCGGTCGACGACCAGGCCCCGGACGGCTATCGCCTCGTCCACCGGCGCCTCCCGGAAGAACACCGCACCCGTCGGAGGTCACGCTAGCGGGGCCGTCGGCCGGGCCACAACGCTCCGGCGCGGTACCCCCACGGCGGCGCCGAGAACGGTCGGGCATTAGCCTTCGGACCGGACACTGGGCTTGGCAACGGGCATCCGGCGCGGCATCGGGCATTGCGCCCTGATCGGGCGTACGGCACGATGACGCCGTGGGTCACGCTGCGTCACCGGACGAGGGTTTCCTCGGTGAATGGGCCGGCCGGTTGCGAACCGCTGCCGAGCAGCCCGTGGTCGGCATCATGCTGCGCGGCAGCCACGCCCGCAGAGCCGCCACGGCGCACAGCGACGTCGACGTCGACGTGCTGCTCGCCGGCGCCCCGTACGCCGCCCGCCAGGCGTACCTCGCGGAACACGGCGGCCGGCTGACCCACGTCTCGGTGGCCGCCCGCGACGTCCGGTCCTGGCTGGCCCGCCTCGGCGAGCCCGCCGACTGGGCGTTCGGGCTGCCGGTGACGGCGCCGGCCCGGCTGCTGTGGGCGGATCCGCACTGGCGGTCCCGGATCGACCTGCCGGTGCTCTGCCACCCCGCCGGGGAGCCGCAGCTGGAGGAGCTGATCGCGACGCTCGGCAAGGTGGCCGGCGCGCGGGACGCCGACGACCGTCTCGGCGTCCGGCTGGCCGCCGCCGACCTGGCCCGGCTCTGCCCGTCCGTGTTGCGGCTGGCCAACCCCACGGTCCGGGTGGCGTCGCGCCGGGTGGCCCTCACCGCCGCCCTGGACCTGCCGGTGGCGCCGCCCGACTACCGGGAGGACCTGCTGCTCTGCCTCGGGCTGCGACCCGGCGCCGCCGGGCAGCTCTGCGCCGCCGCGGCCCGGCTGGTCGCCGGGGTCCTGCCGCTGATCCGCCCGTACGCCGCCGAGGTCGCGCGGGCCGCCGGGACGGACCTGGCCGACGCCCTGCTCGACGGCCGGCTGGACCGGTACGTCGACCAGCTGACCCGGCCCGCCCACCGGCCGCCGGCCCCCCGGCGGGAGCCGTCACCGGTGCCCGCCCCGCGTGCGGGACAATGGGTCACTGTGCCCGCACCTGACGCGCCCGTGACCGGCGCCCACCCCAGTCCGCAGGAGCCCGCGGCCGCCGGCCCGGCCCGTCCGTCCCGGCTCGACCCGGCCATCGCCGCCCGGCTGCGCCGCACCTCCGACGGCCTGGTGGCCGCGGTGGTCCGCCAGCACGACTCCGGCGAGGTGCTGATGGTCGCCTGGATGGACGACGAGGCGCTGCACCGCACCCTGACCACCGGCCGGGCCACCTACTGGTCGCGCAGCCGCCGGGAGTACTGGGTCAAGGGCGCCACCTCCGGGCACCACCAGTACGTCCGCTCCGTCGCGCTGGACTGCGACGGCGACGCGCTGCTGGTCGACGTCGACCAGGTGGGCGCGGCCTGCCACACGGGGCAGCGCACCTGCTTCTTCACCGAGCTGCCGGTCGGCGGGGACGGGGCGGGTGGCCGGTGACCACGCAGCGCGCGACGCCCGGCGGGGGCTCCCGCACCGACGGCACGGTCAGCCCCGACCTCGCCACCTTCGCCGAGCTGGCCGCCCGCTGGCGGGTCGTCCCCGTCACCCGGCGGCTGCTCGCCGACGCGGAGACCCCGGTCGGCGTCTACCGCAAGCTCGCCGGCGGCCCGGGGACCTTCCTGCTGGAGTCCGCCGAGCAGGGTGTCGGCTCGGCGGGTCTCGCCTGGTCGCGGTACTCGTTCATCGGCGTGCGCAGCAGCGCCACGCTGACCGAGCGCGACGGCACCGCGGTGTGGACGGGCCACCCGCCGGCCGGGCTGCCCACCTCCGGCGACCCGGTCCGGGTGCTGCGCGAGACCGTCGCGGCGCTCGCCGGCCCGGCCTGGGACGCGGCCAGCGGCATGCCGCCGCTGACCGGCGGCATGGTCGGCTACCTCGGCTACGAGCTGATCCGGCGCTTCGAGCGACTGCCCGAGCTGACCGAGAACGACCTGGCCGTGCCCGAGCTGGGCATGATGCTGGCGACCGACCTGGTGGTGCTCGACCACTACGACGGCTCCGCGATCCTGGTGGCCAACGCGATCCTGCCGCCGCCGGACGAGCCGGACCGCGACGAGCGGGTCACGGCCGCCTACCATCACGCGGTCGGCCGGCTCGACGCGATGACCACCGCCCTGTCCCGCCCGATCCCGCCGATGGTCTCGACAGTCGACCGGCCACCGGCGGGCGAGGTACGCAGCCGCACGCCCGAGGGCGGTTACCCGAAGGCCGTCGAGGCGGCCAAGGAGGCGATCCGGGCCGGCGAGTGCTTCCAGATCGTGCTCGCCCAGCGGTTCGAGCGGGAGACGCACGCCGACCCGTTGGACGTCTACCGGGTGCTGCGCACGACGAACCCCAGCCCGTACATGTACCTGCTGCGCTTCGACGGCTTCGACATCGTCGGGTCCTCGCCGGAGGCGCACCTGAAGGTGACCGGCGACGCCGACGGCCAGCGTCGGGCGCTGCTGCATCCGATCGCCGGCACCCGGCCGCGCGGCGGCGACCCGGAGGCCGACGCCCGGCTCGCCGCGGAGCTGCTCGCCGACCCCAAGGAGCGGGCCGAGCACGTGATGCTTGTCGACCTGGGCCGCAACGACCTGGGTCGGGTCTGCCGGCCCGGCACGGTGGAGGTGCCGGAGTTCGCCACCATCGAGCGCTACAGCCACGTCATGCACATCGTCTCGACCGTGGTCGGCACGCTGCGCGAGGACCGTACGGCCTTCGACGCGCTGGCCGCGACCTTCCCCGCCGGCACCCTCTCCGGGGCGCCCAAGGTGCGGGCCATGGAGATCATCGAAGAGCTGGAGCCGGTCCGGCGCGGCCTCTACGGCGGCACCGTGGGCTACTTCGGCTTCGGCGGAGACCTGGACATGGCGATCGCCATCCGCACCGCGCTGATGCGCGACGGTCGGGCGTACGTGCAGGCCGGGGCGGGGGTGGTGGCCGATTCCGATCCCGCCGCCGAGGACCAGGAGACCCGGAACAAGGCCGCCGCCGTGCTCGCCGCCATCGCCGCCGCCGAGACCCTGCGGCCCGCCCGATGACGGCCGCGCAGCCGCGGGGCCGGGAACCGGGGACGGCCGCCGTGGCCGAGGCGGGCGCGGGCGCGCGGGCCGTCGCGGGCCGGCGCGAGCTGACGTACGCGGTGCTGCTCTGCCTGGCCGGTGCGGGCCTGGCCCTGTGGGCGTCGACCCGCACCTGGGCGGTCGACCTGACGGCCCGGCCCGCTCCGTTGCCGCCGCTGCGCGACGCGCGCACGGGCGCCGGCCTGTTGCCCTGGCTGCCGGCGTTGGCGCTGGTCGGGCTGGCCGGCGGTGGCGCGGTACTCGCCACCCGGGGCCGGGCGCGGCGGCTGCTGGGTGGGCTGCTGTGCGGGCTCGGCGCGGCGGTGGCGGCCGGCGGAGGCTACGGCCTCGTCGCCGCCTTCGACGGCGCGGTCAGCCGGCACTGGGCGGGGCTCTGCCTGCTCGGCGGGGTGCTCGCGGGGGCGGGCGGGCTGCTGACGGCGCTGCGGGGGCACCGGTGGCCGGCGATGGGCGCCCGCTACGAGCGGCGGGCCCGACGGGACGCCCGCCCGGGCGTCGCGGGTGCGGACGGCCGGGTCACCGGGCGGCACACCACCGAGGCGTGGGACGCGCTGGACCGGGGCGAGGACCCGACGGTCAGCTGACCGGCTGGCGTTCCCGGGCGGCGGCCCGGGCCGCCGCCAGCTCCGCCACCAGGCGGTCGATCTCGGCCCGCTGGTCGGCGCGGGCCCGGTCGGCGCAGACGGCCTCCCAGGCGTTGCCCCGCGCGGTGCGCATCCGTGCCTCGCCGATCACCGCGCGCTCCAGGGTGTGCACGACGCCGACCGCGAGCGACGCGACGGTCCGCGAGATGGTCGTCAGTCCGATGGTCTCGTTGGGCTGGACAGTTCCCATGATCACCCCGCACGGAGATCGTTGTTTACGGTGGGGCAGGCGCCTCATCGAGTCTGCCCGAGGACGATGCTGGCTGGCTCACGTTTCGCCGTGGTGACCGACACGTCAACTCTGCTTCCAGGGCCGCCACCAGGGAAAGGGCCGTTGGCCCTTGAGGTAGGTCACAGGATCGACGGGTATCGGTGCCGCAGGGCGAGGCAGCGGTCCGCCGGGCCGGCGGATAGGATCATGTCGATGGCCGGGGTGGCGGGGGCGGGGTGGTCGTGTGGCGACCGTCGACGAGGACGGTCGCCCTGCGTGACATCCCGTTCACCGGAGGTCGGCCATTATGCCCCAGCCCATCTCGTGAGGCACGCCATACCCCCGGCACCTGTCGCCAGGTGGCGCCCCCTAGCATCGGCCCATGACACCCGGAGAGGGGAGTCCGTTGGTGACTGCTGAGCATGCGCACGCGGAGGGGGACGAAGCCGGTCCGGCGGCGTCCGTAGGCGTACTCGACGAGATCCTGGCCGGCGTGCGTGAGGACGTCGCCCGGCGACAGGAGCAGCTTCCACTGGAGCGCATCCGCGAACTGGCCGCCGCCGCGCCGCCGCCGCTGGACGCGTACGCGGCCCTGCGCAAGCCCGGCGTCGCGGTGATCGCCGAGGTGAAGCGGTCGTCGCCGTCCAAGGGGCGACTGGCCGAGATCACCGACCCCGCCGACCTGGCCGGCGACTACGCCGCAGGCGGTGCGCGGGCGATCAGCGTGCTCACCGAGGGGCGCTGGTTCGGCGGCTCGCTCGACGACCTGGCCGCCGTCCGTGCCGCCGTCAACATCCCGGTGCTGCGCAAGGACTTCGTGGTCTCCAGCTACCAGGTGCACGAGGCCCGGGCCCACGGCGCCGACCTGGTGCTGTTGATCGTGGCCGCCCTGGAGCAGAACGCGCTGGTGGGCCTGCTGGAGCGGATCGAGTCGCTGGGCATGACCGCGCTGGTCGAGGTGCACGACGAGGAGGAGGCCGACCGGGCCCTGGAGGCAGGTGCCCAGGTCATCGGGGTCAACGCCCGCAACCTGCGTACCCTCGAGGTCGACCGCTCGGTGTTCGAGCGGATCGCGCCCGGCCTGCCCAGCAGCGTCGTCAAGATCGCGGAGTCGGGGGTGCGTGGCCCGCACGACCTCATCCGGTACGCCTCGGCGGGCGCCGACGCGGTCCTGGTCGGCGAGGGCCTGGTCACCCAGAAGAGCCCCCGCGAGGCGGTGGCCGAGCTGGTCAACGCCGGCAACCACCCGGCGACTCCCCGTCCGGCGCGCTGAGCTCGCGCCGGTTCGTCAGCCCGGAGAGGACGATCCCATGAGCGAGCGAATCGTCAGGTTCTGTGCGGTGGTGCCTCCTGCCGGCGCGGAGCGAAGCGGAGTGCCGGCATGAGCGCCGACGCGCTGGCCGCCGCGGCCGGTCCACTGCCCGACCCGGCCGGTCACTTCGGCCGGTTCGGCGGCCGGTTCGTGCCGGAGGCGCTTGTCGCGGCGCTCGACGAGTTGGACGCCGCGCACCGCGCGGCGATGGCCGACGAGTCGTTCCTGGCCGAGTTCGCCGCCCTGCTGCGCGACTACGCCGGCACCCCCTCGCTGCTCTACGAGGCCCGCCGGTTCTCCGCCAGGGTGGGGGCGCGGGTGCTGCTCAAGCGGGAGGACCTCAACCACACCGGGGCGCACAAGGTGCGCAACGTGCTCGGCCAGGCCCTGCTGACCAGGCGGATGGGCAAGCGCCGGGTGATCGCGGAGACCGGCGCCGGCCAGCACGGCGTCGCCACCGCCACCGCCGCCGCCCTGTTCGACCTCGACTGCGTGGTCTACATGGGTCAGGTCGACACCGAGCGGCAGGCGCTCAACGTGGCCCGGATGCGGATGCTCGGCGCCACCGTCGTCCCCGTCACCAACGGCTCGCGCACCCTCAAGGACGCGATGAACGAGGCGATGCGCGACTGGGTCGCCAACGTCGACGACACCCACTACCTGATCGGCACCGCCGCCGGCCCGCACCCGTTCCCGGCGTTGGTCCGCGACTTCGTCCGCGGCATCGGCGACGAGGCGCGCCAGCAGTGCCTCGACCTCACCGGCGGGCTGCCCGACGCGGTCACCGCCTGCGTCGGCGGCGGGTCCAACGCGCTGGGCATCTTCCACGCCTTCGTCGGCGACCCCGACGTGCGGCTCTACGGCTTCGAGGCCGGCGGCGACGGGGTGGAGACCGGCCGGCACGCGGCCAGCATCACCGGCGGCTCCGCCGGGGTGCTGCACGGCACCCGGACGTACGTGCTCCAGGACGCCGACGGGCAGACGTGCGAGTCGCACTCGATCTCCGCGGGGCTGGACTACCCGGGCGTCGGGCCCGAGCACGCCTGGCTGCACGACAGCGGCCGGGCGACGTACCTGCCGGTCACCGACGACGAGGCGATGGCCGCGTTCGAGCTGCTCTGCCGGACCGAGGGCGTCATCCCGGCGATCGAGAGTTCGCACGCACTCGCCGGCACCCTCAAGATCGCGCCGAAGCTCGCCGCGGAGCTGGGCCGGGAACCCACCATCGTGATCAACCTCTCCGGCCGGGGTGACAAGGACGTACACACCGCCGGCGACTACTTCGGCATCCTCGACAAGGAGCAGTGAGAGCGTGAGCCGGATCGGGGTGGCCTTCGACAAGGCCCGCGCCGACGGGCGGGCCGTGCTGGTCGGCTGCATGCCGGCCGGGTTCCCGACCGTCGAGGGCAGCATCGCCGCGATGACCGCGATGGTCTCCGCCGGTGTCGACGTGATCGAGGTGGAGATCCCGTACTCCGATCCGGTGATGGACGGCCCGGTGATCCAGAAGGCCAGCGACATCGCCCTAGCGGGCGGCGTACGCACCCGGGACACCCTGCGCATCATCGAGGCGGTCGCGGCCACCGGGGCGCCCGTGGTCACCATGACCTACTGGAACCCGGTGGAGCGCTACGGCGTCGACGCCTTCGCCCGCGACCTGGCCTCGGCCGGGGGCACCGGCCTGATCACGCCGGACCTGATCCCGGAGGAGGCGGGCGAGTGGCTCGCCGCCTCCGACGCGTACGGGCTGGACCGCACCTTCCTCGTGTCGCCGTCCTCCACCGACGCGCGGCTGGCGATGACCACCGGGCACTGCCGGGGCTTCGTCTACGCCACCGCCATCATGGGCGTCACCGGTGCCCGGGCGAAGACCTCCGACGCGGCCCCGATCCTGGTCTCCCGTACGCGGGAGGTCACCGACCTGCCGGTCGGCGTCGGGCTGGGCGTCGGCACCGGCGCGCAGGCCGCCACGGTCGCCGGGTACGCCGACGGCGTCATCGTCGGCAGCGCCCTGATCCGCTGCCTGCTCGACGCCCCGGACGAGGCATCCGGCCTGGCCGCCCTCCGCACCCTCAGCACCGAACTGGCCGAAGGCGTCCGCACCCCCACCCCCTAGCGGTTCCCCCTCCCAGCGATCTTGCACTTCGCGCCCCTCCGCGCCCTCTCCTCCGCGCCCTCGCCTCCGCGATCTTGCACTTTGCGCCCCTCCGTGCCCTCTTCCCCGCGATCTTGCACTTTGCGCCCCGCGTTCGCGGCTTATGTCCGCCTTGTCGGGGCGGAAAGTGCAAGATCGCCGAGCCGGGCCGGGCCGAGCCGGGCCGAGCCGGGCCGGGCCGAGCCGGGCCGAGCCGGGCCGGGCCGAGCCGGGCCGGGCCGAGCCGGGCCGAGCCGGGCAGGGGGTGGGACGGAGCGGGGTGGTGCCGGCCCCGTGTGGAACGGAGTCAGGGGTGGGTCATGTGGGTGGTGGGCGGGGTGGTTCGTTGGCCTGGTGGGTGGTTGGTGGTCGGCGCGGGATCGCCCGTGGTGGACAGGCCCGTGGCGGGACCGCCCGTGGCAGGTGGAACCGTGGCGGGATCACCCGGGGCGGGTTCGTCAGGGGTGGGCGGGAGCGGGGCAGGGCTGGTGGGGGTGGCGTGGCGTAGGACGCCGGAGCGGTCCGCCAGTGCGTCGGTGAGCGCCGCCCGGGTGGTCGGCGTGAGCGCCTCGGGTAGCGCCCCGGGGTGGTGCCAGGACAACCGGCACCCGCCCATCGGGTCGCCGGCCGGGCCCGTGCCCCGGGCGCGGGCCCGGAAGACGTGCACCAGGACGTCGGGTAGCGGCCCGGCGTGACCGGCCGGGGGTGGCCCGCACGTTCCGGTGAGGTGGTAGATGCCGACCAGGTCGACGACCTCCACCTCCCACCCGGTCTCGGCCCGGATGTGGCGTGCGGCGGCGTGCACGGGGCTCTCCGCCGGGCGCAGCCGCCCGCCGGGAAGCGCGTGGCGGCGTTCGCCCCGGCCCTGTCGGCACAGCAGCACCCGGCCGGCGTCGTCGGTGACGACCGCGGCGACCGCCCAGGTGAACGCACCCATGGACAAACAGCGTACGGCGGCGCAAACCAGAAGTCACCGGGATCGGGCCACGGCGGACCGGGGTGCCGCGGGAGGGGCCCACGGCGGTAGCGTGTGCACCCGTGACTCTCGCCTCGCTGTCCCCCCAGGCAGCCCTGCCCAGCCCCAGCACCGCGGTCTGGCAGCTCGGGCCGGTGCCGATCCGGGCGTACGCGCTGTTCATCATCCTCGGCATCGTGGTGGCCTGCTGGGTCACCGAGCGGCGGCTGCGCGCGCGGGGCGTCGCCCCCGGCGCGGTCCTCGACATCGCGGTCTGGGCGGTGCCGGCCGGCATCATCGGTGCCCGGATCTACCACGTGATCACCTCGCCGGAGAAGTATTTCGGCACCGGTGGCGATCCGATGAAGGCGTTCGCCATCTGGGAGGGCGGTCTCGGCATCTGGGGCGCGGTGGCCGGCGGGGCCGTCGGCGCGTGGCTCGCGGCCCGGCAGCTCGGCATCCCGTTCGCGGTGGTCGCCGACGCGCTGGCCCCGGGCCTGCCGCTGGCGCAGGCGATCGGCCGGCTCGGCAACTGGTTCAACAACGAGCTCTACGGCGGCCGGACCACCCTGCCGTGGGGCCTGGAGATCCATCGGATGGACCCGGACAATCCGGGGCACGCCCTGCGGGACGACGCCGGCCAGCCGATCCTCGAACCGGGCCTCTACCACCCGACGTTCGCCTACGAGCTGCTGTGGAACCTCGGCGTGGCCGCGCTGGTCTTCGCCCTCGACCGTAAGCTGCGCCTCGGCCGGGGCCGGGCGTTCGCCCTCTACGTCATGGGCTACACGGCGGGGCGGTTCTGGATCGAGCTGATGCGCACCGACGAGGCGAACACCATCCTCGGCGTACGCCTGAACGTCTGGACCGCCGGCCTGGTCTTCCTCGGCGCCCTGGCCTACTTCGTGCGGGTACGCGGGCCCCGGGAGTACCTCGTCCCGGTCGGCCCCGCCGCGACGCCCGTTGCGGCCGACGACTCCGACGTCTCGCAGGTCGACCTGTCCGCGCGGGAGGCCGGTTCCCAGCCGGCCGCTCCCGAGGGCTACCGCGTGGTGAGCGAGGAGCAGTACCGGCACTGGCAGGAGACCGGCGAGGCGCCGGCCGAACCGGCCGGGGAGGCACACCCCGACGAGGACGAATCACCGACCGGTGCCGGGCCGGGTGGCGACGAGGCCGGACCCGCGGCGGTCCGTGACGGCGCCGCGTCCGCCGGGTCGGACGCCACCGGGGAGACCCTGGAGGACCGGGCCGGGGGCACGGGCGCCCGGCCTGCCGACCGCGACAGCTGAGGAGGAACACCACAATGCGTAGCGCGGTCGTGGTCGGCGCCGGAATCGGCGGCCTCGCGGTCGCCGGCGCGCTGGCCCGCTCCGGTTGGCGGGTCACCCTGCTGGAGCGGGCCGACCGGGTCCGCCCCGATCCGACCGCCGTGGTGCTCTGGCCCAACGGCGTACGCGCGTTGCGCGCCCTGGGCCTCGGCGCCGGCTTGGAGGCGATCGCCACGACGGTGCCCGACGGCGGGGTACGCCGCCCGGACGGGCACCGGCTGGTGCAGCCCCGCCAGACCCCGGCCGACCGGCTGCCGGTGGTGGTGCACCGGGAGGACCTGCACGACGCGCTGATCGCCGGGCTCGGCGACGAGGTCGAGCTGCGCACCGGGGTGACCGTGCGGACGGTCCGTGCCGTGTCGGGCGAGCGTCCCGCGGTCGGCGACGGCAGACACACCATCGAGGCCGACCTGGTCGTCGCCGCGGACGGCACCGACAGCGAGATCCGCCGGCAGCTCGCGCCGGAGTCCGGCGTGATCAGCTCGGGCTGCGCCGCCTGGCGGGCGGTGATCCCCTGGTACCGGGCCCCGAAGCTGCCCGCCGAACAGCCCGTCGGCGGCGAGGTGCTCGGCGCCGGCTACCGCTTCGTGTCCGCCTCGCTGGGCGAGCGTGGTTCCTCGGGCGGCTCCAGCCGGGGCGGCATCTACTGGGTGGCCACCGCCGCCGGCGCGCCCCGCCCGGAGCCGCCGGAGACCCAGCTCGCCCTGCTGCGCCGCTGGTACGCGGGCTGGCCGGCGCCGATCGCCGACCTGCTCGACGCCACCGACCCGACGGACCTGGTGCAGCAGGAGATCCGCGAGCTGCGGCCGCTGCCCAGGTCGTACGCCTTCCCGGTGGGGCCGGGCGGGGTGGTGCTGCTCGGCGACGCCGCGCACGCCATGCCGTCGCACCTCGGCCAGGGCGCCTGCCTCGCCTTCGAGGACGCCGCCACCCTCGCCTCGCTGCTGCGCGAGTCCCGGCTGCCGGATGCCGTGGTCGCGTACGACCGGGCGCGCCGGCCCCGGGTGGCGACGGTGGTCCGGCAGACGCGCCGGATGTCGGCGGTGCTGAAGGCCCGGGGGCCGCTGGCCCTGCGTGCCCGCGACGCGGCGCTCGGCGCGCTCAGCACCCGCCTGCTCTCCACGGCCGCCACCACGGCCGCCCAGTGGCGCCCCCCGACCTGACGGCCACCCGCCCTGACATGGTCGCTCACCGCGATCTTGCACTTGATGCCCACGGTTTGAGGTGTATGTCGGGTTTGCGCGGGCGGTAAGTGCAAGATCGCTGAGTGTGGATGCAGGCCGGGTCAGGGGGTGACGGGGGCGGGCTCGGCGATGCAGGCGGTGCCGACGCGGCGGAAGCCGACCCGCAGGTAGACCCGCGCGATGTCCTCGTTGCCCGCGGAGAGGAAGATCAGGTCGGTGCCGGCGGCCAGCAGCTCGCGGGCCAGCGTGGCGGTGACGGCCGCGCCCAGGCCCCGGCGGCGGGCGGACGGCAGGGTGGCCACGCCCGCGATCTCCGCCACGTCGCCGACCCGCATCGCCATCGCGCTGGCCAGGGCGCCCTCGGCGGGCGTCCCCGCCAGCACCGACAGCCGCCGGCCGTCGGCGGTCCGGGCCCGTTCCTCGTCCAGCGCCGCCTCGTCCAGCTCGGCCACGGCGGCGTCCCGCTGCGCCGGGCCGGCCTCGCCGCGTTCGGTGCCGGCCGCGGCGAAGGCGACGGCGGCGACCGCCCGCCGCGCGGCCACGTCGGCCGCGAAGCCGGGGCCCGCCGGGTCGAGCACCCGCAGCGGTACGTCCGTGAGGGTGGCCGGGGCGGGCAGCGCGGCCGGGTCGAGCACCATCAGCGGCGCCTCCAGGACGGAGAGCCCCGCCGAGCGGGCCACCGGCAGCAGGCCCGGCGTGACCTCGTGCACCCACTCCAAGGCTTCGGGGAGACCCAGCTCACGCTGGCGCTGCCGGACGGCCGTGACGTCCGCCAGCGACGGCGGCTCGTCGGCGTCCCGCCGGGGCCGGGCGTAGAACGGCCAGCCAACCCCGTCCCGGACGAACAGCACCAGGGCGCCGTACTCCTCCGTGCGGGTCGCGTCACGGGGCACCGCGTCGTAGAAACGCTCCAGCCGGTCGACCAGTTCCCGTTGCTCGTGATCCACCGCGCGAGACTACACGTCCCAGAGTCTGGAAGGTGTGATCAATCTGCACTGGCCTTGCGCTCAGGACCCTAACGTAGACTCAATAGACCCTTGAGGGCCGACGTCGTCCCGATCGAGATCCACCCTGAGTGACGACAGGAGGCCCGGTGGCCTTTCCGTACCCTCACAGCAGCCCGCAGCAGGCCCCGCACCTCGGCCCGGGGGCACCCGCGGCCGGGCTCTACGATCCCGCGCAGGAGCACGACGCCTGCGGCGTGGCCTTCGTGGCGGACCTGTACGGGCGGCGCTCGCACGCGGTCGTGGCCAACGGCCTCGGGGCGCTCTGCCGGCTGGACCACCGGGGCGCCCGGGGCGCGGAACCGAACACCGGCGACGGCGCGGGCATCATGATCCAGGTCCCGGACGCGTTCCTGCGCGCGGTGGTGGACTTCCCGCTGCCGCCCGCCGGCGAGTACGCCACCGGCCTGGTCTTCCTGCCCGACGACGACGCCGACGAGGCCCGCGCCCGCCAGGTGGTGGAGAAGTACGCGCTGGTCGAGGGCGCCGACCTGCTCGGCTGGCGGGACGTGCCGGTGGACCCGAGCGGGCTCGGCGAGACGGCCCTCGCGGCGATGCCCCGGGTCCGGCAGCTCTTCCTCGCCGCGCACCGGCTCACCGACTCGCCGGCCGGGCCGGCCGGGTCGCGGCTGCGCGGCATCGAGCTGGAGCGGGTCGCGTTCTGCGTACGCAAGCAGGCCGAGCGGGAGAGCGCCGAGCGGGGCGTGCCGGCGTACTTCCCGTCGCTGTCCGCGCGGACCATGGTCTTCAAGGGCATGCTCACCCCCGACCAGCTCCCGGCGTACTTCCCGGAGCTGACCGACGAGCGGATGGACAGCGCGATCGCGCTGGTGCACTCCCGGTTCTCGACGAACACGTTCCCGTCCTGGCCGCTGGCGCACCCGTACCGGCTCATCGCGCACAACGGCGAGATCAACACCATCCGGGGCAACCGGAACTGGATGCAGGCCCGCGAAGCACTCCTGCGCAGCCCGAACCTGCCCGGCAACATCCGCCGGGTCTTCCCGGTCTGCACCCCCGCGGCCTCCGACTCGGCGAACTTCGACGAGGTCCTGGAGCTGCTGCACCTGGCCGGCCGGAGCCTGCCGCACGCGGTGCTGATGATGATCCCCGAGGCGTGGGAGAACGACCCCGACATGGGCGCCGAGAAGCGCGCCTTCTACCGCTTCCACGCCAGCCTGATGGAGCCGTGGGACGGGCCGGCCTCGGTCGCCTTCACCGACGGCGAGGTCGTCGGCGCCGTGCTGGACCGCAACGGGCTGCGCCCGGGGCGCTGGTGGCGTACGGACGACGGGCTCGTGGTGCTCGGCAGCGAGGCGGGCGTGCTCGACCTCGACCCGGCCCGGGTGGTCGCCAAGGGCCGTCTCCAGCCGGGGAAGATGTTCCTGGTCGACACCGTGGCCGGCCGGATCGTGCTCGACGAGGAGATCAAGGCGGAGCTGGCGGCGGAGCACCCGTACGCGGAGTGGCTGCACGCCGGCCTGATCGAGCTGACCGACCTGCCCCCGCGCGAGCACATCGTCTACACCCACGACTCCGTACGCCGCCGCCAGCAGACCTTCGGCTACACCGAGGAGGAGCTGAAGATCCTGCTCGCGCCGATGGCCCGCACGGGCGCCGAGCCGATCGGCTCGATGGGCACCGACACCCCGATCGCCCCGCTGTCCACCCGGCCGCGGCAGCTCTACGACTACTTCCACCAGCTCTTCGCGCAGGTCACCAACCCGCCGCTGGACGCCATCCGGGAGGAGTTGGTGACCAGCCTGGCGTCGACGATCGGGCCGGAGGGCAACCTGCTCGACCCGGGCCCGGCGAGCTGCCGGCAGATCGTGCTTCCCTACCCGGTGATCGACAACGACGAGCTGGCCAAGATCCTCTGCATCGACGAGGACGGCGACCTGCCCGGCTTCAAGGCGGTCCGGGTCTCCGGGCTCTACCGGGTCCGGGAGGGCGGGGCCGGCATCAGGGCCCGGCTGACCGAGATCTGCCGGCACGTCTCCGAGGCGATCGAGGACGGCGTACGGATCCTGGTGCTGTCGGACCGGGACTCCAACGCCGACCTCGCCCCGATCCCGTCGCTGCTGCTCACCGCCGCCGTGCACCAGCACCTGGTGCGTGAGCAGACCCGTACCCAGGTGGCGCTGGTCGTCGAGTCCGGCGACTGCCGCGAGGTGCACCACGCGGCGGTGCTGATCGGCTACGGCGCGGCGGCGGTCAACCCCTACCTGGCGTTCGAGTCGGTGGAGGACATGATCGCCACCGGGGCGCTCGTCGGCGTGGAGCCGGCGAAGGCGGTCCGCAACTACGTCAAGGGCCTCGGCAAGGGCGTCCTGAAGATCATGTCGAAGATGGGCATCTCGACCGTGTCGTCGTACTGCGGGGCGCAGGTCTTCGAGGCCGTCGGGCTGGACGCCAAGCTGGTCCACCGCTACTTCCGGGGCACCCCGAGCAAGATCGGCGGGATCGGGCTGGACGGCATCCACGCCGAGGTCGCCGCCCGGCACGCCGTGGCCTGGCCGGCGCCCGGCGCCGAGTCCACCGGGCGGCTGGAGGTGGGCGGCGAGTACCAGTGGCGCCGCGAGGGCGAGCTGCACCTGTTCAACCCGGAGACCGTCTTCCTGCTCCAGCACGCCACCCGCAGCCGCCAGTACGACGTCTTCCGGCAGTACACGGCCAAGGTCGACGAGTTGGCCGCGAAGGCCGGCTCGCTGCGCGGGCTGTTCACCCTGCGCACCGGCACGCGGCCCCCGGTGCCCCTCGACGAGGTCGAGCCGGCCACCGAGATCGTCAAGCGGTTCGCCACCGGCGCCATGTCGTACGGGTCGATCTCGGCCGAGGCGCACGAGACCCTCGCCATCGCGATGAACCGCCTCGGCGGCAAGTCCAACACCGGCGAGGGCGGCGAGGACGTCGAGCGGCTGCACGACCCGGCCCGCCGCTCCGCCGTGAAGCAGATCGCCAGCGGCCGGTTCGGGGTGACCAGCGAATACCTGGTCAACGCCGACGACCTCCAGATCAAGATGGCCCAGGGCGCCAAGCCCGGCGAGGGCGGGCAGTTGCCCGGCAACAAGGTCTGGCCGTGGATCGCCCGCACCCGGCACGCCACCCCGGGCGTCGGCCTGATCTCCCCGCCGCCGCACCACGACATCTACTCCATCGAGGACCTCGCCCAGCTCGTCCACGACCTGAAGTGCGTCAACCCGGCCGCGCGGGTGCACGTCAAGCTCGTCAGCGAGGTCGGCGTGGGCACCGTGGCGGCGGGCGTGGCCAAGCTCAAGGCCGACGTCATCCTGATCTCGGGCCACGACGGCGGCACCGGCGCCTCGCCGCTGAACTCCCTCAAGCACGCCGGCACCCCGTGGGAGCTGGGGTTGGCCGAGGCGCAGCAGACGCTGCTGCTCAACAAGCTCCGCGACCGGGTCACCGTGCAGGTCGACGGCCAGCTCAAGACCGGCCGCGACGTGCTGATCGCGGCGCTGCTCGGCGCCGAGGAGTTCGGGTTCGCCACCGCGCCGCTGATCGTCGAGGGCTGCGTGATGATGCGGGTCTGCCACCTCGACACCTGCCCGGTCGGCATCGCCACCCAGAACCCGGTGCTGCGGGAACGCTTCACCGGCCGGCCGGAGTTCGTGGAGAACTTCTTCCTGTTCCTCGCCGAGGAGGTCCGCGGCTACCTGGCCGAGCTGGGCTTCCGGTCGATCGAGGAGGCCATCGGGCAGACCGAGCTGCTCGACGTCGCCCCGGCGATCGCCCACTGGAAGGCCAACGGGCTGGACCTGGCCCCCGTACTGCACCTGCCGGAGCTGCCGGCCGGCGCCGCCCGCCGGGGCGTCCGCGCCCAGGACCACGGCCTGGAGCTGGCGCTGGACAACGAGCTGATCGCCCTGGCGGGGCCCGCGCTGGCCGACGGCACGCCGGTGCGCCTGGAGGTGGCGGTACGCAACGAGCACCGCAGCGTCGGCGCCATGCTGGGCGGCGAGGTGACCCGCCGCTTCGGCGGGGCCGGCCTGCCCGCCGACACGATCGAGTTCACGCTGCGTGGCACGGCCGGGCAGTCGTTCGGCGCGTTCCTTCCGCGTGGGGTCACGCTGCGGCTGCACGGCGACGCCAACGACTACGTGGGCAAGGGCCTCTCCGGCGGCCGGCTCGTCGTGCGGCCGGACGCCGCCGCGCCCTTCCTCGACGGCGACGCCGAGCAGGGCCAGCGGGCCGAGGACCAGACCATCGCCGGGAACACCATCCTCTACGGGGCCACCGCGGGCGAGCTGTTCCTGCGCGGCCGGGTGGGGGAGCGGTTCGCGGTGCGCAACTCCGGCGCGGCGGCGGTCGTCGAGGGCGTCGGCGACCACGGCTGCGAGTACATGACCGGCGGGACCGTGGTGGTGCTGGGCCCGACCGGCCGCAACTTCGCCGCCGGCATGTCCGGCGGTACGGCCTTCGTGCACCGGCTGGACCGCCGCCGGGTCAACGCGGAGCTGGTCGACCTGGCGCCGCTGTCCGAGGAGGAGCAGGCGGCGCTGCACGAGCTGGTGCAGCGACACTTCGCCGAGACCGACTCGGCGGTCGCCGAGGCGCTGCTCAAGCGCTGGCCGGAGGCGGTGGCGGAGTTCACCGCCGTGGTGCCCCGCGACTACCGCCGGGTGCGGGAGATCATGCGGGCCGCCGAAGCCGCCGGCCGCGACGTCGACGACGCGGTGATGAGCGCACTCGCGGCGAACGCCGCGTCGGCAGCGCAGCCGGCGCCTTCCGACTCGTCCATGCCGACCACGTCCGCCACGCGGGCCACGGTCCAGGAGGTGGCTCGTGCCTGACCCGAACGGTTTCCTGCGCTACGACCGGCGACTGCCCGCGCGTCGCCCGGTGCCGGTGCGGATCAGCGACTGGCGGGAGGTGTACCCGCCGGCCGGCGAGGAGCTGATCCGCGAGCAGGCCACCCGCTGCATGGACTGCGGCATCCCGTTCTGCCACGACGGTTGCCCGCTGGGCAACCGCATCCCGGACTGGAACGACCTGGTCCGCACGGGCGGCTGGGACGCCGCGGTCGAGTCGCTGCACGCCACCAACAACTTCCCCGAGTTCACCGGCCGGCTCTGCCCGGCGCCGTGCGAGGCGGCCTGCGTGCTCGGCATCGGTGGCGGGCAGCCGGTCACCATCAAGCAGGTCGAGGTGGAGATCGCCGACGCGGCCGTCGCCCGGGGCGGGCTGCTGCCGCGCCCGGTGCCGGCGCCGACCGGCCGGTCGGTCGCCGTGGTCGGTTCCGGGCCCGCCGGGCTCGCCGCCGCGCAGCAACTCGCCCGCGCCGGCCACGCCGTGACGGTGTACGAGCGCGACGACGCGATCGGCGGCCTGCTCCGGTACGGCATCCCCGACTTCAAGCTGGAGAAGGTCCACATCGACCGCCGGCTGGCCCAACTCACCGCCGAGGGCGTGCGCTTCCGCACCGGGGTGAACGTCGGCGTGGACGTCACCGCCGAGCAGTTGCGCGCCGAGCACGACGCGGTGCTGCTCGCCTGCGGCGCGTTGCAGGGCCGGGACACCCCGGAGACCCCGGGGCGCGGCCTGCGCGGCGTACACCAGGCGATGGACCACCTCGTCGCGGCCAACCGGGTGGTCGCCGCGGCGGCCGGCGGCCGGCCCGACACGGCGGTGCTGCCCGACGGCCGCCCGATCGACGCGGCCGGGAAGCACATCGTGATCATCGGTGGCGGCGACACGGCGGCGGACTGCCTGGGCGTGGCACACCGCCAGGGCGCGGCCGGCGTACACCAGCTCGATCTCTACCCGCAGCCGCCGCAGGCCCGCGACGAGGCCCGGGACCCCTGGCCGACCTGGCCGTGGCTGCTGCGCAGCTACCCGGCGCACGAGGAGGGCGGCGAGCGGGTCTTCGCCGTCGCGGTGCAGGAGTTCGTCGACGACGGCACCGGCCAGGTGCGGGCGGTGCGGATCGCCGAGGTGACCGTGGAGAAGCGGGACGGCCGGCGGATCGTCACCGCGCTGCCCGGCTCCGAGCGGGAGCTGCCGGCCGACCTGGTGCTGCTCGCGATCGGCTTCGAGGGTACGGAGGAGCAGCCGCTGCTCGACCAGTTCGGGGTCGGGCGCAACGGGCGCGGCGCGGTCGACGCCCGGCCCGACTGGCAGACCGACGCGGACGGCGTCTTCGTCGCCGGTGACATGCACCGGGGCGCCTCGCTGATCGTCTGGGCGATCGCCGAGGGCCGGGCCGCGGCGGCGGGCATCCACGCCTACCTGGGTGGGGTGGGCACCCTGCCCGCCCCGGTGGACCCGGCCCGGCAGCCCCTCGCCGCGCGCTGACCGGCGCCCTCTCCACAGACGCCTCGCGCTCCGGCCACCGCCGGACCGGCACCTGGTGACTCGGCCGGGTCGACACCTGTCGACCCGGCCGACGCCGTCACGGGCCCGTGCCCGCGTGCCCCATGGTCGCTGAGCGGCCCCGAACCATTCCATTGATCTGCATGTTTCGATAGCATTACCGCCTGGTAACAAGCACCCGTCCTGGCCACGCGCGCGGTCATCGGGCTCCACCACCCCTGTCCCGTGGAGGTCCCCCATGCCCCACCGCCCGCTGGCCCGTGCCCTCGCCGCGCTGGTCGCCCTGCTCACCGCCGCCCTCGGCGCGGTACTCGCCCCCGGCCCCGCCCAGGCCGCCGCAGCCGTCAACTACGTGGCCCTCGGCGACTCCTACTCCTCGGGCGTCGGCGCCGGTCCGTACGACCCGTCCACCTGCCTGCGCAGCCAGAAGTCGTACGCCCCACTGTGGGCCGCCGCCAACGCGGTCGCCAGCTTCACGTTCCCCGCCTGCGGCGGCGCGGTCACCGCCGACGTCATCAACAACCAGGTCGGCTCGCTGAGCACCAGCACCACCCTGGTCACCATCACCATCGGCGGCAACGACGCGGGCTTCGCCGACGTCATCACGAGCTGCCGCTTCGGCAGCACGTCGAGCTGCACCAACGCGGTGAACGAGTCGAAGGCGTTCGCCACCGCCACGCTGCCCGGCCGGCTGGACGCCACGTACGCCGCCATCCGGAACCGGGCGCCCAACGCGCGGCTGATCGTGCTCGGCTACCCGCGACTGTTCGAGACCGGCTCCTGCGGGCTGCTGGCGATGAGCACCTACAAGCGGACCATCCTCAACGAGGCCGCCGACGTGCTCGCCACGGTCATCTCCGGCCGGGCCGCCGCGGCAGGCGCCACGTTCGCCGACACCCGCCCCTACTTCGCCGGGCACGGGGTCTGCGCCGCCGACCCGTGGATCCGCGACGTCAGCGGCGTCATCGAGGCGTACCACCCGAACGCCGACGGCTACCGGTACGGCTACCTGCCCGCCCTCGACGCCGCGACCAGCTGACCCACCCCACCCAGGGTGTAAGGAAGGTGCCCTTCCTATCGCAAAAGCGATAGGAAGGGCACCTTCCTTACACCCGAGCCGACGCGCCCGGGTTCGTCACTGTCCGGTGTCGCCGGTGTCCGTTAGGGTCCTTGTGGATCAGGTGGGGCGACGGCGACGGGAGCGGCAAGTGGGCAGGCTCGCGTCGGCGTACGGGCAGGCGGTCGCCGCCCACCGGGCCGCCCGCGTCCACCTCGAAAACGCCCGCGCCGCGTGGCGTGCCGCGCCACCGCCCGCCCCACCGGCGGCCGACCCCGACCTGGTCGCCCGGCTGGCCCGCGTCGGCGGCGCGCTCGCCGCTCCCGCCCCGGGCACCCCGCTCACCGGTACGCCCCGGCCAGTCCGCCTCGGTGAGGCGGTCACCGCCGGCGGCGGGTTCCCCGTGCTGGTGCCCCTCGGCGGCGGCCACCACCTGTCCGTCGACGTCGACGCCCGTGACCCGCGTGCCGCCGCGCTGCTGCGGGCCGTCGTCCTGCGGATGCTGGCCACCGCGCCGCCCGGCGGGCTGCGGGTCGCCGGGCTCGACGCCGCCGCCCTCGGGGCCACCTTCGGACCGCTGCGCCCGCTGGTCGACGCCGGGGTGCTCGACCCGCCCGCCACCACCGACGCGGAGGTGGCCGCGCTGCTCGACGACGCGGAGCGGCACGCCCGCGCCGCCCGCAACGGCGACCGCGTCGGCCAGGAGCTGTTGCTGGTGGTGGCCGCGTCCGCCCCGTCGCCCCGCGAGGCCGCCCGGCTCGCCGCGCTCACCCACGCCGGCCCGGCCGCCGCCGTCTGCGTCCTGGCCGGCGGCTGGCCGTCCGGGCCGTCGGCCACCCCACCGCCGCCGCTGGGCACCACCACCGCGCTGCGCCTGACCCCCGACGGGTACGCCCACGTCGGCGACCCGCCCGGCGCGCCGTTCAGCGCCGACGGCAGCGGGCTGGCCGTGCCGGTGCTGCTCGACGGTGATCCGCCGCCGGCGGCCGTGTCGGCCCTCGCGGAGCACCTCGACGCCGCCGTCCGCCGCCACGCCGCCGTGGGCTTCGCCGAGCTGCTGCCCCCGCACCGGTGGACGGAGTCCGGCCGGGCCGGCCTGCGTACCGTCGTCGGGCGTGCCGGCCGGGATGCCGTCGCGGTCGCCTTCGACGACGCCACCCCGCACTGGCTCGTCGGCGGGCGCACCGGCGGCGGAAAGACGGTCTTCCTGCTCGACGTCCTCTACGGGCTGGCCGCCCGCTACTCCCCGGCCGAGCTTCAGCTCTACCTGCTCGACTTCAAGGAGGGCGTGAGCTTCACCGAGTTCGTGCCGACCGAGCGCGACCCCGCCTGGCTGCCGCACGCCCGCACGGTGGGCATCGAGAGCGACCGCGAGTACGGCGTCGCCGTGCTGCGCGAGCTGCGCCGTGAGCTGAACCGCCGGGCCACCCTGCTCAAGCGGCACGGCGTCACGAAGCTCGCGGACCTGCCTGCCGACGTCGCGGCCCCCCGGGTCGTGGCGGTGGTCGACGAGTTCCAGGTGCTGCTGGCCGGCCGGGACGCCATCGCCCGGGAGTCGGTGGACCTGCTGGAGGAGTTGGCCCGCAAGGGCCGCTCCTACGGGGTGCACCTGGTGCTGGCCAGCCAGAGCACGACCGGGATCGAGGCCCTCTACGGGCGGGCCGAGGCCGTCTTCGGGCAGTTCGCCCTGCGGGTGGCGCTGCCCGGTGGCGGCGGCGTGCTCGACCGCGACAACCCCGCCGCCGCCACCCTGAGCGTCGGCACGGCCGTGCTCAACGCCGCCGCCGGGGCCACCGGCGCCGACACGGTCGTCCGTTTCCCCGACGCGCACGCCGAGGCCGGCGTGCTGGCCCGGCTGCGCCACGAGCTGTGGCAGGCCCGCCCGGCGGGTGCCCGCCCGCCGTCGGTGTTCCGGGGCTACGAGGGGGCCCGCGTCGAGGACGATCCCACGTTCGCCGGTCTGCGCCCCGGCGGCCGGCGTCCCCTGACGCTGGTCGGCCGCACCGTCGACATGGACGGCACATCCGCGCTGTTCATGATGGACACCAGCCCCGGCCGGCACCTGGCCGTCGTGGGCACCGCCGTCACCGCCGCCGAGGTGCTGCGCGCGGCCACCCTCAGCCTCGCCCGCCAGCACGGCCCCGGCGAGGCGCGGTTCCTGCTCGCACCCCTCGTGGCCGCCGCCGACCCGGCCGTCGACGACACCGTCGCCGCGCTCGTGGCCGCCGGCCACACCGTGGAACGCCTCGACGCGCACGCCCTGCGCGACCGGATCGTGGCGCTGGCCGCGCCGGCCCCCGCCCCGCACGCGGCGCCCGGCCCGGACGCGACAGCCGGCGCGGCGGGATCCACGGAGGCGGGGCCGGCCCGCAGCTACCTGGTCGTGTTCGGGATGGATGCCGCCTCCGCCGTGCTCGCCGCCGCTGATCCGGTGACGTTCCGTTCCGCCCACGAGGACCTGCGTGCCCTGCTGCGCCAGGGGCCGGGGCGGGGCGTGCACCTGCTGGGCTGGTGGCGCGGCCTGCGCCGGCTCGCCGACGACCTCGGCGGTACCCAGAACCGGGACGACGTGGCCTGCCTGGTCGCGCTGAACGTGACAGGCGCCGAGCTGGGGCTGCACCTGGGCGTGCACGATCTGGCCTACGAGCCGCGCGCCGACCGGGCGCTGCTGGTAGACCGGCACGACCAGCGGACCCGCCTCATCGTGCCGTTCACCCGCGACGGGCACCCGCCGGACGGGGAGAGCTGAGTGTCCACCTTCGAGGACTACGCGGCGCTGGCCCGCCATCTCGCCGCGCAGCGGCGGGCCGGCGAGCAGGGCGCCGCCGCCGAGTCGGCCCGCCAGCGAAACCTGCACGCCGCCGTCGACCATCTCGACCGCCGGCTCACCGCGCAGGGGCAGCGTCTCGACCAGATCGGCCACACGATCGGCAGTCCACCCCCGCCCCCCGGCCAGCCGGCCACCGGCGCCGCACCGGGCGGCCCGGTGCCGGATGCGCCGACGTCGGGCGGGCCGGTGGCGGTTGCGCCCACCTCGGGCGGCCTGTCGGCCGGGTGGCCCGACGGCTTGCCGCAACCGGGGGCGGGGTCGGTCGGCGGCGCAGCCGCCGCGCCGGGGCGGCCGGAGGTCGGGGCGTACGCCCAGGGGAGCCCGGGGGAGACGGCGCTGGCGGTGCCGGGCGGGGTGCCCGCGCCGCGCGCCGGGGAGCTGGACCCGGTGGCGGAGCTGGAATCGGCGCGGCGCTGGGCCGACGAGGCCGACCGGCTGGGCCAGCAGGTCGAGCTGCTGGCCCAGCGCCCGGCGCTCCTGCCGAGCTGGTCACCGGTGGCCCGGGCACTCGCCGTCTACCTCGGCTGTGCCGGCGTCGGCGTGCTGCTGATGCTGGTCATGGTGCTCGCCTCCGGCGTCGGGGCGCTCGGCCTCGGCACGCTCTACACGTGGATGTGCGCCGGGCTGCCCGCCGTGTCGCTGATCGCCGGGTGGCTCGTCCTCGGTCGCTGGGGCACGCCCGCCGTGGTCACCGGCACGCCGCCGCGCTACCCCCTGCTGGGCATCCTGGTCTGCTTCCTGGCCGTCCCGCTGGCCTACTGCGGCTACCTGCTGATCTTCCGCGCCCTGCGCTGACGCCGCGCCGTCGCGCCGGGCGGCGGTCTCGGTGGCGGCGAGGAAGGCGTCCAGCTCGGCGGGGGTCAGCCCCTCGTCCTCCAGCAGCGCCAGGAGCAGCACCGTGCCGGCGGTCACCGCTTCGGCGGTGCCGGGCGGCGGCGGGCGCTCGCCCAGGGCCGCGCCGAGCAGCGTCTCCGCCAGCGTCGGGTCGACGTCCACGCCGGTCAGGTCGTAGCGTTCCCGGGCCGCCGCGACGAACCTGATCAGCGGCGCGCGGTCCTGTCCGGCGACGAACCGGCGGCGCGCGGCCACCAGCAGCGCCCCGGCGAGCAGGTCGGCGTAGCGCAGCCACTGCGGCTCGGTGAAGCGGCGCAACCGGCGGTCGTGCCGGCCGAGCCGCCCGTCGAGCAGGCTCCGCAGGGCGGTCGTCGGGTCGTCGGTCATGGACGGTTCCACCTTCCTCCGTGCTGTCGGTTGCGCGGCAGGCCCGCTCTGGCCCGCGGGTGGTGCCGCCTGGCGTTGGCGACGACCAGGTCGGCGGCGGCCCGTGCCCCCTGTGCCGTTGCCCGTGCGGTCGCTGAGGCGTCCGCCTGCGCCGGGGCGGCCCGCAAAGGTGGCAGCACGGGTGCCGGCTCCGGTGTGCCGGCCAGGGCCGCTGCCCACCGGTCGATGGCCCGGCCGCCGTGCGCCAACCGCGCGGCCACCAGGTCGAGCCGGGCCACGGCCGCCCGGAACCGGCCCGCCGCGGCCAGGTCGCCCGGGTCGCGCGCCGCGCCGGGCCGCTGCGGCAGGATGCCCCCGCCGGTGGGGCCGGAAGGCTCCCGGTGGTGGCTGCGGCGGATCCTGTCCTCGGCCGCAGCCAGCCACCATCGGGTCCGGGCGGCCTCGGCGGCGGCCCGGTCCGCGTCGGCGCGGGCCGCCCGCAGCCCGGCGAGCAGGTCACCGGCGCTGCCGGAACCGGCCCGGGCCACGCCGAGCCCGGCGTGCACGAGGCTCAGCGCCCGCCAGCATTCGGTGACGGCATCCTGCCAGGGCAGCCGCCGGCCGGGCGGCCCCGCGCCGTGCAGCAGCCCGCCGGCCCGGTCGGCCGCCGCGATGGTCGCCAGCCAGGCGTCGCGAAGCCGGTCGACGGCATCCGCGTGCCCCGGCAACTCCGGCGGCACCGCCCGGCCCCGGGGCGCCGGCAGCACGGGGGACGCCGGGCGGATCGGCGGTGGGGTGTCGCGCCGGTCGCGGAGTCGGGCCCGCGCGGCGCGCTGCGCGTCGCAGGGGCCGGGCCGTCCACACCTGCGGCAGATCCCGGTGTACGCCTCCGTGTCGTGCTCGACCACCGTCCGCCGCGCCTCGGCCAGCTCGCACAGGACGTGGCGGCGCAGCTCGTCGGCGTTCACGGGGCGACCCTGGCGTGCTTCACCAGGCGGGCGAAGCGCACCTCCGGGCACGGGTACGGCTCGCCGCACCCGCACATCCAGCGCGTCACGGGCCGGGGCGGGTGGGCGAAGAGCACGTCGTCCGCGTCCTCGACGTCCTGCGTCGACACGAAGTCCGTGCTGCCGACGGGTGGTGTGCGGTCGTCGGGTGGCAGGTCTGATGGGTGGGGCACGAGGGCGTCTCCCGTCCGTCGCTGGCGGTGCGGAATCCAGCCGGGGCCGTGTGCGGTCGGCCACGGCACGCCCGGCCGACCGGGGGGATCGACCGGCCGGGCGCTCTGTGCGGTGGGGAAGAACCAACTCCGGGTTTGCAGACCTGGGAGCCGGTCGGGGCCAACTTTACACATGTAGTTACGGAAAGCAAGGACGGCAACACGTTGCTTGTCACGAGTAGTCACGCGTGATCGAATGAGCGGGCAGACCTGGGAGTCCATATGCCCGTAAAGCCCAAGTGGGAACAGCTCGCGGACCGCATCCGTGGTCAGATCGAGTCAGGCGAACTTCAGCCGGGGGACCGGCTGCCCTCTACCGTCCAGCTCACGACCCAACACAATGTCTCCACCACGGTCGTCCGCCAAGCGATCCTGGTGTTGCAGACGCAGGGCTGGGTGCAAGGCGTCCACGGGCTGGGCGTCTTCGTCGCCGAACGGCAAACGGACTGACCATTCCCGAGGGCTGCGTCCCGCTTGCCATTGGTGATCGGGTGGTCGCGCTGGGTGCGCTGATCTCGTACTCTCCTCAGTGGTCGTGGCTCGTGCGGGGCGCGGCTCGTCAGGAACCGGGGGAGGGCGTGTGAGCGCAGCGGAGATGATCGCCAGGTTGGCGGCGGCGTCACAGAAGCTGGACGAGGCAAAAGCCAAGACGGCAGCGGCAGCCCAGGACGCGGCCGAGGCGCGACAACTCGTCGCGGGTGCGTTGCAGGGCATCGGGGCCGGGCCGCTGATTGGCATGATCGACTCGTATCGGGAAGCGCTCATGAGGGCTGCTCAGGGCAGCGAGCCGGCCAAGCAGCAGGTCCAGGAGACGATCGCCAAGGTGCATGCGCTGGGTAACTGAGCACGGGTGGTGGCGGCACAACCAGCCAACCACCCATTGTGCTGCGGCAGGCAGTGCCGAACGCTGGACCGGTCGCTGCTGCCCGACGAGCGGCGGACGCCCATAGCGACGAGCCGCCAGCACCTCGGCGTGAGCGAGTCAGCGCTGAGGCCATTGGGTTCTGGGCGTCAGCGGGCGCAGCTACTTGGGCAACGGTCTCCGAGTTCATGCCGGTGCTACCGAAAGCCGTGGCGGGGACTCTCCTGGCGAGTGCTGCCACGGTCAGCGCCGGCAAGTCCTGGTTGAAGAAGCGTCGAGAGGATCGCGGTGAAAATTGACAGTTCGGTAGAGGCCGCCATGCGGGTCACCATCCACGCCGCCGTCAAGCGTGACTTCGGGATGCTCGACCAGCAACTTCAGACTCTCAAGAGTGACGAGCTTGCCCGTTCGACCACGCAACTGACACTTGCGGTCGTGGGCTACCTGATGACGGACGTGCACGGTGGCAGGCCCACGCGGGAACAGGTGACGGCGATTGCTACGGAGATCGCCAGGGCAGAATCATGGGCGCAGCCGACCCGGGATGAGATCGAGGTCTTCCTGTCGAAGCTCATGAGCGGGGAGCCCTTCGGTGAGGCTGTCCCAATCGAGAACATCATCGTGCTCGCCTTCGTGGTTGCCGCGAACCTGCTGTCGTCCTGCCGCCGTGACGACGAGAAGTGGTGGGACTACCTGGACCGTGCCGAGGCGGCGATCGAGGCGGCGGGATGACCGGGGTGTCCGAGCCGGTGACGCGTGACGGTGGGGTGCTGGACGGGTTC
The DNA here is from genome assembly GCF_040643815.1 of Micromonospora sp. NPDC047074. Classification (NCBI taxonomy): domain Bacteria; kingdom Bacillati; phylum Actinomycetota; class Actinomycetes; order Micromonosporales; family Micromonosporaceae; genus Micromonospora; species Micromonospora sp. NPDC047074. The sequence goes on from NZ_JBEYVB010000010.1 coordinate 72,596, forward strand.
CACATCCGGCAGGTGCCGGGTGACATCGGCACCGAGGTCTCCGACTTCGCCAGCGAGTGGGACGACGTCCGGTTCGCCACGCGGGTCTGGGAGCGGCAGACCGACGACGGCTACCAGGTCGACCTGCGCGTCCACGTCATGCGGGGCGAGCGGCTGACCGACCTCGCCGCGCTGCGCGATTTTCTCGCCGAGTATCACGAGCGCGACCCTGGCGACTGGCCGTTGGTCGAGTTCATGCACGGTGACTCTGCGGGGCTTCGTGACGACTCCCAGGCGTTCTGGCTCGCTGAGCCTGGTGTCGCCGTCAACGTGCTGGTCGCCACCGACCTGGCGGACGAGGGGCAGCTTCTGCCGACGGCGCTTGCCGTCGTGGCGGTATCGGATCAGGACGACCCCGCCAGCGCAGGCGTCGTACGACTGGCCCCGGTGCGTCCACCCGCGGATTGAGGTCGGCGGTGTCGAGGTGCGCCTGGTGTCGCCGTTCGGTGATCGGCTTCTCCGACGGGCATTGTCCTGTTCGGGATGGGCTGTCACGGCGATGGGCATGCTGTAGCGCATTCGCCGCCGGAAAATCGTACGACAACTAACGTGAGGTGCCGGAGGATCTCCGGTGATGTTTGCTGCTCTCCTCCGCCGAGCGCGCCCGCCGTCGCCTCTCGCCGGCCGGCTCGCTGCCCAGTCACTCCTCTTCGCCCTCGGTGAGGGCACGTTCATGACGGGCTCGGCGGTGTTCTTCACCCAGATTGTCGGGCTGTCCGCCGCCCAGGTCGGTCTCGGCCTGACATGCGCCGGCATCGCCGCTTTCCTGGCCGCGCTGCCGATGGGCAAGCTGGTCGACCGCTTCGGGCCGAAGAAGATGTGGGCCGTCAGCGCGATCGGGCAGGCGGCGATGTTCGCGGCGTGGCCGTTCATCGACGACTTCACGGGCTTCGTCGTCATGGCCGTCGGCATGGAGGTCATCGGTGCCCTCGGCAGCGCGGCATATGGCGCGTACACGATCGACGTCCTGCCGCCGGACGAGCGGGTGACGTCACGCGCCTACATGTACTCGGCGCTCAACGTCGGCTTCACCCTCGGCTCCCTGCTCGGCGGCGTCGCGCTGGCGTTCCGCTCCAACGACGTCCTCCACGCGCTGCCCTGGTTCACCACTGTGATCTTCCTGGTCAACGCTGTCGCAATCATCCGGCTGCCGCGGGCCCCGCACGACGACCGCACCCCGCAGGACCGCAAGGTGAAGATCGCCGGGCCCGGACCGTTGCGCAACCCCGGCTGGCTCCTCACGGCGTTCTTCGGCGGGGTCTTCTGGACCAACCAGGTGCTGCTCACCATCGTGATTCCGCTGTGGCTGGTGGAAAAGACCGACGCCCCGCGGGTGCTGCTGGCCTTCCTGTTCGCGACCAACACGGTGATGTGCATCATCCTGCCGATGGCGGCGGCCCGCGGAGTCAAGGACGTTTCGACCGCGCTGAAGGCGGTCCGGGTGTCGTCCACCTTCTTCGTACTGTCCTGTCTGATCACGCTGGCGACACACGACACCGTCGGCTGGGTCACGATCTTGCTGGTCTGGCTGGGTCACGTCACCGTCACCGGGGCTGAGCTGTACTTCTCGGCCGCCAGTTGGTCGTTCGAGGCCGAGCTGATGGACCCACGTCAGCGCGGCGCCTACCAGGGGGCCGCGGAACTGAGCAGCACCCTGGGCCGGGTGTGGGCTCCGGCGGTATACACCTTCCTCGCGCTGAACTGGGGCGCCGCCGGCTGGCTGGTGATCGCGGGCATCATCGTGGTGGCCACCATCGGCCTGCACCCGTCGACCGGGCTGGCGCGGCGGTTCCTCAATCAGCACGTCCCTGCCGAGGTGTTGGCCGACGCCCGTGCCTCCAGTCGCGAGCCCGAGGGGGACAGCGCGGCCGGGCCACCCTCGCTCGTCAACGCCGACGAGCCGCTACCCGAGTCCACCGGTGGTCTGATCCGCTAGGTCCCGCCTGGTGGTTCGGCCCCGCCCGTACGTACTCTGCTCGGCGGGGCCACTTGGTGTTCGGCCTCCGCGCCCGGCGGCCGGCGGCCGGAGCCTGGCGTCGCCTCGGCCAGCAGTAGGGGTCAGGGTCGGTCACCGCTGATCCGGGCGATCTCCTGAGCGATCAGCTCGTCGGCGCTGATGAGGCCGGACGCGACATCCCGGAGCCGGTCCTGCCATTCCTCGTCGAACTCCTCGCCTTCGAGGGCGGCGACGAGGAGCTGCTGGCCCGGGGTGCGGAGGACGCCAGCTGGAGGACGCGGACGCGCTGCTGCCGCCCGAGGTGATCGCCCAGGAGATCGTGGAGGACCTGCAAACGGCCCTGCGCGAGTTCTCCGCCATCGCCGACGCCCTCGGCCGGCGCAGTCCCGAACCGAACTGAGGCGGTCAGGAAGGGGCCGTGGTGAGCGGACCGGACATCCAAGCTGACAGTACCCGCCCGTAACATCGAGCCCAGGATTGCCCGTCAGCGGTCGCTACCTGGTCAGCGGGTTCCGCGTAATCTCGGCGGCTGGCGGAACGTCAACGTTCACCTTCGTCCCAAACTCGGAGATGGTCATTTCTGCCCGGTTCCCCTGACTGTGGTCGGCCGGCTCGCGGACGTATGTAAGGCGGGTGAGGCGGCCCTGGCTGTCGACAGTCGCCTCGAACGCCACGGCTCGGTCCTGCGACCCGTCCTTCAGCCCGTTGGCCGCTGCGAAGTCGAAGTCGCCCCGGAAACTGCCGCTGCCGGCCCGCTCCGCCCGGACGATGTGATCCACGGGGTTCAACAGGGAACGGACATCCATCTCGATAAGCCCGTTGCCCTTGGGGTGCTGTGTGACATCGGTATACACCCAGGTCTTGCCCTCGCGGGCTTCGACCAGCGCGCCGTCCTTCGAGAAACGGTTGTAGACGTCCTGCCCGATCTGGCGGGTCTCCGTGGTGACCTTCACCCCGTCCTCCAACACGGACATCGTGAACACTCGCCAGTTCCTTGATTGGTCCGTCACTCCAACCAGGTCACTGAGTTCCTGCCCGTCCCCCCGCGTCACCTTCATAGTCAATCGAAAGCTCTCGCGATCGAGCCGGTCGACCGCCTCCTGGAGCACGGCCACGGCATCGTCGTGCCGCTCCGGTGTGCACCCGCTCACCGCATACGCGGTCGCAACGACGAGGCCGAGGACAAACCCTCGACACGGGCGATTACCTACCACTGCCAAGTCCTTCCCCCGCGAGGCGCCAACCCGGGGCACTGATCGGATGACCCGAGTTTCCGTCACCCGGCCCCAGGCAGGCGTCAGTGTAGGTAGACGACTCGGCGAGGGGTATCCGATTACACCGGGCAATGCAGCGGGTGCCCGATCCGTACGATCGACGTCAGTTTATGGCTGTCGACGTACGGGGGTTTCGATGGGAATCAGAGAAGGCATGGCCGGACTGGTGGCCGTGGCGTCGGTGGTGGCGGGCGCGAACGCCCTACCGCCGGCCGCCTCGGCGGTGGAGGCGGCCGCGAGCGCGACCGAGGTGGGCCCGCCCTGCGTCCGGGAGGACCTGCGGCTGCCCGCCGGGCCGTGGCAGCGGATCGAGGTCGAGCACGCCGACCCCAGCGGCCGGTTCCAGCTCGCCTACGGGACGGACACCTCCTGGGGCGGGCACGTCATCCGATGGGACAACGGCGTGCCCAGCAACCTCGGCACGCCGCCCGGCGGGCTGGAGGAGATCAACGAGCAGGGCGACTTCGTCGGTAACACGTCCTCCGAGGACGGCCTCCACCGCAGCACCGCGTGGCGGTACTCCGCAGGTCAGACGACCTCGCTGCCGGGCCTGCCCGACAGCGTGCAGACGATCGCGACCGCCATCGCCGGGGACGGCACCGTGGCCGGGTGGGTGCGCTCCGCCGACGGGCGACAGACGGCGGTGACGTGGGCGCCGGACAACACCGTGCGGGCGCTGCCGGGTGCCGGCGCGAGCCGGGCGGTCGACATCGACTCCGACGGAACCGTCATCGGGTTCCTGGGGAACACGCCGGTGCGGTGGGCGCCCAACGCCCAGCCGGAGACGCTGCCCGGCTACGCGGCGGGCCCAGACAGCGGCTGGCATTTGACCGGGATCAGCGCGGGTGTGGTGGTAGGCATGGAAGTCACCGGGTCCAGTCACCTCGTTCTGGCGTGGGCGCCCGGCACAGCCCCGGCCCTGCTCGCCCAGGGGGCGACGCCGCACGCGGTCAACGCGCGTGGCTCGGTCGCGTACGAGAAGTCCTATGAGAACGAGCAGTGGCTCCGGCAGGACGGCGTCGACCGGGCGCTGCCGTTCGGTCCGTCGCCCTTCTCGATCGCCGACGTCGCTGGGCTGACCGACGACGACGTCGCGTACGGCAACCACTACTCGACGCCGGTCCGGTGGGTCTGCGCATGACCAAACGCTGCGGCGATCAGGCGCGCTCGACCACGATCACCGGGATCTCCCGGTCGGTGCCCTCCTGGTAGCCGACGTAGGTCGGGAAGACCCCGGTCATCACCTGCCACAGCCGGGGCCGCTCCCCGGCCGTGGCGGTGCGCGCCGTGCCCCGGAACTTCTCGGCCCCGACCTGCACCTCCACCGCCGGATCGGCGCACAGGTTGAGGTACCAACTCGGGTGCCGCGCCGCGCCGCCGTTCGACGCCACCAGCAGGTAGCGGTCGCCGTCGCGGCCGTAGATGAGCGCGGTGCGCCGCAGCGTGCCGGAGCGGCGCCCCCGGGTGGTGAGCAGCAGGCTGTCGTAGCCGTGGAACTTTCCGCCGTCGGCGCCGTCGGTCTCCAGGTAGCGCCGCACGTGGCTGGCCACCCACTCCACCGGACTGTCCTGAATGGTTTCCCCCATCGGCCCAGCCTAACGGTCACGCCGCGCCGGCGAGGGCCCCGCGCCGGGGACGGTCAGGGGTCGGTGAGCAGCAGCCAGTCGTCGTCGAGCGGGGCGACGGCCGTGGCCTCGGGCCAGACGTGCGGGCTGGCGGTCGTCGCCCGCGCCTGGTCGACCAGGGGGCGGCGGGCGAACGTCGCCCCGTCGAAGGTGACCGGACCGGAGAAACGGGCCCGGCCGAAGTTCGCCGCCCCCTCGAAGCGGGCCCCCTCGAACCAGGTTTCGTCGCCGAACTCGGTCCACCGGAACAGGGCCATGTCCGCGAACCGGGTCTGCCGGAACCCGACGTAGCCCGCGAACCTGGCATGGTCCATCGAGACCCCGCTGCGGAAGACCGCCTCACGGAAGCTGGCGCTGCTGGTGAACCTGGTCGCGTCGAAGCTCGCCGTCCCGTGCACCGTGGCACCCCGGAACGAGGCCCGGGCGATCGTCGCGCGCCGGCAGGACAGGCCGCCGGCCAGGTCCGCGCGCTCGAAGCTGACCTCGCCGCCGATCCGGGCGTCGTCGAGGACGATCTCGGCGTCCCCGCGCAGGTCGTCGCAGACCAGGTCGTCGAAGGTGGCGTCCAGGGCCAGCCGCCCGACCACGGTCGCGCCGGCCAGGCTGGTGGTGCCGGTGCAGACCGCGCCGGTGAGGTCCGCGTCGACGAGCGTGCAGCCGGCGGCGTCGAACCCGTCGAGCCGGGCGCCGGTCAGATCCAGCCTGGTGTCGGGCCAGAAGGCGTCGTCGTCCGCGCGCAGGTGCCGGGTCAGGACCCGCTGCGCGGTGCGGCGCACCTCCGTCTCGCGCGCGTCGTCCTCGGCCGCCGGCATCCGCAGGTACGCGCAGAGCACCGCCACGATCGTCGACCGCTGCGCCGGATTGTCCTGCCCGAGCCGCTCCAGGGCGTGCAGGCCGCCCAGGCGTACGGCCGCGTTGTCGTTGCCGAGTAGCTCGACGGCGCCGGTGTACAACTCGGTCAGCCGGCGCTCGGCAGCGTCGTGCTCGGCGGCCTGGGCCTGCCGGTCCTGGTGCCGCTGCCCGGCCTCGGCGACCGCCTCGGCGTGCGCCTGCACCCGTTCCCGGTGTGCCTGGTCCTGCGCGGCGACGGCCTCCTGGTGCCGCTGGGCGCGCTCGCCGATCCACTGTCGCCGGGCGGCGAGCAGCAGCGCGAGCCCGCCGCCGGTGCCGGCCACCACGGTCAGCCCGGTCCGGATGGCGTCGATGCGCAGCGTGGCCCGGGTGTCCGGCTGGGCGGCCCGGTCGGCCTCGCCGAGCAGCCAGTCGAGCACCAGCCAGCCCAGCAGGGCGGCGACCAGCAGGCCGACGAGGGCCAGCCACCACGGCATCACCCGCAGCGGTCGTTCGCGGGGCGGTGTCTGGCGCACGCGCACAGCATGCCACCACGGCCGGCCGGGCGAGGGACACCATCCCTGATGGACGGCCGCCGCCCGCTTCCCGTACGGCGTCAGGCTGCCTTGGCCAGGGCCTCGTACTCGTCGTCGGTGAGCCGCACCTCGGCGGCGGCCACGTTCTCCTCCAGGTGCGCCACCGACGACGTGCCCGGGATCGGCAGCATCACCGGCGACCGGCGCAGCAGCCAGGCGAGGGCGAGCTGGGCGGGCGTCGCGCCGTGCCCCGTGCTGATCGCGTCCAGCGGCCCGCCCGGCCGGGCCAGGTCGCCGGTGGCGATCGGATACCAGGGGATGAAGGCGAGGTCGTTGCGCTCGCAGTATTCCAGGACGGCCTCCGCGCCGCGGTTCGCCACGTTGTAGAGGTTCTGCACGGAGACGATCGGGGCGATGCTCCGGGCCGCCTCGATCTGCTCGACGGTCACCTCGGACAGGCCGATGTGCCGGATCTTGCCCTCCTGCCTGAGCAGCGCCAGCTCGCCGATCTGGTCGGCCAGCGGCACCTGCGCGTCGATCCGGTGCAGCTGGTAGAGCGGGATGGCGTCCAGCCCGAGGTGCCGCAGGCTCAGCTCACACTGCTGCCGCAGGTATTCCGGGCGCCCCACCGGCCGCCAGTCGCCGGGGCCGGAGCGGGTCAGGCCGGCCTTGGTCGCGATGACCAAATCATCGGCGTACGGGTGCAGTGCCTCGCGGATCAGCAGCTCGCTGACGAAGGGCCCGTAGGAGTCGGCGGTGTCGATGAACGTCACGCCCAGCTCGTACGCCCGGCGCAGCACGCGCACGGCCTCGGCCGGGTCCTTCGGGTCGCCCCACACGCCGGGGCCGGTGAGCTGCATGGCCCCGTAGCCGAGTCGGTCGACCTGGAGATCGCCCCCGATCCGGTACGTCCCGGAGGCCTTCGCGGGCTGCTTACCAGCGTCGTTCGCCATGCGTGGATTCCCCATCCTGTTTCGCTTCGTCTCCAGCGGCCAATCTAGCCACCGGTGGGGCTTTCCCGCCGATCGTCGCCCGCACCGCCGCCAGGGCGGATCGAGACCGGGATCACCCGCCGTCGACCGCGTACCTCCCCGCCCGGTGCTCCGCCGGCGAAACGGCGCGACCGGGCCGCAACCGGGCCGGGGCGTGGACGAAGTTGACCGGAGCGCCCGTGCCGGCCTGCCCGCCGTGGGACGCTGGGCCCGTGCCGGCGCGGCGTCGACCACGGGTCGCCGCGTGCGGCGCCACGCGGGAGGGAGGCGCCATGACGGGAGTGCCGCAGGTCGACTTCGCGCTCGACACGTACGAGTGCATCGTGCTGTATCCCGGCGCGGCCGGGCGGGCGCTGCCGGCGGAGACGGTGCAGCGGTTGCAGGCGGAGCACCTCGCCCACATGCAGGCCCTGCAACGGCGGGGGATCATCCTGGTGGCCGGCTCGGTGGACGGCCCGGCCCGGGAACCGGACCCGCCGATCGGCTTCGGCCTGGCCCGTACCGGCTCGGTGGACGACGTGCGCAGCGTGATGGAGGCCGACCCGGCCGTCCAGGCCGGGCTCTACCGGGTGGACGTGATGACCTTCCTCTGCCCGGAGGGGTCGCTGGAGTTCCCGCTGGTGAAGACGCAGACCTGAGCCGCCGGCCGGTTGGGACGCATCCGTGCGCGGAGCCGTCCGCTGCGCGTCGTCGAGCCGCGCAGACGCCACACCACCACCTTCGACCGCGGCAGTCACTCAGCGTGGGCAATCTCGACCGCCGCACCCTCCCGCCGCTTCCCCTTTGCTCTGCAGCCATATAGGCACCGGACACGTTGCGTAGGCGGTGCCTACGTGGCTGCAGAGCAAAGGGGGCGGGGAACAGTGGGTGACGCGATCGAGGTGTCCCGAGAATCCGCTGTTCAGAAGCATCTGTCGGCGGCGGGTGGGCAAAAAGGCAGGCTACGCGGCTGGCGGCGGTTACGCAGAGCAACTTGGAGGGGTGCGCAGAAGGTGATTACCGAACGTTATCGAAGCCGCCCGGGCTGGGGGGCTCGCAGCCGGTGTCCAGGTGAGCGCGGCGCGCCTTCGCCCTCCGGCGTGATGCGCTCCGCGGCGGGTTCCGGCCCTTGCGCGTGGCGAGTCGGGCGGCTGCTCCCCGTCGCCGGTCTATCGACGGGGAGCACCCGGATGCCCGGTAGCGCCGGGGGCGTACGATTCCGGCGCGCGGTCGCCGTTGCCCGCCGCCTCGACGTCCCGGCGTGGGTTCCGCCCGCCGGCTGCGCGCACGCCGCGCGTCGTTGGACAGAAGTTCCGCAATCCGCAAGGGGTTGGCCCAGAGCGCCCGACCCGGAGGAGAGACTAGCCTGATGGGCGTGACACGCCGCGCGAAGATCGTCTGCACTCTCGGCCCCGCCACCTCGTCGCCGGAGCGCATCCGTGGCCTCGTCGAGGCCGGCATGAACGTGGCCCGACTCAACTTCAGCCACGGCAGCCACGCCGATCACGAGGCGGTCTACCGGCTGGTCCGCGAGGCCGCCGAGGAGGCCGGGCGGGCGGTGGCCGTGCTCGCCGACCTCCAGGGCCCGAAGATCCGGCTCGGCCGGTTCGCCGACGGCCCGCACGAGTGGCGTACGGGCGACTCGGTCGTCATCACCGGTGACGACATCCTCGGCACCAAGGACCGGGTGTCCTGCACCTACCGCAAGCTTCCGCAGGAGGTCAAGCCCGGCGACCGGCTGCTGATCGACGACGGCCGGGTCGCCGTCGAGGTCACCGACGTCACCGGCAACGACATCCGCTGCCTGGTCACCGAGGGCGGCCCGGTCTCCAACAACAAGGGCGTCTCGCTGCCGAACGTGGCGGTCAGCGTGCCGGCGATGTCCGAGAAAGACGCCGAGGACCTGCGTTTCGCGCTCGGCCTGGGCGTCGACCTGATCGCGCTCTCGTTCGTCCGCTCCGCCGACGACATCAAGCTGGTGCACGGCATCATGGCCGAGGTGGGCGTGCACCGGCCGGTGCTGGCCAAGGTGGAGAAGCCCGAGGCGGTCGACTGCCTGGAGCAGATCGTGCTGGCCTTCGACGGCGTCATGGTCGCCCGTGGCGACCTGGGCGTCGAGCTGCCGCTGGACCAGGTCCCGCTGGTGCAGAAGCGCGCCGTTCAGCTCTGCCGGGAGAATGCCAAGCCGGTCATCGTCGCCACCCAGATGCTCGACTCGATGATCGAGAATTCCCGGCCGACCCGCGCCGAGGCGTCCGACGTGGCCAACGCCGTGCTCGACGGCGCCGACGCGGTGATGCTCTCCGGCGAGACGAGCGTCGGCAAGTACCCGGTGCTCACCGTCAGCACCATGGCGAAGATCGTCACCACCACCGAGTCCGGCTCGATCGGGGTGCCGCGCCTGCAACACGACCCGCGTACCCACGGCGGCGCGCTCACCGTCGCCGCCTCCTCGATCGCGCGGGCCATCGGCGCCAAGGCGATGGTCGCCTTCTCGCAGACCGGCGACACCGTCAAGCGGCTCTCCCGGCTGCACTGCGACCTGCCGCTGCTCGCCTTCACCCCGGTGCCCGAGGTGCGCAACCAGCTCGCCCTCTGCTGGGGTGTGGAGACGTTCCTGATGCCGTTCGTGCAGCACACCGACGACATGTTCCGCCAGGTCGACGAGGCGTTGCTCGGGCTCAACCGGGCCAACCCGGGCGACTACGTGGTGATCGTCGCCGGCAGCCCGCCCGGCACCCCCGGCTCGACCAACACGCTCCGGGTACACCAGCTCGGATCGCTTGTCGACGCGGCCTCCGCGCGGGCCTTGCAGTGAGCCAGGCGGGCGTCGCGGTCGGGCAGGCCGCGGTCGATCAGCTCCTGGAGGTGCTCGACCTGGAGCACACCGGTGGCATGACCTTCCGTGGGATGAGCCCTCCGGTCGGCCCCCAGCGGGTGTACGGCGGCCAGGTCGCCGGCCAGGCGCTGGTGGCCGCCGGTCGCACCGTCGACCCGGCCCGCTTCGTGCACTCCCTGCACGGCTACTTCGTGCGGCCCGGCGACCCGGCCGAGCCGATCACCTACGAGGTGGAGAACATCCGCGACGGCCGCTCGTTCTCGGTGCGCCGGTCGGTGGCGCTCCAGCACGACAAGCCGATCTTCTTCATGTCGGCGTCGTTCCAACGGGCGGAGGAGGGCCTGGACCACCAGGCCCCCACCCCGCCCGACGTGCCGGGGCCCGACGAGGTCCCGACGATGAGCGACCGGCTCGCCCGCTACCCGGAGCGGCTCGGCATCTGGGCGCAGATCCCGCGCCCGATCGACGTCCGCTACGTCGGCGAGCCCGGCTGGGTACGCCCCGGCGACCGCCCCGCCGAGCCGCACCAGCGGGTCTGGATGCGCATCGACGGCAAGCTGCCCGACGACCCGCTGCTGCACGCCTGCGCGCTGACCTACGCCTCCGACCTGACGCTGCTCGACTCGGTGCTCTCGGTGCACGGTGAGGTCTGGGGCCCCGGCGGCGTGGTCGGGGCCAGCCTCGACCACGCGCTCTGGTTCCACCGCCCGTTCCGCGCCGACGAGTGGTTCCTCTACGACTGCTGGAGCCCGTCGGCCTCCGGCGCGCGGGGGCTCGCCACCGGCCGGATGTTCACGGCCGACGGTCGGCACATCGCCAGCGTCGTGCAGGAGGGGCTGCTGCGCCGGGTCGGCGACTGACCCGGTCGGTCGACCGCATCGCCGTCGGCCGATCGGTCGAGGGGTGATCGTCCGGGCGGGGTGACCGGGCCGCTAACCTTGCCGGCATGCGTCTCTCCGCCCGGGTCGACTATGCCCTCCGCGCGGTCGCCGAGCTCGCCTCGGTGACCAGGGAGGCCGGGGGCGGGCGAGGCCGGCCCGTCACCGCCGAGCAGATCGCCCGTGCCCAGGAAATCCCGCCGAAGTTCCTGGAGAGCATCCTGCTGCAACTGCGCCGGGGCGGCATCGTGCAGGCCCAGCGCGGCCCGGAGGGCGGTTACTGGCTGGCCCGGCCGGCGGGGGAGATCTCGCTGGCCGAGGTGATCCGGGTGATCGACGGCCCGCTCGCCCACGTGCGCGGGCAGCGGCCGGAGGACCTCGGCTACCACGGCGCCGCCCGGGCCCTCCAGGAGGTCTGGATCGCCCTGCGGGCCAGTGAGCGCGAGATCCTTGAGTTGGTCACCGTCGCCGACGTGGCCGCCGGCACGCTGCCGGGCCGGGTCGTCGACCTGGCCGCCGACCCCGGCGCCTGGACCTGACCCGCGCCTGGCCCTGCCGAGGCAGTCGTCTCACTGACCGGTTGGAGGCTTGACCGGGGCACGTCCCGTGCCGCATTGTCGACCAAGTCGATAGGAGTTACCTAAAAGTTGGGGAGCGTCCGTGCGCAAGCTGCTGGTACTCGCGCTGGTCGGGTTGGCCGCGCAACTCGTCGACGGCGCGCTCGGCATGGCGTACGGGCTGACCTCCTCGACGTTACTGCTGCTCGTGGGCGTGGCGCCGGCCGCCGCGTCGGCATCGGTGCACCTGGCTGAGATCGGCACCACGCTCGCCGCCGGGGTGTCGCACTGGCGGTTCGGCAACGTCGACTGGCGGGTCGTCTCCCGGATCGCGCTTCCCGGCGCGGTGGGCGCGTTCGCCGGTGCCACCTTCCTCAGCTCGATCTCGACCGAGTCGGCCGCCCCGTGGATGGCCGGCATCCTGTTCACGCTCGGCGCGTACCTGCTGGTGCGGTTCTCCCGGCCGCTGCGCACCGACCGGCGCGGCGGCCGGCTGCGCAGCCGCTTCCTCGGCCCGCTCGGCCTGGTGGCCGGCTTCGTCGACGCCACCGGAGGCGGCGGCTGGGGGCCCGTCGCCACACCCGCCCTGCTGGTCAGCGGGCGGATGGAGCCGCGCAAGGTGATCGGTTCGGTGGACACCTCCGAGTTCGTGGTCGCCGGTGCCGCCAGCCTCGGCTTCCTGATCGGCCTCGGCTCCGAGGGCTTCCTGCTGCCCATGGTCGCCGCGCTGCTCGTCGGCGGCCTGATCGCCGCCCCGATCGCCGCCTGGCTGGTGCGTATCGTTCCCGCCCAGCTCCTCGGCGCGACGATCGGCGGGGTGATCGTGCTGACCAACGCCCGTACGCTGATGCGCTCGGCCGACCTCGGCGGCTCGGCCCGGCCGGCCGTCTACGCCCTGCTGGCCGTCGCCTGGGTCGCCGCTCTCGCGCTGGCCGTCCGGGCGCTGCTGCGTACCCGCCGGGAGCGGGCCGTCGCGGCGACCGCCCTCGCGGCTACGGCCCCGGCTGACGCCGATTCGGCTGCGATCGGCACCCTCCCGACCCCGGGCACCGCCGAGTCCGTGTCCGGGGCCGAGTCCCGCCCGACCGTGACCGCCGGTTCGCCGACCGGGCGGTAGTTCGAGATCTTGGTAGGTAAGTGCCCTCAGAGGGGCCGTTTCTCACCAAGATCGCTCGACGGGGCGGGGCGGGACGGGGCGTTAGCGGGGGAGCAGGGTCGTCGCGGTGGTGGCTAGGAGGTTGAACGCCTCGTCCACGTGGGCCTCGGTGGTCTGCGGCGAGCCGACCGCCAGCCGCAGCGTGTACCAGCCGGCGACCCGGGTGTGCGTCAGGTACACCCGACCGGTGGCGTTCACCCGGGCCAGCAGCTCCGTGTTGACCTCGTCGTCCGCCCGCAGCCGGAAGCACACCAGCGAGTACGGGTGCGCCCCGACCAGCGTGAACCGGTCGTCGGCGCGCACCCGGTCGGCGAACCGGGCGGCGAGCGCCACGCCGGAGCGGATGTGCGCCCGCAGCCCCTCGGCGCCGTACCAGCGCAGGACGAACCAGAGCTTCAGCGCCCGGAACCGGCGGCCCAGCGGCACCTGCCAGTCCCGGTAGTCGATCACCGCGCCGGACTCGGTGGCGGCGTTGCGCAGGTACTCCGGCAGCACGCTCAGCGCCTCGATCAACTCGGCCGTGTCGGCCACCCAGAACGCGTCGCAGTCGAAGCCGGTGAGCAGCCACTTGTGCGGGTCGAAGCAGTACGAGTCCGCGTACTCCAGGCCGATGTGGCCGAAGCGCAGCTCCGGGCAGACCGCCGCCGCCCCCGCGTACGCGGCGTCGACGTGCAGGAAGACCCCGTACTCGGCACAGATCGCGCCGATCTCCGGCAGCGGGTCGATCGCCGTGGTGGAGGTGGTGCCGACGGTCGCGACCACGATCGCCGGGACCACCCCGGCGGCCACGTCGGCCTCGATCGCCGCCCGCAGTGCCGCCGGGGACATCGCCTGCGTCTCCGGGTCGACCTCGACCGGTCGTACGCCGTCGGCGCCCAGCCCGGCGATCCGCGCGGCCTTCTCGATGGACGAGTGGCCCTGGGTCGAGGTGTAGGCGCGGTAGCGACGGTCGACGCCGACCTCGCGCCACCGGCCGCCACCGGCCCGGTGCAGCGCGACCAGTGTCGCCACCAGCGTCGCCGAGGACGCCGAATCCTGGATCACCCCACCGCCGCCGGAGCCGGAGCGGAACCGCTTCGGCAGGTCGAGCAGCTCGGCGAGCCAGTCCAGCAGCACCGTCTCCAGCTCGGTGCACGCCGGGCCGGTCGCCCAGAGCATCCCCTGCACGCCGAGCCCGGCGCTGACCAGGTCGCCCAGCACGCTGGGGCCGGAGGTGTTGGCCGGGAAGTAGCCGAAGAAGCCGGGGTGCTGCCAGTGGGTCAGCCCGGGGGTGACGACGGCGTCCAGGTCGGCGAGGACCGCCTCCACCGGCTCGCCGTGCTCGGGCGGGCCGGCCGGGAGCCGGGCGGCCACCGCACCGGGCGGGTCCTGCGAGGTCACCGGCCGCTGCCCCAGCGTGGCCCAGTAGTCGGCGATCCAGTCCACCACGGCGTGCCCGGCGCGTCGGAACTCGTCGGGAGTCATGTGCTCTGCCACGCCCCGAGTCGATCAAGAATCGGGTGCGGAAGGCAAGGCATCGGCGGATTGTCCGAAGTAAGCGCTTGCCCTAGCATCGCAGGGGCGCGGAGCCATCCCCTCGACGCCGCAGTGCGGCGCCGGACCACCGCCGCCAGCGCGGTGTGCCCTCCCGCCGGCCCGGGCAGGCCGGCGGCGACGGTCGCCGCGCGCCCGACCTCCCCGGAGGAAACCCCCGATGCCCGTCACCCCCCGCCGCGTCGCGCTGCTCTGCGCGGGCGCCGCGGCCACGCTCGTCGCCGGTACGCTGCCCACCCTCACCGCCGAGGCCGCCGTCGCCGGCTGCCGCGTCGACCACCGGATCACCAACCAGTGGCCCGGCGGCTTCAACGCCGACGTCACCGTCACCAACCTGGGCGAGACGGTGAACGGCTGGACCCTCACCTGGTCGTACACCGCCGGCCAGCAGGTCACCCAGGCGTGGAGCGCCGTCGTCAGCCAGTCCGGCGCCCAGGTGACCGCCCGCAACGTCGACTACAACGCGGTGATCGCCACCGGCGCCAGCGCCGCGTTCGGCTTCACCGGCTCCTGGGACGGCAGCAACCCGGCGCCGACCAGCTTCGCCCTCAACGGCACCGTCTGCACCGGTGCCGTGCCCACCAGCGGCCCGACCACCGCGCCGCCGACCAGCGCTCCGCCCACCACCCAGCCGCCCACGACTCCACCACCCACCACCCCGCCACCCACCACTCCGCCCCCGGCCGGGGCGGTGCAGATGGAGGACCTCGACCGGGGGCTGGTCAGCGTCCGCTCCGGCACCGGCAACCTGGTCTCCTGGCGGCTGCTCGGCACCGAGACCTCAGGGGTGTCCTTCAACCTCTACCGCGGCGCGACCAGGGTCAACGGCAGCCCGATCACCGGGGCGACCAACTACCTCGACAGCGGCGCGGCGGCCAACGCGACCTACACCGTGCGCGCCGTGGTCGGGGGTGTGGAGCAGGCCGCGTCCGCGGCCGCGCTCCAGTTCCCCGCCGGCTACCTCGACGTGCCGTTGCAGGTGCCGCCCGGCGCGAGCACGCCCAGCGGCGAGAGCTACACGTACTCCGCCAACGACGCCTCCGTCGGCGACCTCGACGGCGACGGCGACTACGAGTTCGTGGTCAAGTGGGAGCCGTCCAACGCCAAGGACAACTCCCAGTCCGGCTACACCGGCAACGTGTACGTCGACGCGTACACCCTCACCGGCACCCGGCTGTGGCGCGTCGACCTGGGCCGCAACATCCGCGCCGGGGCGCACTACACCCAGTTCCAGGTGTACGACTACGACGGCGACGGCCGCGCCGAGGTGGCCATGAAGACCGCCGACGGCACCCGCTCCGGCACCGGCCAGGTGATCGGCTCCGCCACCGCCGACCACCGCAACTCCAGCGGGTACGTCCTCGCCGGCCCCGAGTACCTGACGATGTTCGACGGCCGCACCGGCGCCGTCCTCTCCACCGTCACCTACGACCCGCCACGGGGCACGGTCTCCTCCTGGGGCGACAACTACGGCAACCGTGTCGACCGCTTCCTCGCCGCCACCGCCTACCTCGACGGGCAGCGCCCCTCGCTGGTGATGGCCCGCGGCTACTACACCCGGGCGGTCGTGGCGGCCTGGGACTTCCGTGACGGCACCCTGCGCAAGCGGTGGACCTTCGACTCCAACGCCTCGGGCAACGGCGCCGCCCACGGTCAGGGCAACCACAACCTCTCCGTCGCCGACGTCGACGCGGACGGCCGCCAGGAGATCGTGTACGGGTCGGCCACCATCAACGACGACGGCCGCCTGATGTACGCCACCGGGTTCGGCCACGGCGACGCCCTGCACGTCGGTGACCTCGTCCCCGGCCGGGCCGGCCTGGAGGTCTTCACGATCCACGAGTCCGGCAACCAGCCGGCGGCCGACCTGCACGACGCCCGTACCGGCCAGGTCGTCTGGCAGCGGCCGAACAACGGGGGAGCCGAGGGCCCCGGCCGGGGGGTCGCCGCCGACGTCCACGCCGGCAGCCCCGGCGCCGAGGTCTGGGGCGCCGGCACCCACATGGGCGACCTCTACAGCGCGACCGGAGCCGTCGTCGGGCGCCGGCCGTCGTCGGCGAACTTCCTCGTCTGGTGGGACGGCGACCCCGTCCGGGAACTGCTCGACGCCACCCGGATCGACAAGTACGGCACCGGGGGCGACACCCGGCTGCTGACCGGCAGCGGAGTGGCGGCGAACAACGGCACCAAGTCCACCCCGGCACTCTCCGCCGACCTGTTCGGTGACTGGCGGGAGGAGGTCGTCTGGCGCACCAGCGACAGCCAGGCCCTGCGGATCTACAGCACGCCCGTGCCCAGCGGCACCCGGATCCACACGCTCATGCACGACCCGCAGTACCGGGTCGCGGTCGCCTGGCAGAACACCGCCTACAACCAGCCCCCGCACCCGGGCTTCTTCATCGGCGACCAGATGGCCACCCCGCCCACGCCGAACGTGTATCTGCGCTGAGCCGTCCCCGGCCGGCGGCGGTTTCCGTGCGACCCCGTCGGCCGGTCACGGGGGAGTGGAGTAGGCACCGGGCCACAGCCGCGGAATCCGCACAGCTCTGGCCCGGTGCCCCACACCGCGGCATTCCCGACCCGTCCCGACCGGGAATGCCGTACCACCACCGAGGACCAACCTAGGCGGGCCGCGCGTCGCCCCGGTGACGCCGACGTGAAGATCGTGTTTCAGGGCTGCCGGCGCAGGCCACCGGCCACCTGCTCGGCGATCAGCTCGTACGAGCGCACCCGGTCGGCCACGTCGTACACCAGCGTGGTCAGCATCAGCTCGTCCGCGCCGGTCCGCGCCAGCAGCTCGCCGAGCTGCCGGCGTACCGTCTCCGGGGAGCCCGTGGCCTGCCCGTCCCGGCGTTGCCGCACGAACTCCCGCTCCGCCTCGGTGTACGGGTACGCCGCCGCCTCGTTCGGCGTCGACAGGGGCTCCGGCCGCCCCGAGCGCAGCCGCAGGAACGACAGCGCCGCCGGCCCCGCCAGCCACTCCGCCCGCTCGTCGGTGTCCGCGCAGACCGCGTTGACCGCCACCATCGCGTACGGCTTCTCCAGCCACTTCGACGGCCGGAAGTGCTGCCGGTAGAGCGCCAGCGCGGGCACCGTGTTCTGCGCGCTGAAGTGGTGCGCGAAGGAGAACGGCAGGCCCAGCAGCCCGGCGAGCTGGGCGCTGAACCCGCTGGAGCCGAGCAGCCAGACGGCCGGTTGCTCGCCGAGGCCCGGGGTGGCCGTGATCGGCCCCGGCCGCTCGCCGCTGAAGTAGTTCATCAGGTCCGCCAGCTCCCGGGGGAAACCCTCCGCCGACAGGCCCTCCATCGTCCGGCGCAGCGCCAGCGCGGTCACCTGGTCGGTGCCCGGGGCGCGACCGATGCCCAGGTCGATCCGGCCCGGGTGCAGCGCCTCCAGCGTGCCGAACTGCTCGGCCACCACCAGCGGCGCGTGGTTGGGCAGCATCACCCCGCCCGAACCCAGCCGGATCGTCGACGTGTGCGCCGCCAGGTGCGCGAGCAGCACCGCCGGGGCGGAACTGGCGATCGCCGGCATGTTGTGGTGTTCGGCCACCCAGAACCGGTGGTACCCGAGTTCCTCCGTGCGCCGGGCCAGCTCGGTGGTGTGCCGCAGGGCCGCGCCGGCGGTGGCGCCGGCCGCGACCGGGGCAAGATCGAGAACAGACAGCGGTACGTTGATCACACGCCTGGCCAACCGCTCCCACCTCGGATTTGTTCCCCGGGGCGGGCGGGATCACCCGGCACCGCGAGCGCCCCGCCCGGTTCGTCGGGGGCACCGCCGGGTGCTCAACCCATGCCGCGGGCCTGCTCGAAGATCAGGCTCGTCTGGGTGTGCTGCACCGCCGGGTCCACGGCCAGGTGGTCCAGCACGAAGTCGCGCAGCGCGTCGGCCGAGGCGGCCCGTACGTGCAGCACGTAGTCCTCCGCGCCCGCCACGTGGAACACCGCCACCACCCCGGGCAGCCGCACCGACCGGGCCCGGAACGCGTCCACCGCCGCCCGTTCGTGCGCGGTCAGCCGCACCGACACCAGCGCCTGCAACGGCAGCCCGAGCGCCGCCGGATCCACCTCCGCGTGGAACCCGCGGATCGCCCCGCGCTCCCGCAGGGCGCGGGTACGGGTCAGGCAGGTCGAGGGGGCCACCCCGACCCGTTCGGCGAGGGCGTTGTTGGGCAGCCGGCCGTCGGCGGCCAGCACCGACAGGATCGCCCGGTCGGTGTCGTCGAGGTCCGTGAACCGCCGTACATCATTCGTCGCAAGGGGCATGGAGGCATCTTCCACCGAATCGCCCAGGGCGCCCAAGCAGCATCACCGAATCATCTTCGGAATTATTGCCATCGGTTGCCGCCATGTTCGATCCTTCCGGCATGACGACCGTGGACACCAGAGCCGTGCACGCCGGCCGCGACGACCTCGCCGCCCTCGGCGTCCACGTCCCACCCATCGACCTCTCCACCACCAACCCACTGCCGTCGGTCGACGCCGGCGGCGCCGCGTACGAGGCACTCGCCACCGGAGGCACCGTCCCCGCCGACGGCAGCGCGGTCTACCAGCGGCTGTGGAACCCGACCGTGGCCCGCTTCGAGACCGCCCTCGCCGATCTCGAAGGCACCACCGACGCCGTCGCCTTCGCCAGCGGCATGGCCGCCCTGACCGCCGCCCTGCTCGCCGCCACCCGGGACGGGAAGCGGCACGTGGTCGCCGTCCGTCCCCTCTACGGCGGCACCGACCACGTGCTCGCCACCGGCCTGCTCGGCTCCACCGTCACCTGGGCCCGCGCGGGCGGGGTCGCCGACGCCGTCCGCCCCGACACCGCCCTGGTGATCGCCGAGACCCCGGCCAACCCCACCCTCGACCTGGTGGACATCGCCGCCCTCGCCCGCGCGGCCGGCGACGTGCCGCTGCTCGTCGACAACACCGTCGCCACCCCCGTGCTCCAGCAGCCGGCCCGGCACGGCGCCGCACTCGTGCTGCACAGCGCCACCAAGAGCATCGGCGGGCACGGCGACGTCCTCGCCGGTGTCGTCGCCTGCGACTCCGGGTGGGCCGCCCGGCTGCGCCAGGTCCGCGCGCTCACCGGCGCGATCCTGCACCCCCTCGGCGCGTACCTGCTGCATCGTGGCCTGCAGACCCTGCCGGTCCGGGTCCGCGCCCAGCAGGCCGGCGCGGAGAAACTCGCCGCCTGGCTCGCCAGCCATCCCGCCGTCGCGCGGGTGCACCACCCGTCGCTGCACGACCCCGCACGGCTCGTCGGTCGGCAGATGAGCGGCCCCGGCAGCCTCCTCGCCTTCGAGGTACGCGGCGGCGCGACCGCCGCGGCCACCGTGGCGAACGCCTGCCGGCTGATCACCCACGCGGTGTCGCTGGGTGGCGTGGACACCCTCGTCCAGCACCCGGCCTCGCTGACGCACCGACCCGTCGAGGGGGAGGCCAAGCCGTGCGGCGGGCTGCTGCGCGTCTCCGTCGGCCTGGAGGATCCCGAGGACCTGCGCGTGGACCTGGCCCGGGCGCTCGCCGAACTCGGCTGAGGCGCGGCCGTCGGGTCAGGACTTCGGGCCGACGTGACCGTCGAGGGTGGCGACGGCCTCCCGGCGGGCCACCGAGAGGGAGTTGCGGCGGTTCATCCGCCAGGCGATGCCGAGCAGGTCCAGCGCCCACTGGCAGAGCCCCATGATGTCGGCCGACTCGTTGACGAACATGTAGCGCGGGTAGACATAGTCCTTGCCGCGCATCGTCACCCGGTTGCTCACCCGGCAGCCGTCGGAGTGGAACAGGCCACGCAGAAAGTCGCCAGGGTGCGCGGTGACGATCTCCCTCTGCCAATCGGTGAGGACGATCGGTCGCTCATGCTTCTTGCCAGGCCCGTGCTGCGGGAACAGGCACGGCCAGTGCTTGCCCGTGCTCTGCACCGCCGTGCAGCCCTTCTTCTGGATCCGTTGGACCTTGTTCGCGAGCACTGTCCTCATCGCGGCATCGCAGGCGTCGATCAGATCAGGCCACGCATCGGCGCAGTAGATGCGTAGGACGGGAACCCGGTCGGTGGTGACCAGATGGCCGTCCCCGAGGTAGAGGCCCAGCAGGTAGGAGTAGGCCGCGGGGTCGGTCGGATAGCCGACATCGGGTGAGCAGCGGAAATAGCGGGCGGCGGTGGCGATCATGATCGGTTCTGGGCGGTCGACGCACCAGTGCCAGACGGTGGTGTAGGGCAGGGATAGTGCGCGGGCAACCGACCGGATGTCGTTGCCCCGGGCGCGGAGGGCCCGGGCCCGGGCCCGCATCTCGGGTGGATGCACCCTTGCATCATCGAACAGGTGTGTGACAGGAGTGCCGGGAGCGGGATTCGAACCCGCAAGCCCTCTCGGGCAGAAGTGTTTGAGACTTCCGTGTATGCCGTTCCACCATCCCGGCGGGTGCGGCTTACTGTACCCGACTACGCTCGTGCGGGAGCATGGGCGGTAGCCGTGCCGGGAACGATGGTGGGAGTGGCTCGTGGCCGAGACGCAGACGGACGTCGAGCGCAGGCGCGTTCTGATCGCCGAGGACGAGGCGCTCATCCGGCTGGACCTCGCCGAGATGCTCGTCGAGGAGGGATACGAGGTCGTCGGGGAGGCCGGTGACGGGGAGACCGCCGTCCGGCTCGCCGAGGAACTCAAGCCGGACCTCGTCATCCTCGACATCAAGATGCCGATCATGGATGGGCTGGCCGCCGCCGAGCGCATCGCGGGCGCCCGGATCGCCCCGGTGATCATCCTGACCGCGTTCAGCCAGCGTGACCTGGTGGAGCGGGCCCGGGCGGCCGGCGCGATGGCGTACCTCGTGAAGCCCTTCCAGAAGAGCGACCTGGTGCCGGCGGTGGAGATCGCGCTGTCCCGCTACTCGGAGATCTCCGCCCTGGAGGCGGAGGTCGCCGGGCTGACGGACCGGCTGGAGATCCGCAAGACGGTCGAGCGCGCGAAGGGCGCGCTGATGACGACCTACGGGATGACCGAGCCGCAGGCGTTCAAGTGGATCCAGCGCACGGCGATGGACCACCGGATGACCATGAAGGAGGTCGCCGAGCGGATCCTCGACGAGACCGCCGGCGGCGAGGTCGCCCAGCCCACCTCCTGACGCCCCGAACATGTCGACTGACCCTCCCTCCCGAGCCGGTTGATCGATAGCATCTGATCCATGTGGACCCGGCGCCTGGTGGCAGTGCTCGGCGTTCTCGCGGTGCTGCTGACGGGCTGCGACCGGGCCCCGGCGGCGCCGGTGGAGGAGCCGTTGCGCCCCCGGTGGCAGCCGCTGGCGCTGCCGGCGCCGCCGGGTGCATCCGGTCGGCCGCTGCTGCGCGACGCCGTTGCCTGCGCCGGGCGGTGGTACGTGGTCGGCGGGCTGGCCGACGAGGCGGGGGAGACCCGGCCCGCGGCCTGGAGCAGCGGAGACGGGGTGTCCTGGTCGGCGCTGCCGGTGGCGCCGTCGAGCTTCTACGGTCGCCAGCACGTGCTCTACGCGGCCGCCTGCCGGGACGGCCTGCTGGCGGCGTTGGGCGCGAAGAACGGCGGCGCGCACGGCAACCCGCGCACGGGCACCTGGTCGCAGTCGACCGGCGGGGCGCTGCGGGAGGCGCCGGCGCCGTTCGAGTTGTATGCCGGGCCCCGGGCGGTGAGCGTGAGCCGGGTGGCGGTGGGTTCGGCCGGTTGGCTGATCGCGGGGGCGCGAATCGACGGGGCGGCGGTCTGGACCTCGCCGGACGGCGTGCGCTTCACGGTCCGGGAGGGCGTGCCGGAGCTCGCCAGTGACGGTCGCGGCCGGACGGTCGCGTACGACGCGGTGGCCGCGCCGTCGGGGTGGTGGGTGGTGGGGGCGGTGCTGCCGCCCGGCGCGACGACGCTGGCGCCCCTGGCCTGGGGCTCGGTGGACGGGCGGGCCTGGCGGCGGGTGGCGCTGCCGGCGTCGGACGGGCGTGGTCAGGCGCAGCGGGTGGCGTCGGTCGAAGGCGCGGTGGTGGCGGTCGGACCGGTGCGCGAGGGCTTTGCCGGCTGGCGGCTGGCGGGGGGCGAGTGGCGGCGGGTCGGCGGGTTCGGGGCGGCCGGCCCGGGGGTGTCCTCGGTCGACGGCCTGGTGCCGGTCGGGCGGGACCTGGTCGCGGTCACGAGGGACGGTGGCGGTCACGGACTGTGGCTCTCGGTCGATTCGGGGGATTCATGGCGGGTGATGGTGATGCCAGGCGCGGTGGCGGATGGCGGGGACACCGCCGTGGCGGTGGCGTCGCTGGGCGATCGACTGCTGTTGGTGACCGACGATGGTGAGGCATCCCGTGCCTGGTCAGCGGGCGTGCCGATGGTCGATCGGTAGGGGGCCGGCGGGGTTCGGGCCGCCGCCGACGTAACGAAGCTGAGAAGTTCTCGCGACCGATGATTCTTACAGCGATCGTTTCCAGTCCGCCACGGCGTGTAACGGTTCGGTCAACCCGCTCCCCTGGGGCTTTCGTCACAGCTCCGAGGTGGGATAGCGTCCGGCCCCAGACCGGCGACGACGGTCTGGTTCGTCCGTCCCCGCAAGGGCCAAAAGGCAGCGGGTGGTTCGGACCATGGGACGGAGGAGGGTTCGGGCCTTGAGGCAGAAGCTCGCGCGCGTTATCGGTGGGGTCGCCATGCTGGCGCTCGTCGCCGGCGGCACCGCATGCTCCAGCGGTAGCGACGACACGGCGTCCGGTGGTGACGCCTGCGGCAACAAGATCGCGTTCTTCGGCGCGCTGACCGGCAGCTCGGCGGCGCTCGGCATCAACGAGAACAACGGCGTCAAGCTGGCCGTCGACAAGTACAACAAGGAGAACGCCGACTGCAAGGTCGAGCTGGTTCCGCTGGACTCGCAGGGCAGCCCGGACCAGGCCCCGCAGCTGGCCCAGAAGGCCATCGACGACACCAAGATCCTCGGCATCATCGGCCCGGCGTACTCGGGTGAGTCGGAGGCCGCTGGTCCGCTGTTCAACGAGGCCGGCCTGGTCACCATCACCCCCTCGGCGACCCGCCCGAGCCTCTCGGAGCAGGGCTGGAAGACCTTCTTCCGCGCGGTCGGCAACGACTTCAGCCAGGGCCCGGCGGCCGGCAACTACATCAAGAACGTGCTGAAGGCCGACAAGGTCTTCGTCATCGACGACCAGTCCGCCTACGGCGCCGGCCTGGCCGACGAGGTCAAGAAGCTGCTCGGCCCGGCCGTCGTCGGCTCGGACAAGGTCCAGGGCGAGGGCAAGCAGGTCGAGTTCTCGGCCGTGGTCACCAAGGTCAAGGCTGCCAACGTCAAGGCGATCTTCTACGGCGGCTACTACCAGGAGGCGGGTCTGATCCGTAAGCAGCTCACCGCTGCCGGGGTCACCGCTCCGCTGGTCGCCGGCGACGGCGTGAACGACGCCGCGTACATCACCTCCGCGGGTGCGGCGGCCGCCGAGGGCACCATCCTCACCTGCCCGTGCCAGCCGGCCGCCGAGGCGCGCGGCACCTTCGTCCAGGAGTACAAGGCCCTCAACGGCTCCGACCCGGGCACCTACAGCGACACCGCCTACGACGCGGCGAACATCCTGCTGGCCGGCATCAAGGCGGGCAAGACCACCCGTGAGGGCCTGCTGGAGTTCGTGAAGGGCTACAGCGGCGAGGGCGTCGCGGCGAGCTACAAGTTCGTCGAGGGCGGCGAGCTCGACCCGGCGCAGGTCAAGGTCTGGGCCTTCAAGGTCGTCGGCGGCAAGGTCGTTCCGGACCAGGAGATCCCGAAGTCCTGACGCCGGTCGCTGGCCACAGCGATTGAGTTGTGATCGCGGGTGCGGCCGGGAGCTCGCTCCCGGCCGCACCCCATTTTTCTCTCCAGACCCTGATGGAGCGTCCCTCCCTTGAACTTCGACGGACTGTTCTCCAACTTCGGAGAACTCACCACGACCGGCCTGACGCAGGGTGCGATCTACGCCCTGGTCGCGCTGGGCTACACGCTGGTCTACGGCGTGCTGAAACTCATCAACTTCGCCCACTCCGAGGTCTTCATCGCCGGCGCGTTCGCTGCGATCTGGACCTGGAACGGATTCGGCCTCAACCAGGACTCGCAGGTCAGCGGGCTTGGTTCGATCATGTTCTACCTGCTCGTGGCGATGATCGTCGCGGCGATCGCCTCGGCGGGCACCGCCACGGTGATCGAGCGGGTGGCGTACCGGCCGCTGCGTAAGCGCAACGCGCCGCCGCTGGCCTTCCTCATCACGGCCATCGGCGCGTCAATCGCCATCTCCGAGGCGTTCGGCATCTGGACCCGGCGCCGCCCCGAGGGCGCTCCCCAGTTGGTCAGCACCAAGCCGCTGTTCGAGATCGCCGGCGTGCCGATCGACGCCGTCCAGCTGCTGACCATCGGCGCCGCGCTGGTGATGATGATCGCGCTGGACATGTTCATCAACCGCAGCCGGGTAGGCCGCGGCATCCGGGCGGTCGCCCAGGACCCCAACACCGCCGCGCTGATGGGCGTGAACAAGGACCGGATCATCCTGATGGTCTTCATCGCCGGCGGCAGCATGGCCGGCGTCGCGGGCCTGCTGTACGACGTGCGGATCCAGACCCTCACCTACAGCGTCGGCTTCCTGCTCGGCCTGAAGGCCTTCACCGCCGCGGTGCTCGGCGGCATCGGCAACCTGCGGGGCGCGCTCGTCGGCGGCCTGTTGCTGGGCGTCGTGGAGAACTACGCCTCGGGCCTGTTCGGCACGCAGTGGAAGGATTTCGCCGCCTTCGCGCTGCTGGTGGTGCTGCTGATGTTCCGGCCGACCGGTCTGCTGGGTGAGTCGCTGGGGAGGGCGCGGGCATGACGACCGTCTTGGAGAAGGTGCGCTCCGGCCGCGAGGCTGCCGGCGAACGGTGGCGCGGCGCGCCGCGCTGGGTGCGCTGGGCGCTGCTGGCCGCGGTGATCGTGTTCTTCTACGCCCTGCCGAACAAGGAGTTCTACCAGTACCTCGGGCCGATCCCGACCCCGGGTGCGAACTTCACGCAGGTGATGTTCACCGTCTCGATCTACGTGCTGCTGGCCGTCGGACTGAACATCGTGGTCGGCTTCGCCGGCCTGCTCGACCTCGGCTACTTCGGCTTCTTCGCCGTCGGCGCGTACACCGTGGCGGTGCTGACCTCGCCGAGCAGCGACCTCAAGACGCTGTGGCCGTGGCTGCTGGCGGTGCCGGTGGCGATCGCCCTGACGATGGTCTCCGGCGTGATGCTCGGTACGCCGACCCTGCGGCTGCGGGGCGACTACCTGGCACTGGTGACGCTCGGCTTCGCCGAGATGATCCGGATCGGCGCGGTCAGCTCGGAGTTCCTCAAGGGCCAGCGGGGCTTCAACCAGATCCCGCACCCGCCGGGCCAGTACGCCGACGGCAAGCCGGTCTTCGGCGTGCTCGACGCCCGACCGTACTACTGGCTGGTGCTCACGGTGATCATCCTGGTGGTGATCGGGGTGCGGAACCTGACCCACAGCCGGGTCGGGCGGGCCTGGATCTCCATCCGGGAGGACGAGGACGCCGCGCAGCTCATGGGCGTGCCGACGTTCAAGTTCAAGCTGTGGGCGTTCGCCGCGGGTGCCGCGATCGCCGGCCTGGCCGGCGCGTTGTTCGCAGGTAAACAGAACTTCGTCAACTCGCAGAACTTCGAGCTGCTGAACTCGATCATCATCCTGGCCGCGGTCATCTTCGGCGGCTCCGGCAACATCGTCGGCGCGATCGTCGGCGGTGGGCTGGTGGCGTACATGATCGAGCGGTTCCGCGGCATCGAGCTGTTCGGCGTCGAGCTGTACGAGTACCGGTTCCTGTTCTTCGGCCTGGTGCTGGTGGTCATGATGATCTTCCGGCCGGAGGGTCTGATCCCCAACCGACGACGTGCGGCGGAGTTCAAGGATCGCCGCAAGGAGGTGACCGTCGGTGAGTGACACCGAGCAGACGCCGGCCGTTCCGGCGCAGGCCGGCGCGCCGGCCGTGGAGGCGGTGCCCACCCGGGAGCCGCTGCTGGAGGTCGACAACGTCACGCTGCGCTTCGGCGGCGTGGTCGCCCTCAACGAGGTGGACTTCACCCTCTACAAGGGCGAGATCCTCGGTCTGATCGGCCCGAACGGCGCCGGCAAGACGACCTGCTTCAACGCCATGACCGGCATCTACCAGCCCACGGAGGGGCAGATCCGGTTCCGCGGCGAGAAGATCAGCGGCAAGAAGCGGCACCACATCACCAAGATGGGCATGGCACGGACGTTCCAGAACATCCGCCTCTTCCCGGAGATGACCGCGCTGGAGAACGTCCTGGTGGGCGCGGACGCGCACAACAAGACGAGCGTGGTCTCCGCGCTGTTCCGCCTGCCGCGGTACTGGAAGGAGGAGCGCGCGAGTCGGGAGAAGGCCGAGCGCCTGCTGGAGTTCGTCGGCATCCGCAAGCGGATGCACGAGTTCGCCCGCAACCTCTCCTACGGCGAGCAGCGGCGGCTGGAGATCGCCCGCGCGCTGGCCACCGACCCCGTGCTGCTCTGCCTGGACGAGCCGGCCGCCGGCTTCAACCCGGCCGAGAAGGAGGAACTGCTCCAGCTCATCCGGCAGATCCGCGACACCGGCGTGACCGTGCTGCTCATCGAGCACGACATGCGCCTGGTCATGGGCGTCACCGACCGGATCGTGGTGCTGGAGTTCGGAAAGAAGATCGCCGAGGGGCTGCCCGCCGAGGTGCGGGAGAACCCGAAGGTGATCGCGGCGTACCTGGGGGTGCCGGACGATGCTGCTTGAGATCGACGATGTGAGCCTGCTCTACGGGCGGATCCAGGCGCTGCACGGCATCAGCCTGACGGTGGACGAGGGCGAGATCGTCGCCCTGATCGGGGCCAACGGCGCCGGCAAGTCGACCACGATGCGGGCGATCTCCGGGATCCGGCCGGTCGCCAGCGGCAGCATCCGCTTCGACGGCGAGGACATCACCAAGCTCCGGGCGGACCTGCGGGTCCGGCGCGGGCTGTGCCAGGCCCCCGAGGGGCGCGGGATCTTCCCGGGCATGACGGTGCTGGAGAACCTGGACATGGGCGCGTACACCCGGCGTGACCGCGCCGGCGTCGCCCAGGACCTCGACCGGGTGCTGGGGCTCTTCCCGCGCCTGGCCGAGCGGCGCAAGCAGCCGGGCGGCACCCTCTCCGGCGGCGAGCAGCAGATGCTGGCCGTCGGGCGGGCGCTGATGAGCCGGCCGAAGCTGCTGCTGCTCGACGAGCCCTCGATGGGTCTGGCGCCGATGCTGATCCAGCAGATCTTCGACATCATCGTCGAGATCAACCAACAGGGCACCACCATCCTGCTGGTCGAGCAGAACGCCCAGCAGGCGCTGGCCCGGGCCCACCGGGCGTACGTGCTGGAGACCGGTCGGATCGTCAAGAGCGGCACCGGTGCCGAGCTGCTGCACGACCCGGCGGTCAAAGAGGCATACCTCGGCGTGGCCTGACCGGCCGCCACCCCTCATCGCAAGGAGTACCCCATGTTCCTCATCAGTGGTGGCCGCCGGGCCGCCCTCGGCGTCACCGGGGCCGTGCTGCTGGCCTTCTCGCTGGCCGGCTGCGGCGAGAAGGAGAACACCGACCAGCCCGGCGCCGGCCCCAGCGTCACGGCCGCCGCGGACTCGGCGCTGGCCGCGAAGGTGCCCGACGCCATCAAGGCCGACGGCGTGATCAAGGTCGGGACCGACTCGACGTACGCCCCGGCGGAGTTCCTCGACGCCGACGGCAAGACGGTCATCGGCTTCGACATCGAGCTGTTCAACGCGGTCGCGCAGAAGCTCGGCCTCAAGGCCGAGTACGAGTCGGCGCCGTTCGACGCGATCCTGCCGGGCGTGGACTCGGGCAAGTACGAGGTCGGCGTCTCATCGTTCACCATCAACGCCGAGCGGATGAAGACCGTCAACATGGTCAGCTACTTCTCCGCCGGCACCCAGTGGGCGACCAAGGCCGGCAACCCGGCCAAGGTCGACACCGAGAACGCCTGCGGCAAGAAGATCGCCGTGCAGGTCGGCACCGTGCAGCTCGACGACATCACCGCCCGGTCGAAGAAGTGCACCGACGCCGGCAAGCCGGCGATCACCATCGACCAGTACCAGGCGCAGAGCGACGCCACCGCCGCCGTGGTCAGCGGCAAGGACGACGCCATGCTGGCCGACTCCCCGGTGGGTGCGTACGCGGTGAAGCAGAGCAGCGGCCAGCTGGAGCTGCTCGGCGACATCTACGAGTCGGCCCCGTACGGCTACGCGGTGAAGAAGGACCAGGCCGCGTTCGCCGAGGTGCTCAAGGAGGCCGTCGCGGCGGTCATCGCGGACGGCACGTACGAGGGCGCGCTGAAGAAGTGGGGCGTCGAGGGCGGCGCCATCACGACTCCGGCGCTGAACCCGACCAGCTGACCATGTCGGTCGGAACAGACACACCCGAACGGGCACGGCCGGAACCCATCCGCGCCGTGCCCGTGCGGCATCCCGGGCGGTGGGTCGCCGTCGCCGTGATCGGGGTGCTGGTGGCCATGTTCGTGCACCTGCTGGTGACGAACAAGGCGTTCAACTGGTCGTTCATGATCGACGAGATGTTCCGCCCGCCGATCATGGAGGGGGTACGCGGCAGCATCGCGCTGCTGGTGACCGCCATGCTGATCGGCATCGGGCTGGGCGTCGTCATCGCCATCATGCGGCTGTCGGAGAACCCGATCCTGCGCGGCGTCGCCTGGGCGTACACCTGGTTCTTCCGGGCGGTGCCCCGGCTGGTGCTGGCGATCCTCTTCGGCAACCTGGGCATCCTCTGGGCGCGCATCGAGTTCGGCCTGCCCTTCGACCGGCAGATCGGCGCCCTGTTCGGGGTCGACGACTTCGAGGCGCGGCTGTTCGGCTTCTCGGCGGTGGACATCCTCACCGGGTTCGTCGCCGGCATGCTGGCGCTGGGCCTGTCGGAGGCCGCCTACATGGCGGAGATCGTCCGAGCCGGCATCCAGTCGGTCGACGAGGGCCAGACCGAGGCCGCCCAGGCGCTGGGCATGCGGCGGGGGCAGATCCTGCGCCGCATCGTGCTGCCGCAGGCCATGCGGGTGATCGTTCCGCCGACCGGCAACGAGACCATCGCGATGCTCAAGGACACCTCGCTGGTGGCCTTCGTGCCGGTCTCGATGGAGCTGTTCTTCCAGCTCAGAGCCGTGGGCAGCCGTACCTTCCAGGTCTTCCCGATGCTGGTCGCGGCGACCATCTGGTACCTGCTGCTGACCAGCGTGCTGCTGGTCGGGCAGTACTACCTGGAGCGGCACTTCTCCAAGGGCGTCGGGCGCAGCGGGCGGGCGAGGACGAGGCTGCGGGCGATCACGGCGGAGAGCGGCGGCACGACCGGGAAGGTGGACGGCGCATGACCGAGCTGACAATGCCGGCACCGGCTGACAAGGCGGTGGATCCCGGGCCGATGGTCCGGGCCGAGCAGGTGCACAAGTCGTTCGGGCCGATCGAGGTGCTCAAGGGCATCGACCTGGAGGTCCGCAGCGGCGAGGTGTGCTGCCTGCTGGGCCCCTCCGGCTCCGGCAAGTCGACGTTCCTGCGCTGCATCAACCACCTGGAGAAGATCAACGCCGGCCGCATCTGGGTGGACGGCGACCTGATCGGCTACCGCGAGCGCGGCGGCAAGCTGCACGAGATGCGGGAGTCCGAGGTAGCCGCCCAGCGGCGGTCGATCGGCATGGTGTTCCAGCGGTTCAACCTCTTCCCGCACATGACCGCCCTGCAGAACGTCGCCGAGGCGCCCGTGCTGCTGGGCCGGGAAAAGAAGGCCGCCGCCCGCGACCGGGCTGCCGCGCTGCTGGAGCGGGTCGGGCTCGGCGACAAGCTCGGCAACTACCCGAGCCAGCTCTCCGGCGGGCAGCAGCAGCGGGTGGCGATCGCCCGGGCGCTGGCGATGCAGCCGAAGCTGATGCTCTTCGACGAGCCCACCAGCGCGCTCGACCCGGAGCTGGTCGGCGAGGTGCTCGACGTGATGAAGGACCTGGCCCGTGACGGCATGACGATGATCGTGGTGACCCACGAGATCGGCTTCGCCCGCGAGGTCGGCGACTCCCTGGTCTTCATGGACGGCGGCGTCGTGGTCGAGTCCGGCGTGCCCCGCGAGGTGATCGCCAACCCCCGGCACGACCGGACGAAGGCGTTCCTGGCGAAGGTGCTCTGAGGCGGGACGCCGGCGCGGTCCCGCTCCGGGCCGCGCCGGCGTCCGTGCCGGTGACGTCGTGCCGGCCTCGCCCGTGCCGGTGACGTTCGTGCCGGCCGCGCGCGCCGGTTGACGTTCGTGCCGGCCGCGCCCGTGCCGGTGTCCTGGAGTGTCGGAGCGGGCGGCTAGAGTCGCTGCCGTGACAGCTACGACGCCGCGCCTGCTTCTCGTCGACGGACATTCCATGGCTTACCGGGCCTTCTTCGCCCTGCCGGTGGAAAACTTCTCCACGACAACGGGGCAGCCGACCAACGCCGTCTACGGCTTCACGTCGATGCTGATCAACGTGCTGCGCGACGAGCAGCCGACGCACATCGTGGTCGCCTTCGACGTCTCCCGCCGCTCCTTCCGCACCGAGAAATACGCGGAGTACAAGGCCGGCCGCAGCGAGACCCCCAACGACTTCAAGGGCCAGGTCAGCCTGGTCAAGGAGGTCCTCGCGGCGTTGCAGGTCCCGGTGGTGGAGAAAGAGGGCTACGAGGCCGACGACCTCATCGCCACCCTCGCCTGCCAGGCCCGCGACCAGGGCATGTCGGTGCTGATCAGCACCGGCGACCGGGACGCGTTCCAGCTCGTCGGCGACCAGGTCACGGTGCTCTACCCGCGTAAGGGCGTCTCGGACCTCGCCCGGATGGACCCGGCGGCGATCGAGGCGAAATACGGGGTCACCCCGGAGCGTTACCGCGACCTGGCCGCCCTGGTCGGCGAGACCAGCGACAACCTGCCCGGCGTCCCCGGCGTCGGCCCGAAGACCGCCGCGAAGTGGATCAACACGTACGGCGGGGTCGACGGGGTCGTCGCGCGGGCCGACGAGATCAAGGGCAAGGCCGGCGAGAGCCTCCGCGAGCGGCTCGCCGACGTGATCCGCAACTACGAGATCAACGCTCTCGTCTCCGACCTGGAGCTGCCGCTGCGCCCCGAGGACGCGCGCTGGCAGGGGTGGGACCGGGAGGCCGTCCACCAGGTCTTCGACACCCTGGAGTTCCGCATCCTGCGCGACCGGCTCTATCAATACCTTGAGGCGGTGGAGCCGGAGGCCGAGGCCGGGTTCGACCTGACCGGCGAGGTGCTCACCACGCCCGGGGCGCTGGCCGGGTGGCTGGAGACGCACGCGCCGGCCGGCGCCCCGGTGGGCGTGGCGGTGAAGCTCGACACCGGTCCCAACCGCCGGCACACGGCCTCGGTGACCGGGCTGGCGCTGGCCACCGCCGGTGGCGCGGCGGCCTGGTTCGACCCCGCCACGCTGGATCCGGCCGACGAGGCGGCCCTGGCGGCCTGGCTGGCCGACGCCGGGCGGCCCAAGGTGCTGCACGACAGCAAGCCGGCGGTGCTCGCGTTCGCCGCGCACGGCTGGGGCCTGGAGGGCATCCTCCGCGACACCCAGATCGCCGCCTACCTGGCCCGCCCCGACCAACGGTCCTACGACCTGACCGACCTGGCCCTGCGCTACCTGCACCGCGAGCTGCGGGTCGACGCCCCGGAGACCGGCCAGCTCACCCTGGAGGGGTTCGGCAACGACGGCGAGGCGGAGCAGAACCTGATGCTCCAGGCCCGGGCCACCCTCGACCTGGCCGACGCGATCGACGCCGAGTTGTCCCGCGACGGCGAGCAGTCGGCGCGGCTGATGGCCGGGGTCGAGCTGCCGTTGATGCGGGTGCTCGCCGGCATGGAACGCACCGGCATCGCCGCTGACACGCACTACCTGTCCGAGCTGGAGGCGCACTTCGCCGCCGAGGTGAAGGCCGCCGCCCAGGGGGCGTACGCCGCGGTCGGGCGGGAGTTCAACCTCGGGTCGCCGAAGCAGTTGCAGGAGATCCTCTTCGGCGAGCTGGGCCTGCCGAAGACCAAGAAGATCAAGACCGGCTACACCACCGACGCCGACGCCCTCCAGTGGCTCCACGCGCAGAATCCGCACCCGGTGCTGGCCCACCTGCTGCGCCACCGCGACGTGGCGAAGCTGAAGACGACCGTCGACGGCCTGCTCAAGTCGGTCTCCGACGACGGCCGGATCCACACCACGTTCAACCAGACGGTGGCGGCCACCGGCCGGCTCTCCTCCACCGAGCCCAACCTGCAGAACATCCCGATCCGCACCGAGGAGGGGCGCCGGATCCGCCGCGCCTTCGTGGTGGGGGAGGGCTACGAGTGCCTGCTCACCGCCGACTACAGCCAGATCGAGATGCGGATCATGGCGCACCTGTCGTCGGACGACGCCCTCATCCAGGCGTTCAACTCCGGCGCCGACTTCCACGCCACCACGGCCTCGTCCGTCTTCCGGGTGCCCGTCGACGAGGTCACCGCCGACCAGCGGCGCAAGATCAAGGCGATGAACTACGGCCTGGCGTACGGGTTGAGCGCGTTCGGCCTCTCCCAACAGCTCGGGATCACCGCCGAGGAGGCCCGCGGGCTGATGGAGGACTACTTCGCCGGGTTCGGCGGGGTACGCGACTACCTCCAGGAGGTCGTCGACCGGGCCCGGCGCGACGGCTACACCTCGACCATCCTGGGCCGCCGGCGCTACCTTCCCGACCTGGTCAGCGACAACCGGCAGCGCCGGGAGATGGCCGAGCGGATGGCGCTCAACGCCCCGATCCAGGGCTCGGCGGCCGACATCATCAAGGTCGCCATGCTGCACGTGGACACCGCCCTGCGCGCTGCGGGCCTGCGCTCGCGGATGCTGCTCCAGGTGCACGACGAGCTGGTCTTCGAGGTCGCCCCCGGTGAGCGGGAGTCCCTGGAGGCGCTCGTCCGGCGGGAGATGGGCGGGGCGCACCCGCTGTCGGTGCCGCTGGAGGTCTCGGTCGGCGAGGGGCGGGACTGGAACAGCGCCGACCACTGATCTCTTTGGATGGGGGTCCGGGACTTTTCCGGGTGCCGGTTCCGGGGCAGCCCGACCCGCTCCGGGCGGTCAGGCTTGATCCCTGCGCGGGTCGGGCTGCCCCGGAACCCCTGTCGGTCGGGCTGGCCCGCAGGCCCCGTCGGGTGCGTGGTCGTTCGGCGCTGCCGCGGGGCTTGGTCAGGGGCCGGTCGGATCGGCGGCCCGCCGCCAGGGTCACGGCGCTTCCGGTCCGGGTCAGCTTCCGGTCCGGGTCAGCTCGCGGTCCGGGTCACTTGAGCGGGTCGTGGCCCCAGTTCATCAGGGACCAGCGCCATTTCGTGTCGCGGACGTCGCCGGAGGGGCGCTGCGCCATGTGCCGGCGGACGTAGCCGACGACCTTGCGCATGTGCTTGTAGTCGCCCTCGGTGAGTTCGCCGCGCTTGCGCCGCAGCAGGCTGATGATCTTCCGGCCGGACTCGTGCCCGACCGACTCGCCGCCGCCGGAGCGCCCGCCCTTGTGCCAGCCGACCTGCTTCGACTCGTCGGTCTCCAGCCACGTCGACAGCTCGCCCGGCTTCATGTTCACCGCCTCGGTGAACTCCCGGTAGGTGTCCCGGCCCTCGTCGTCACGGCTCATGGCGCAGCACCTCCGGTCGGTGCGCGACGTCCCGGCCCGAGTCGTCGTTGCGGATCCGGTACTGCGGGTCGTCCGGAGACGCGTTCACGGTGTGCCCGCGCACGTGCGTCCGTTCGGTGATCTTTTCCTTGACCACGCCGTACGCCCGGCCGCTGTGACTGGCCCAGGAGACGTGGTCGCCCTTGCGGAACTCGTTCTGCTCGGCCATGTGCCGCGGGTACCCGGCGGTGCTGCCCCGAAACGACGGCCGGCGGCGCCACGGCTGTCCGGGCGGCCGCGGATCGGGCGGGCGTCTCCGGTCAGACGGGCATCTCCGGTCTGACGGCGTCTCCGGTCAGGCAGGCTTCTCCGCGACGAAGATGGCGGTGCCGGGGAAGAGCCGGCCGCGCAGCGGGCTCCACTGCCCCCAGATCCCCTCGTGCCCGGCGGGCCACTCCGGCTCCACCAGGTCGACCAGGCGGAATCCGGCCCCCACGAGCTCCCGGATCCGGTCACCGAGCGTGCGGTGCTGCTCGACGTAGGTGGCCTGGCCGGCCTCGTCCTGCTCCACGTAGGGGGAGCGGTCGAAGTACGAGTGCACGGCGGTCAGCCCGCCCTCACCCGGGTCGTCGAGGAAGATCCATCGCATCGGGTGGGTCACCGAGAACACCCACCGGCTGCCGGGGCGCAGCACCCGGAACACCTCGCGCATGACCGCCGTCGAGTCGGCCACGAACGGGACCGCCCCGAACGCCGTGCAGGCGGTGTCGAACGCAGCGTCGGCGAAGGGCAGCGCCAGCGCGTCGGCCTGCACCAGCGGCACGCGTACGCCGGTGCGCCCGGCGGCGAGCGCGGCGTGCCGCAGCATGCCGGCGGACAGGTCCAGGGCGACCGGGTGGGCACCCCGGGTGGCCAGCCACCGTGCGGCGGCGGCGGCGCCGCAACCGAGCTCCAGCACCCGCCGCCCGGCCAACTCGCCCAGCAGCCGCACGTCGGCCTCGCGCACGCCCTCCGGACACCAGACGAAGTCCAGGTCGCCGAGGAACTGGCCGTGCTCGGCCTGGTAGTCGTCGGCGTCGGCGTCCCACCAGTGGCGGCTGGCCCGGCGGGCCTCGGCGTCACCGACCCGGCGCCGGGTCACCCGGCTGTCGTCATCCACCCGCCCACGCTAGGCCCCCGCCGCGACGACCGCCGGCCGCCCCCCGGCGTGCGGTCGGTGCCGGGCGGCGCTACCGTTCACTCCTGGTGCCGGTGTGACGGGCGCTACACCTGGGGCAGCTTCCTGCCGATATCTCCGCTTTCGCAGCAGATGCGGTGGCGAGAGGGCGGGAGGGCTTGCACGCTGTGGTAATGCAGCGGGTAGGCTAGACGATGCGCTCGCGGATCGTGTGCCTCGGCAGGGAGCAGGTGCGCGGTCTCCGGCACGACCACGGAGCCACATCCATGATCTCACGCGATGATCTCCCGGTTGCCCGGCGACGGATCCGTTGGCGCGAACAGGTCACCGCGACACCAGCCTGCTGTGACACACCATCCGACCGGAGCAACCGCCCACATGACGAGCAGCATCGAGGCCCCCTCGAGCGCCACCCGGGTCACCCACGACGATCTCGGCTCTGAGGAGGCTTTCCTCGCCGCGATCGACGAGACCATCAAGTACTTCAACGACGGCGACATTGTCGAAGGCACCGTCGTCAAGGTCGATCGGGACGAGGTCCTGCTCGACATCGGCTACAAGACCGAGGGCGTCATCCCCTCTCGGGAGTTGTCGATCAAGCACGACGTGGACCCGGCCGAGGTCGTTTCGGTTGGTGACCACATCGAGGCCCTGGTCCTCCAGAAGGAGGACAAGGAGGGTCGTCTGATCCTCTCCAAGAAGCGGGCGCAGTACGAGCGGGCCTGGGGCACCATCGAGAAGATCAAGGACGAGGACGGTGTCGTCCGCGGCTCGGTCATCGAGGTGGTCAAGGGTGGCCTCATCCTCGACATCGGGCTGCGCGGCTTCCTGCCCGCCTCCCTGGTCGAGATGCGTCGGGTGCGCGACCTGCAGCCGTACGTCGGCCGCGAGCTCGAAGCCAAGATCATCGAGCTGGACAAGAACCGCAACAACGTGGTCCTGTCCCGCCGGGCCTGGCTGGAGCAGACGCAGTCCGAGGTGCGCACCGAGTTCCTCAACAAGCTGCAGAAGGGCCAGGTCCGCAAGGGCGTCGTGTCCTCGATCGTCAACTTCGGCGCGTTCGTCGACCTGGGCGGCGTGGACGGCCTGGTGCACGTCTCCGAGCTCTCCTGGAAGCACATCGACCACCCGTCCGAGGTCGTCGAGGTGGGCCAGGAGGTCGAGGTCGAGGTCCTGGACGTCGACCTGGACCGCGAGCGGGTCTCGCTGTCGCTGAAGGCGACCCAGGAGGACCCGTGGCGGCAGTTCGCCCGCACCCACGCGATCCAGCAGATCGTGCCGGGTAAGGTCACCAAGCTGGTGCCGTTCGGCGCCTTCGTCCGGGTGGACGACGGCATCGAGGGCCTGGTCCACATCTCCGAGCTGGCCGAGCGCCACGTGGAGATCCCGGAGCAGGTCGTCCAGGTCGGCTCCGAGGTCATGGTCAAGGTCATCGACATCGACCTGGAGCGCCGCCGGATCTCGCTGTCGCTCAAGCAGGCCAACGAGGGCTTCGTCGAGGGCGAGGAGCACTTCGACCCGACCCTCTACGGCATGGCCGCGACGTACGACGCCGAGGGCAACTACATCTACCCGGAGGGCTTCGACCCGGAGACGGGCGAGTGGCTCGAGGGGTACGACAAGCAGCGCGAGACCTGGGAGAACCAGTACGCCGAGGCGCGTCAGCGCTGGGAGGCCCACACCAAGCAGGTGCAGACCTCCCGGGCCGCCGACGCCGAGGCTGCGGCCAACCCGGCTCCGGCCGTCACCGGTGGTGGCACCACCACCTCGACCAGCGCGGCCCCGAGCCGCCAGGCCGAGGAGCCGGCCGGCACCCTGGCCACCGACGAGGCGCTCGCCGCTCTGCGGGAGAAGCTCGCCGGCGGCAAGTGACCCGCTGAACGACGACGGGCCCCGTCCCCGCGATCGAAAGATCGCCGGGGGCGGGGCCCTCGCCGTTCCCTGACACGCCCACCCTGCCCGCCGCCGGCAACCACCGCCCCGGCGCGGCCCGCTCCGGCGCGGCCCGCCCGGGCGCTGCATGTTCGGACGTGGCCCGCCCCAGCGTGGCCCGCCCGGGCTCGGGCCACGACGGGCGATCGCCGTTGCAAGATCGTGCTAGATCCTGGAAGTAGGGGCCTCGGAACGCTCGACAGGCAACTACATCCAGGAACGAGCGCGATCTTGCGTCGTGCCGCGCCGCTACGTGCTGCGTCGCTCCGTGCCGTGCCGCTCCGTGCCGCTCCGCGCCGTGCCGTGCCGCTCCGTGCCGTGCCGTGCCGCTCCGTGCCGTGCCGCGCCGCTCCGTGCCGTGCCGTGCCGCTCCGCTACGTGCTGCGCCGTGCCGCGCCGCTACGTGCTGCGCCGTGCCGCGCCGCTACGTGCTGCGCCGCGCCGTGCCGCTCCGTGCCGCTCCGTGCCGTGCCGTGCCGCTCCGTGCCGCGCCGCGACGGGACGGGACGGGCCAAGCGCGATACGAGGCCGGGCGATCGGGGTGCCGGGCCCGGTTTGGTGGGCGCGGGGGAGATCCGGTTGACTGGTGTGGTGCTGAAGGTGGGACTGACCGGGGGAATCGGTTCCGGCAAGAGCGCCGTGTCGGCGCGGCTGGCCGAGTGTGGTGCGGTGGTGATCGACTCCGACCTGCTGGCCCGGGAGGTGGTCGCGCCGGGCACGGAAGGGCTGGCCGAGATCGTCGCGGCCTTCTCCGACCGGGTCCTCGACGCCGAGGGCGCCCTCGACCGGGCGGCGCTGGGCGCGCTCGTCTTCGGTGACGAGGCGGCCCGCCGCCGGCTGGAGGCGATCACCCATCCGCGCGTACGGGCCCGGGCCGCCGAACTGGCCGCCGCGGCGGCACCCGACGCGATCGTGGTCAACGACGTGCCGCTGCTGGTGGAGGTGGGGCTCGCGCCCACGTACCACCTGGTGGTCGTGGTGCAGACGGAGGTGGCCACCCGGTTGGCGCGGCTGACCCGCGACCGGGGGATGGCGCGGGCGGAGGCCGAGCGGCGGATCGCCGCGCAGGCCGACGACGCCCGGCGCGGCGCGGCGGCGGACGTGCTGCTGACCAACGACGGCAGCCTCGCCGACCTGCACGCGGCGGTCGACGCGCTGTGGCACGAGCGGCTGCGGCCCTACGAGGCGAACCTGCGTGCGGGGCGACCGGTCCGGCCGGACCGCGTCGCGCTGGTCGAGGCCGACCCGACCTGGCCGCAGCAGTACGCACGGCTGGCCGCCCGGATCCGGCACGCGGTCGCCCCCGCCGACCTGCGCATCGACCACATCGGCTCGACCGCGGTCCCCGGGCTCGCCGCCAAGGACGTGATCGACATCCAGCTCACCGTTCCGACCCTCGCCGACGCGGACGGTCCGCTGGCCGAACGCCTCGCGGCGGCGGGCTTTCCCCGCCTGCCCGGCGAGTGGTGGGACACCCCCCGCCCACCCGGCAGCGGGCGGTGGGAGAAGCGGCTGCACGGCAGTGCGGACCCGGGCCGTCCCGTCCACCTGCACGTCCGCCCGGCGGACTCGCCCGGCTGGCGGTACGCGCTGCTGATGCGCGACCACCTGCGCGCCGACCCGGGCCAGCGGGCGGCGTATCTCATGTTGAAGCGGGAGTTGGCCGCCTCCGCGCCGGACAGCGCCACCTACACCACCGCGAAGGACCCGTGGTTCGACGAGGAGCACCTGCGCGCCGAGGAGTGGGCGGCCCAGACCGGCTGGCGTCCCTGACAAGGAGGAGCGGTCGAGGAGGGGGCAGCGCTCCAGGAAGAGCGGCACTTCACGACCGGGCAGCGGCCCAGCGCGGGTCAGCGGGCTCCGGCCGGCTGACCGGGTGCCGGGCCGAGCCGGGGCACCGTGGCGGGCGCCAGGTCGAGCTGGGCCCAGGAGCCGGGTCGGGTGCGCAACTCCAGGCGGCGCAGCGTCCCGGACCGGTCGATCCAGTAGCGCAGTGGCCCCGCGGCCGGGCGCACCTCGATGACGTCGATGGCCTTTCCCGCAAGGGTGTCGCCGCGTACCCGCAGGGCGGCCTGCCGCCGGACGGGCGACCCGGCGGCCCGCAGCGCCGCGTCGAGCAACAGAACCAGCTCGGCGGCACGCGCCGGCTCGGCCCGCCAACCCCGGGCGGGCGGCGGCAGCGGTGGCCGCCCCGGCGCCTCCACGGTCCCCGGGACCGTCGCCGCCGACACCTCCGCCCGGGTCACCCGGGCGCCGTCGATCCGCAGCAACGTCCGGCGGTCCGGCACGTCGAGGTCGGCGACGGCCACGTACGCGCTGCGCCCGCGCCAACTCACCCAGCCGGATCCGCGCAGGTTCGTGGTGGCGGTGGCGGGCAGGGTCAGCGTCACGGCGGCGCCCCCGGCGCGGAGCCGGGCGGGCAACCGCGCCAGCCGGTCCCGCTCGGCGGCGGTCAGGGCACGGGGCTGCCCGGGACGGCCGCCGAGGGCGTCGACCGGTCGCAGCGTGGGCCGGTCGGTCCGGTTCAGCTGTACGGTCACCGGCCCGACGCCGGGCAGCTCGGTCTCCAGCCGGTGCAGGCGGGCGTCGCGGTCGATCCAGTAGCGCGGCTGCCCGCCCGACGACGCGGGCGCGGACGGTGCCGGCGTGCCGGGCGGTGAGGGTGCCGGCGTGCCGGGCGGTGAGGATGCCGGCGTGCCGGGTGCGGGCGGCGGTGGCGCCCGGAGGATGTCGACCGGCACCACGCCGACCGTGCTGCCACCGATCCGCCGGGCGTCGTCGGCCGGCGGCTCCGGACGGTCCGTGGCGAGCCGGAAGAGCAGATCGAGTACGGCCGCCAGCGCGCGCCCGTCGGGCGGCTCGTACAGCCGCCAGCGGTCGGTCGGCGGCACCAGCGGCGGCGGCGCGGGGGTGGGCACGGCGGCCGGGTCGGGGCGCAGCAGGGCCACCGTCGGGGTGGCCTGGAGCAGCCCGCGTTCGGCGCCGGCGCCGGGCCCGCCGACGTCGAGGTAGACGAGCGACCGCGACCAGTCGACCCAGCCGACCAGTTCGGTACGCGCGCCGCCGGTGCCCACGGTCACGCGCACTCCCGCCCGCAGGTCGCGGAGGTTGGTGACCCGCATCGCGGCGAGCCGCTCGCGTTCGTCGCCGGTCAGCGTCCTCGGCTGCTCCGGCCGGGCGGGCGTCCAGCTCAGCAGCCCCACGACCAGCGCGGCGGCGGAGAGCACGGCCACGGCCGCGAGCGTCAGCAGGACGGTGCGCCGGCGGCCGGTCACCACCCGGGGGATGCTCCCGGTGTGGGCGTCGTCGTGCGGCGGGCGGTGCTGCGGCGGGCGGGTCGGCCCTGGGCGGGGGGCCCGGGCGGCGGAGGTCTCCACGGGAGGTTGAACGGGATTCACCCCCGTGGGGTGACGAGCAGGGGCGCTCGCGGCGGCCGGTCAGCGCGTCGGGCGCGACCACGTCGGCGCGCACGCCGGGAGTGCCGGGTGCTGCGACCTCTGTGCCGGGGGCAGGCCGGCCTTGTCGGCCTGGCCACCTGCCCGGTCGGCCGCCGCGAGCGGCCTACCCGGAAAGCGTAGTCCGGTGAGATGGCTCACACAATGGGAATATCGAAGCCGATCGTCGACCGGGCGTAGTCGCTCCGGGGTGTCGGACCCCCGGCGTACCGTTGGGGTCATGGCGCTCGACATTCCCCGGCTCGACGGCCGTTTCCAGGTCATCAGCGAGTTTCAGCCGGCCGGCGACCAGCCGGCGGCCATCGACGACCTGGAGCGCCGGGTCCGGCGCGGCGACCGCCACACGGTGCTGCTCGGTGCGACCGGCACCGGCAAGAGCGCCACCACC
The DNA here is from genome assembly GCF_040643815.1 of Micromonospora sp. NPDC047074. NCBI lineage: Bacteria > Bacillati > Actinomycetota > Actinomycetes > Micromonosporales > Micromonosporaceae > Micromonospora > Micromonospora sp. NPDC047074. Next base: position 113,407 of record NZ_JBEYVB010000010.1, read on the forward strand.
GCGTGGCTGATCGAGCGGGTGCAGCGGCCGACGTTGGTGCTGGCGCCGAACAAGACGCTCTGCGCGCAGCTGGCCAAGGAGTTCAGCGAGCTGCTTCCGCACAACGCCGTCGAATACTTCGTCTCCTACTACGACTACTACCAGCCCGAGGCCTACATCCCGCAGACCGACACCTACATCGAGAAGGATTCCTCGATCAACGAGGAGGTCGAGCGGCTGCGGCACTCGGCCACCATGTCGCTGCTCACCCGGCGCGACGTGATCGTGGTGGCCACCGTCTCGGCGATCTACGGGCTGGGCACCCCGGAGGAATATCTCGACCGCGCCGTGCGGGTCGCGGTCGGGCAGGAGCTGGACCGCGACCAGCTGCTGCGCCGGCTGGTCGACATCCAGTACACGCGTAACGACATGGCCTTCAACCGGGGCACCTTCCGGGTCCGCGGCGACACGCTGGAGATCATCCCGGCCTACGAGGAGCTGGCCGTCCGCATCGAGCTCTTCGGCGAAGAGGTGGAGAAGCTCTACTACCTCAACCCGCTCACCGGCGACGTGGTCAAGGAGGTCGACGGGCTGGTGATCTTCCCAGCCACCCACTACGCGGCCGGGCCGGAGCGGATGGAGCGGGCGATCCGTGACATCGAGGCCGAGCTGGCCGAACGGCTCGCCGAGCTGGAGCGACAGGGCAAGCTGCTGGAGGCGCAGCGGCTGCGGATGCGCACCACCTACGACATCGAGATGATGCGCCAGGTCGGGTTCTGCTCCGGCATCGAGAACTACTCGATGCACATGGACGGGCGACTGCCCGGCAGCCCGCCGCACTGCCTGCTCGACTACTTCCCCGACGACTTCCTCACCGTCGTCGACGAGTCGCACGTGACCATCCCGCAGATCGGCGGCATGTACGAGGGCGACGCGTCCCGCAAGCGGATGCTGATCGACCACGGGTTCCGGCTGCCCAGCGCCGCCGACAACCGGCCGCTGCGCTTCGACGAGTTCCTGGAGCGGGTCGGGCAGATGGTCTTCCTCTCCGCCACCCCCGGCTCGTGGGAGATGGAGCAGTCGCAGGGCGAGTTCGTCGAGCAGGTGATCCGGCCCACCGGCCTGATCGACCCGGAGGTCGTCGTGAAGCCCACGAAGGGCCAGATCGACGACCTGATGCACGAGATCAAGCTGCGCACCGAGCGCGACGAGCGGGTGCTGGTCACCACGCTCACCAAGAAGATGGCCGAGGACCTGTCCGACTATCTCCTGGAGAACGGCATCCGGGTGCGCTACCTGCACTCCGAGGTCGACACGCTGCGCCGGGTCGAGCTGCTGCGGGAGCTGCGCAAGGGCGACTACGACGTGCTGGTCGGCATCAACCTGCTCCGGGAGGGCCTCGACCTGCCCGAGGTGTCGCTGGTCGCCATCCTCGACGCCGACAAGGAGGGCTTCCTGCGCAGCGGCCGGTCGCTGATCCAGACGATCGGCCGCGCCGCCCGGAACGTCTCCGGCCAGGTGCACATGTACGCCGACAAGATCACTCCGTCGATGGCCGAGGCGATCGAGGAGACCAACCGCCGGCGTGACAAGCAGCTCGCGCACAACGAGGCGCACGGGATCAGCCCCGAGCCGCTGCGTAAGAAGATCCACGACATTCTCGACGACATCTACCGCGAGGCGGAGGACACCGAGAACAGCCGGGTCGGCGGCGCGGTGCGGCAGCTGTCCCGGGGCAAGGCGCCGGTCAAGGAGACCCGCAGCCGGAGCCGGGCCGGCGGCGCCGCCCCCGCGCGGGAGGGCATGGCCCGGGCCGAGCTGGCCCAGCTCATCCAGGAGCTCAACGACCAGATGCTGGCCGCGGCCCGGGAACTCCAGTTCGAGCTGGCCGCCCGGATCCGTGACGAGGTCGCCGACCTCAAGAAGGAGCTGCGCGGCATGGACGCCACGGGCGTGAAGTAGGGCCCCGTCGGCGGCGGCCCGGCGGCGGTTCGGCGGCGGTTCGGCGGCGGTCCGGTCGACCAGGAACGCCGGGTTCGCGGCATGATCGGGAAGGTGCGATTCGGGCCGGCGGCGACGGGCTGCCGGGGCCGGGCCGGCCGCGAGCCACCGCGCCGGCGCAACCGTTGCGCGCCCAGACCGGTCCCAACCAGGGCAGGAGCGGCTGGCCGCTCGGCACGTGCCGGCGTCGACCCGCGACCGGCGCACCCCACGGGCGGGCAGGCCGACCAGGCGTCGTGATTGCGGTACGCGAGCACGGTATTGCGCAGGGTGATCGTCCTGCGTACTCTCCCCTCGATGGGGAGGCTGGGGATGCCGTTGCCAACGAGTCCGGTTATTCGTCGCGCGCGGCTGGGCGCCGAGCTGCGCCAGCTGCGACGGCGCGAGGCGCTGACACTGGAGCAGGTCTGCGACCGGCTCGGTTGGGCGTCCACCTCGAAGCTGTCGCGCATCGAGTTGGGGCAGAGCCGGCCGGACCTGGCCGACGTGCTCGACCTGCTCGACGTCTACGAGGTGCCGTCGCCACAGCGGGACGCGCTCATCGTCATCGCCCGCGACGCCGCCACCAGCCGGGGCTGGTGGAAGGCGCTCGGGGAGATGGGCGAGCGGCAGCGCACCTACGCCGAGCTGGAGGCGGGGGCGGCGAGCATCGTGGACTGGCAGCCGGCCGTCGTGCCGGGGCTGCTGCAGACCCCGGCGTACGCCCGGCTGCGGATCGCGGCCGGCCGGCTGCTCGAACCGGCCCTCGACGTGGAGGCCGACGTGCGCGCCCGGGCGCTGCGGCACGAGGTGCTGCGGCGTACCGACCCGCCCCGCTACACGGCGCTGCTCGCCGAGGCCGCCTGTGAGGCCGCCGACGCCCCGCCGCAGGTGTGGCGGGAGCAGCTGCGGCACCTGGTCGACCTGGCCGGCCTGCCGCACGTGACGATCCGGCTGCTGCCCAGGGGCGCCGTGCCGCAGGGCGGGGTGCACGCGTTCACGCCGTACTCCAGCTACACGTTTCCCGACCCGGCCGACCCGCGCACGGTCATGCTGGAGGCGCTCACCACCGACGTACGCCTGGCCACGGCGGCGGACGTCGACCGGTACGAGCGGCTCACCGGCTGGCTGCTGGACGCGGCCCTCGGGCCTGAGGAGACGGTCGCGACGCTGGGCCGGCTCGCCGCCGGCTGAACCGGGTCGCGCGCGTGGCGGCTGAGCCGCCCGCCGACCCGGCGGGCGGCTCCCAGCGGCCAGCGGGCATCGCCCCAGGGGCGGGTGGGCATCCCCGCAGGGCGAGTGGGCACCGCCGTGCGGCAACGAGGCACCGCCGTGCGGCAACGAGGCACCGCCGTGCGGCAACGAGGCACCGCCGTGCGGCAACGAGGCACCGCCGTGCGGCAACGAGGCACCGCCGTG